>JAJEHF010000033.1 GCA_022823865.1 Bryobacterales bacterium
CCTCGACTGCCGCGGCTGCCAGCTGGTCTCGCTGACCGAGGCGATCGACACCACCACGCCCGGCGGACGGCTGGTCTTCGCCGTGTTCGGGGCCATGGCCGAGTTCGAGGCCGACCTGGTGCGCGAGCGCACCGAGGAGTCGCACCGCGCCGCCAAGGCGGCCGGGCGGCGCTGGGGGCGGCCTTCGGTGTTCCACGACCCGGAGAACGTGCGCATCGCGCAAGCGATGCTCAGGGACCCGAGCATCCCGCGCGGCGAGATCGCCAGGCGCTTCGGCGTCAGCCGCAACGTCATCCGCCGCTGGTTCCCCGGCGGCGATCCGGACGCCTTCGACGGGCAGGAGCACAGGGGGCTCGCCGCGTGAGGGTCGCCGAGGCCTGTGAGGCGTACATGCGCGAGCTGGAGGCCCGCAACATCCGCAAGTCGACGAAGGCGAGCTACCAGACCCTGTTCCGCCAGTTGCAGGCTTTCGCGCTTGAAAGCGGCGCGGAGGCGGTCAGCGATCTCGACAGGGCGGCGATGGCCCAATGGCGCGAGCGCTGGGACTGCGCCCACAGCACGCAGGCCAAGCGGCTCCGGCTGCTGCGGGCCTTCTTCTCCCACGCGCGGGCGGCGGCCTGGATTCGGGAATCGCCGCTGGAGGGCGTTCGGCGCCTGCAGGTGGACGCCCGGCCGACCATGCCGCTGAGCACGGACGAGGTGCGGGCTCTGCTGGCCGCGGCCGCGCACAAGCCGAAGGAGCAGGCGCTGCTCCTGCTGCTGCGCTACTCGGGCCTGGCGATCCTGGACGCTGCAACGCTGCGCCGCGATGCGCTCCAGCCGGGCGGCGAATTGGTGCTGCGCCGGGCCTAGAGCGGCGAGCTGGTCACGGTGGCGCTGCCCGATGTCGTCGTGGCCGCGCTCGATGCGCTGGAAGAGCCCGGGCGGGACCACTACTTCTGGACGGGCCGGTCCGAGCCGGAGACGGCCGCGAACTACTGGCGCGGGCGCTTGCGTCGGGTAGCTGAGGCGGCCGGCGTCCAAGGCTTCCATCCGCACCGCTTGCGGGACACGTTCGCCGTCGAGCTGCTGCTCGCAGACGTTTCGATGGGCGACGTCTCGACGCTGCTCGGGCATAGCAGCGTGGCCACGACAGAGCGCTACTACGCGCCTTGGAACCTAGCCCGGCGCGAGCGCTTGGGGCTCATCGTCCGAGATGTTCACCAGCGGGATCCTATCCTGCTGGAATTCACACCGAAGAAGCCTCCGGGAACCGCAGCAACGGCTCCCGGAGAGGCTGGCCTGGCAACGCACCACGTTCCCAAGGCCACCCGGCGTGCTTATGCATAGGATACCACATGATGTGGTTGGTACGTCGAGAACTCGCGGGCAAGAGTGTCGCCAAGAAGCGCCATCACGAAAGAGGGTCCCGAACTGTACAACCTGAGAGACGATCCGACGGAGCAGAACAACCTCGTCTTGCAGGAGCCCGAGCGCGCTTCGGATCTGGACCGCAGGATGCGGGAGTTCACTCAGCGACTGCTGGACCGCGAGCGAGCATGAATCCGGGCTGACGCGGGCCGGCGGAGCGATCGAGGCGGCCCAACGGACGCGTCCTCTGGCCGGGCACATACGGCCACTCTGGACCGCCGGTTGCGCGTGAGGGTACCGTCGCCAGAGCGGCCGCCCCTGCCGGACGATTCGTCGAATTGCGCTCCGGCAGTCCGCAAGCTCGCACGCTTCGCTGAAGCGGCTATAGGATGGGTGATCGGCTCGAGAAGATGAACGAAGGCTGGACAGAACAGGACAGCGCCACGTTCCTGAGGGATGCCGACTGCTTCGTGCCGGAGCGGGAGCTGCTGGTCGAGAGTGTTTGCCGGCTTATTCCGGCCGGGGTCAAATCGGACCTAGTCGTTGAGCTTTGTTGCGGTGACGGCGCACTTAGCGAGGCGATCCTTGGCAACGTGGAAGGGGTCCGAGTGCTCGCCCTCGACGCATCGGACGTGATGCTCGAGGCCTGTCGGCAACGAACGGAGCGCTACAAGGATCGAATCAGGATCAGCCGGTTCGACCTCGGGAGCCTGAACTGGCGGAAATTCGCCCAGCCGCCTAGGGCGATCGTGTCGACCTTCGCGATCCACCACTTGCCGGACAATGCGAAGCGCAGCCTCTTCCACGACATGGCGGGTCAGCTTGCCCCGGGCGGCGTACTGGCCATCGCCGATCTGATCCGACCGTCAAACGAGGCCTCGACCGAGCTAGCTGCCTGGCAATGGGATGAAGCGGTCAAAGAGCGGTCCATACAACTACGGGGAGACCTGTCAGGGTTCGCGTCCTTCCGCGCCGAACGCTGGAACCATCACGCGCTGGAAGACCCGGATCCGATCGACCAGCCGGCGCACCTGCTGGACCAGCTCCGCTGGCTGGCAGAGGCAGGGCTCGAGACCGTGGACGTGCATTGGTCCAAGGGCGGGATGAGCCTCTTCAGCGGCGCTAGGCCGTCAGCCTAGGGAGCAGGTGCGGCTCGCTGTTTCGGTTCCGGCGGGCTCGGGTCGGGCAGTGGATCGGACGCCGCATGCCGCCAGGAATCGATCCCTTTTCCGTGCTCCGCCGAAAGCTCACGAACTGACCATTCGCTCGAGAGAACGTGCTCGATCCGGTCAGCCGGCGGGTCCGGTGGTTACTCCACATCGGCGCACGGTGGTCATTCAGGCCGCCGGTTTGGAACGGCTAGCGGTGAGGAATCCAGCCGCAGTGCGCCAATACCCCACCGAACAGAGCAGCCTTGCCCTCCAAGGGCCTCAAAAGCTCGGGGACCTGGACCGTGATGCGCGAGCCTTCCCGCAGAGGCGGTCAGACAGCGAGCGGGCACAGACACAAGGCTACGGCCGGCTTGCCCTAGCGCTTGCAAGAGGGTCATCAGCCACATCCGCTCTTCCGTGCCTGAGTCCACGGCCTTCTCCGCCAACAGCTGGGTGTTCCAACGCCTCGGCCTGCGAGCAGGCTATGGCCACGCGGCGGACATTGAACATCGCAGCAAAGATCACTTCTCGGAGTGGTCAAGAGCTCCGCTTGCGCTGTAAGGCGGCTTTCACGCTGTGCAGCCTGGCACTAGCGGCAACCGAGCCTCGCAAGAATGTGTTTGGCGAGATGCTCCTTGATCTCGCGATGGCGCGGTACCGGCTGGTAAACACCAGTGGCAAGATTGCGATACCAATCGTGCTTGGCGCCGTGTCGAACGAGCACGCAGCCGGCCTCTCTAATTCTGCTGACCAGCGCGGTTCGTTTCACGCGACAGCGATGTCGGCCACCCTGCGGATCCCTGGCAGCTCGTCGCTTGTAAGGTCTACATAGAGGTCGCGGAGGTGGGACTGGAGATCTTCCAACGTCTCTCCTTGTGTCCAATAGTCTGGGAATTCCTCGAGATAGCCGATCCAAGAGCTATCTTCCTCCCAATAAACGATCTTGGCCGTGCGCATGCTGCTTGGAAGTGCCGTTTGAGTATGCCACATCGTGGCCGCATATTGGCAGAGTCCTGGAATTCTTGGAATTTCCCGCTTGGAGCACTACCAGCAGGCTCCGATCTTTCCTGATCCCCGATAGATCGGCCTACAGGCTCCCAATGGTCCCGAGGGGCCCTCTCGATTCGAGCGATCTCCGATTCTGGGAGAGGGTCTCCGAACAGGATTTGACCCTCAAGGCAGAGGCGGCTCCCTAGCACCTGCCCGAAGACCCCGCCGAGCAGAAGAACCTCGCTGCTGCAGAGTATGAACGGCGGCTGGCATGGCGACACGATGCGAGTCTTCACGCAGGAACAGCCCGATCGCGGGCGGGCGTAGGCGTAGCGGCTGCTCTAGCTTCGTGTTGCCGGCGGAGCGAAGCCGATCAACGCTTGGAACTAGCCCGCGCCGTTGGCTCAGGCTCTACGGTCAGACCGATCAGACCGGTCGCAACCCAGCGCTCCCGTACCAGCACTTCGGCCGAGATTTCGCAAGATCCTACGGCAGCCTCCGGGGCCGCGGCCAGGCCCACCGTGAAGCGTTGGCCATTCCTGTGCACCTCGGCGGACACTCCTTGCGGCAGCCCCTTGACGGTTAGCGGCACATCCTCGGGCAAGTCCACGCCATCCACCTCAAGGGTCGCGTGACCGCCCTGCGCCAGGGTCACGCTCTCGGTGGCCGTTGTGAGGCTGCCCTGCAATGGCTCGACCACCGTCATCTCAATCCTTGGCAGCGGCCTGCGCACAAAGTTCCAAAGATCGAGCAACGGTCCCATGATGAGCGTGGTTCGGGCTTCCACCACTGGCCGGTCCGGACTCGACTGTTCGGCCGTCGGCGTGCCCAGAACTCGAATCGGATAGGTCCCGGGCGGGAGGGACTCCGGCACCGCGATCCGAAAGACATGCTCGGGGATGATCATGTCCGCGCCATCGGCGTTGGGCTCGAAGAGCTGGTCTGCCCGGAATCGAGCAGCGGGCACAGCCACCCCCGGCGGCATCCCCTCGAGCCAGATCGAGACCTCTCCCGAGAAACCCGCCTCGCGGACCAGGTGGACCTTGAGCTCGCCTTCGCCACCCCGCGCCACGGCGAAGTTCTCCGGCGTGGTGAAGAGCTGGAAACTCGGCCGCTCGCTGCGCACTTTCAAGCGGTACCGGTAGCTGGGGCCGCCGCGCAAGGTGCGATCCTTGATCTCGACGAAGAACACATCGTCCCGATCCGGTGCGTAATACAGGCTGCTGTCGGGATTGCCGAGCAAAGTGCCCTGGCCGGCCACGACGTCGTCGTTCTCAGCGAGCCGCCGCCCCTCCGAGTCGCGGATCGTCAGCATCGGATCAAGGTGCGGCACGCCGAGTTGAGTCGCCAGTGTCCAAAAACGTAGCGGCACGCCGGCTACGCCGTGTATGGCGAACACATCGCGCTCGCCCGGCGCTTCGAGCACGCCGTCGATCACATACCCGCCGTCGCGCCAGTTGGCGGAGGCCGCGCTGGACTCGCCGAACTCCTGCAGGCTGCCCAACTCGATGACGGGCCCGTCGGCAATCCCGCCCGGTCCAGCAGCCCAGAGCCGCCACAGGCCGACTTCGGTATCGGCCGGGACGGCCAGCTCCACCACGACCTCGTCCTGGCCGACCTGCACGACGTTCCCGTCAATGCGGGGCACGAGCGGTCCGCTGGCGGGATCCGGCCGGAAGTGTATCGGCATCGTGAACGGGTACGTCATGCGGGCATATTCGGCCGCTCGCAGGGCGGTCACGAACACGCGTTGTACTGTCTCCAGCGCGCTGCCATGCAGCGTCAGCTTGGCACTGGTGCCGATGGCGATGCCCAATGGCGCCGCGTATTCGATCGTCGGCAAGCCGCTCACGCGCAGGATGTAGGCGGAATTCTTCCCGAAGTTGAATCCTCGCGGGCCGCGATACTGATCAATCTTGATGTAATGCGTCCCGGACCTCTCGAAGGTGTGGTCGATGAACGGCGTTTCAAGGTAGTCGTCGCGGTCGTCGTTAAACTCCAGGCGTCGGCCTTGCGAATCTAGCAGGGCCATCTTCGCCTCGACCGCCGAACCGTACTCGATCGAGCGCAATTCGATGGCCAAGCGCTTGCCGGCGGGCACATCGACCTTGAATATGTCGATGTCCGCAGATCCTTCCAATACTCCTTGGACTTCTGCGGCCAAGCCAGTGATTTCGTGCGCCTCGGCGACCGTGTCATTCGGCTCGGCTTCCCGCCGGTGCGGAAACTGGCCCACGTTGAACATCGCCGTTGTCGAGTACCCGTCCGCCGTCCGCACCCGCAGCAGGTGCGGGCCGAGGGCCGCGTCAGCAGCGATGGACACGACCCCGCGAAGCTTGCCAGCGCTCGCGTAGGTGGTGGCGGTCCAGGCAATGTCCGCGGAGTCAAACTCCAGCCCCGAGGCATTGGAGAAATGCCTGCCCGAGATCTCCAGCTCGACCTCGGTGCCTCGCTGCCCGCCCAGCGGGTCCACCCTGCTAATGGCCGGGCTAGGCAGATCGCTCGCGAGAGCGTGCAATCCGAGAGCGCAGGCGACTAGCGGCCCCAAGCGCGACAATGCTTAGCTCCAAAGCTCCTCGACGGGCTGGCCTTCCTTGTTGATGGCAATCGGTCGCCCGTTGGCGTGGTAGTTCTTGCGGTAGTCGATACGCAGCGCTTCGTAGACCGTGGCGCCGAGGTCTTCGATGCTGACCGGCCTGCGGGTCGGCTCGGCCGCGTGCTTGTCGGTCTCGCCGATGACCGCGCCGCCTTGTATGCCGGCGCCCGCGAGCGCCACCGAGAAGGCACCCGGCCAATGGTCTCGGCCGCCCGAAAAATTGATCTTCGGCGTCCGTCCGAAGTCTCCGATCACGAGCACCAAGGTCGAATCCAACAGCCCCCGCTGCTCGAGGTCTTCCAACAAAGTGACGAACGCCCGGTCGAATTCCGGGACCAGCTTCTTGTGCTCCGGCTCGTTATTGACGTGGGTGTCGTATCCCCATTGGAAGATGCTCGCCAGGCGAACGCCCGCTTCTACGAGGCGGCGGGCCAGCAAGGCGCCCTGTCCGATGGTCGTGCGCCCGTACGCGTCGCGCAGCTTGTCCGGCTCGGCCGAGATGTCGAACGCCTGCTTGGCCGCCGGCGAAGAGATCAAGTCGAACGCCTTCTGGTAGAACTCGTCCATGGAATCGATCAGCGGGGACTGTTCGACCCGCTGGAACTCTCGATTCAGCGCTCCCAGAAGCTCGGTGCGCGAGCGGGCCTCGGACAAGTTGATCCCGCCGGGCAGCGTCAGGTCTTGGACCGAGAAGTCCTCCGCAGTGGGCTCCCCGCTCACGAAGGGATCGAAAGTCGGGCCTAGAAATCCCGCCTCGGCGGACAAATCGGCCATAGGAATCGATACGAACGGCGGCAGGCCGTTCTTCGGGCCGAGTTCCTTCGCCAGCGTCGCCCCGAAGCTCGGCTGGAGCACTTCGTTCCTGGGTTTGGTGCCGCTGAAGACGTACTGCCTGGCCCGCTCGTGGATCGCCTCGTCGGAA
Source organism: Bryobacterales bacterium (assembly GCA_022823865.1). Classification (GTDB taxonomy): domain Bacteria; phylum Acidobacteriota; class Terriglobia; order Bryobacterales; family UBA6623; genus VXMF01. Next base: position 7,010 of record JAJEHF010000033.1, read on the forward strand.
TGCATCGAGCGGATGATGGAGAACTTGCCGAGTGCCTTGGCGGAGCGCGGGAGCAGTTCAGACACCCGGACTCCCGGCAGGGCGGTGGGAATCGCCTTGAAGCTGCCGCGAATGTCCGATACAGCCTCGGGCTTGGGATCGAACGTGTCGAGCTGGCTGGCGCCGCCGGCTTGGAACAGCACGATGCAGGAGCGCTCGCTGCCTTCGCTGGCAGCAAGCAGCTTGGTCAGGTTAATGCCGGAGAACGCGAGCGATCCGATCTTGAGAAAGTCGCGTCGGCTGGTGCCGAACAGTGCGCTTGGGGGCCGGACAAATGGCATCGTGACACCTTCTCAGTGATTGAGCTGGAACTCCTCCGAATTCAGCACCGCCCAGAGCACGTTCTCGAACGCCCGGCGGCGGGTGCGCCCGGCAGCTCGCTCGGCGGCGATGAACCGAGCGATTCGATCCTGCTCGCCCTGGCTGGGCTGGCGGGCGTAGGCACGTTCATACAGCGCGGCGACAACTTGCCCGTCGGCGCTGCCCTGCCCCGATAGCTCGCCCAAGATGTTGCCTTCCGCCTCCACCTTGTCCCGGACGGTAGCGCCGTTCATCAGATGCAGCGCCTGACTCAATGTGGGCTCTTGCGCCCGGTCCTTCAAGATGTCCCGACGCGGCAGCCCGAAGGTGACCAGGAAATAGTCCGGGCCGTCCGGCACGTAGATGTCCTTTGCCGAAGTGCCCTCCGGGTAGCCGTCGAAGGAATGCGGGACGCCCGTGACTTGGCCCAAGATGTCGAGCAGCACCTCCGCCGGCAGCCTGCGCGGCTGGTAGGCGCCGAACAGCGCGCGCCGGAGCGGGCTCGGATCGTTCGCGCGGGACGAAAGCTGGTAGGTGCGCGAGTTCAAGATCGCGCGATGGAGGGGCTTGAGTCGGTATCCGTTGCGGACGAAGAACTCTGCCAGCCGATCCAGCAGATCCGGGTTGGACGGCTGGTTCGTGGACCGGAAGTCATCGTACGGCTCCACGATGCCGGTGCCGAAATACTGGTGCCAGACGCGGTTGACCGTTGCCCTTGCGAAGTACGGATTCTCAGCCGAGACGATCCAATCGGCCAAGACTTCGCGCCTGTCGCGACCGTCCGGGATGTCGGGCGCGGGGCCGCCCAGGAGCTTCGGAGGCACCTGCCGCTTGGTCGCGGGATGCTCGACCTCGCCCTCTTCGTCCACGTACCAAGTTCGGCGGTACGCGCCGTAGCCGTGCTTGACCCGCAAGCGGGCGAAGAATGCCGCCAGGCCGTAGAAGTCGTCCTGCGTGTAGTTCTCCAAGGGATGGTTGTGGCATTCGGCGCACTCCATGCGCACGCCAAGGAACAGCCGCGACACCGTTGGCGTCACCTTGGCGACGCTGAACTCCTTGAGCATGAAGTCCGTGGCGGGATGCCAGAAGTTGGCGGCGGGGTTGAGCATGGTGTCCCCGGTGCTCGTCAGCAGCGCTCGCACGAATTCGTCGTATGGCCGGTCGTCGGCCAGCCAATCCCGGACCCAGTCCTTGAAGACCCCCATCGAGCGGCCCTGCGAGTGCAGCTGGCAGTTGCGGAACCAGTCCTCGAACCGCACTGTCCAGTGCGAGGCGTGCTCCGGCCGCTCGAGCAATCTGTCGATCAGGCGGGAGCGCTTGTCCGCGCCGCTGTCCTGCAAGAAGGCGCGCACCTCGCGCGGTTCCGGCAACAGGCCGATGGAGTCCAGATAGACCCGCCGCACGAATTCCCGATCCGATGCCGGATCGGACGGCCTGACGTTCATCTGCCGGAGCTTGGCGAAGACCGCCTCGTCGATGAAGCTACCCGTCTCGTAGGCGGGATAGTCCGGTCCCGCCACCGCGTCCACGACGCCGATTTGCGAGGTCGCCACCTTGCCCATCGCACGCGCCGTGACAGTCACCAGTCCCCGGCTAGCCGCGGCCAATGTGCCGTCGGGAGCGATCTCGGCGATGCCGCTGTCGCCCGAGAAGTAGCGCACCGCGCGAGTCATGTCTCGCGTGCTGCCATCGGACAGGCGTCCGACCGCGACCATCCTCTGTTCAGCACCCGAACCCACGAGCACGCGCTCGGACGGATACAACTCCAGCCGTTCCAGGCGGGCGCCGCGGCTTCCGAACGGCGCTCCTTGGCGCAGCCAGCTGAGGATCGTCTCGTACTCTTCGGAATCCGCTTCCATCAGCCGACCGCCGCCATGAGCCTCCTGAAAGGTGGGCTTGCGCAGCAGCAAGCTCCGCTCCGGGTCCTCGAGGTCGACCCGCTGCCGCTCGCGGCCCGCAACGATCGCGTCGTGGTCAGCGCCGATGTCGTATCCGAACAGTGACAACTTGAATCCGCCTTGGCCGGCGGGCGAGCCGTGGCAGGCGGACCCGTTGCATCCTTTCAACGTCAATATCGAGACGATATCCGTCGCGAAGCTGACCGCCACTTCGCGCTCGCCCGCGCCCACGCGCACCTCGGTCTTCACGGACAGCGAGCCGCACCGGGCCTGCACTTCTGCGCGCCCCTGGCCGACCCCCACCAGCCTCGCGAGCGCGGCATCAACCCGCACCACCTCCGGGGCGGACGAGGTCACGATGCAATCCCGGCTGACGTCTACTTCGCGGCCGATGGCGTCCACCCCTGTCACCAGGAAGTCTTGCGCGAGGCCCGGCTCGGCCAGAACGATGTCCGCCGGCTCGAAGCGCAACGTTTGCCAGTCCGATTGCTGCGGCTCAGCCGGAGCCTGTGCGGCGAGCGCGACGAGAATCGCAACCGCGGCGCGACGGGCAGTACCCGGCGCTGGAGCCCGGCCGCGGTCCGCCGTAGCGGGCCTGATTCGGCGACGCAGTCGCCAGCGGGCCGCGACAGCTTGGCACCCCATGCCACCTAGGATTCTACATCCCAGAAACTGCGAGCGGCCCCTTTTGCGGCGCCGGGCCGCGGCCGCGGCCGCTCAACGCGCGGCGCCGGCGCTAATCAGGTTGGCGAAGACCCGAAAAGCACCGGGCACGCCCGCCGGCAGCTGCCGGAACCACGAATAGGCGGTGAACACGTATGCGCCCTTGCCGTAGCGAGCGTAGAGCATGCCTCCGGCCAACGGACTCTCGCCCTCGTCGTTACAGGCCAAGACCGCGTCGTAGCGCTCATCCCAGTCCGACATGAAGTACAGGCCGCGCTCCTGCACCCAGCCCTCGAAGTCATCCGCGGTGATGCGATTCGGGACGCTGAGCAAGGAGTGGTCCGCTCCCGCTGGGAAGCTCACCTCGGCGAGCTCGTCCGTCACGCGCAGCCTTGACGCCGTCATCGGATACGGCCCCAGCGTGGACGGTGGCGCCCCCGGCCCGCCTCTCCGGAACGACGCGGTGTTGTACTGCACCACCAGTGTGCCGCCATTCTCCACGTATTCCAATACCCGCTCGCGGGCCGCAATGAGGTCGGGCCTTGTGTTGAGAGCCCGGACACCGGTGACCACGGCATCGAAACGGCCCAGATCGCCAGCTGCCAGATCCTCTGCGGACAGAAGCGTGACGTTCGCGCCGAGTCCCCGCAATGCCTCCGGTATCTTGTCGCCCGCTCCCATCACGTACCCGATCTCCCGCGCGAGCAGCTCGACGTCAAGCCGTTCCACGCGCATGGCGGCGCGCGGGAACACGGGCGTTGCGGGAATGTGGCCGTACTCGATGGTGCGCATGCCCGATCGGATCTGCCGGCCGTCAAACGCGACTGTAGCGGTCAGCTCGCCGCCGGATGCGCGGCTGGGAGGGGTCAGCTTGAAGTTAGCCGTCACTTCCTGACCTCGGCGTTCGAAGCGGACTTCCTTCTGCGCAGGGGAAACCGTCCAGCCCTTCGGCGCGGTCAGTGCCACCGCGGCATTCGCAGGGCCCCGATTCGAGGTTAGGCGCACCGCAACGTCAGTTGCTTCCGAATCCGTAAAGATGCGGTTCTCACGAGCGAATGCGACGGTCACGGGCGGCACCACGGCCAACGGTCGCGTGCGCTCTCCCAGAGAGGGGTCGACCCAGCGATACACGACCGGCTTTTCGATCTCGACCTCGATACCACTCGGCGTCTCGAAGGAAAACACCGCCCTAAGCACCGTCTTCGGTCCGGGAGAATCCCCCAGGTCCGCGCACTGCGCATCACCCTCCGGGCGCTCCGTTAGCCAGTGCGGCTGCGAGTAGCAGGCGTGGTCCGGAATCTCCACTGTCGCGGACTGCCGGGCAATCCGGTTAGGCTCCAAGTCCCCCGCGCTGCCGAGGTCGGCCGCCACCAGGCCCTCCAGCCTCGTGGCCGTCCACGTCCAAGCAGCCGGAGCGCGCCAGAGCACACTTCCGGTAACCTCGATGTCCCCCCCGGCCACGGCATCCCAGCGATCGGCGGCGGCATCGACCCAAACGCCCGCGGCCAATTCGATGGCCCGCTCGAGTTCGCTTCGCTTGTACTCGACATCCGGGCCGCTCAGCGCCTTGAGCTCCCCGTAGGCTTCCAGCAGGTGAGCAAGCGTCTCGCCCGGTCGGCCGGGTCGGTAGCTATCCCGAGCCAAGGCCAGGCTCTTGGCAACCTTGGCCGCGCCTTCGACACGGCCCCAAGTGGTGTCAATGCCTTCGAACACGTCTCCGGATGCCCTGCTCCCTGCCACGTGCTCGAAAAAGGCGGGCACGCTCCCCTTGCGCTGGGATGCACCCATTGCCTGGCTTCTGTGCATGCTCCGGCTCTCGCCCGCGATCTCGGCGTAGGACCTGCCCAGCACGGGGTCGTACTCACCCAGTTCCACCCGCAAGCGCCCCGGTTGCTGGGAAGCCTGCTGCTCCATACGGCGACTAAACGTTGGAACGTTGAAGTAGTAGCGCTCTGTTCGCCACGGCGGCAGGCCAAGCTCTGGAAAGCGCCGCGGGTCCGCGGCGGCCTCGAAAGCGACCGGCCCTGTCCAGCCCACCGCGGTGTGCTGGCCGTGGCCGCCGCTCCCCGGATGCGGCGGGAACCGCGCCACGATCACATCGGGACGGATCGTCCGAATGGAGCGCACCATGTCGCGCAACAAGGTCTCCTCGCCCCATACGCTCAGTGCCTCCTCCGGAGTCTTGGTGTAACCGAAATCCACGACCGTGGCGAAGTCTTGCTCTCCACCATCGATCCGGCGCGCCTCCAGCAATTCGTGGGTGCGGATGACGCCCATGAGATGGCCCTGCTCGGTGCCGATGCGGTTCTGGCCCCCTTCCCCGCGAGTCGCCGAGAAGTAAACCGTCCTAAGGTGCCGACCGCGGGCGAAGTAGGCCATCACGGCGGTGTTCTCGTCGTCTGGGTGCGCCCCCAGCATCAGCACGGTGCCGACCGTGTTGAGGCGGTCGAGGAGTTCGTGCAGTTCGGCGGAGCCGCTCAAGGGCGTGGTCTGTGCCTTCAGCAGGCCGGCAAAGAGCAGGACGCAGACAGGCAAGCAACGAACCATGATTGATTTTGAGTGTAGCGCCTACCGCTGGCTATTCTGGAGGGCCGGGGAATGGCGGACAGTAACGCACAAGCTCTGTTCCAACGGGGCATCGACCTGTTCAACAGCGAGGAATTCTTCGAATGCCACGAAGTGTTCGAGGAGTTGTGGACGTATTCTCAGCAGCCCGATCGTTGGTTCCTGCAGGCACTGATCCATTTCGCGGTGGGCTTCTACCACGCCGGGCGGAGCAACCCTAACGGGGCGACACGCCAGTTGCGCAAGGGCTTGCGCAAGATCCAAGGCTATTTGCCGGAGTGGGATGGCGTGGAGACCGGCAAGATCGCCCAAGCAGTCGAACAGCGGCTTCGAGAGATCGAGGCCGGCGGCACCGTCGCCAGCTACCCGCGGATCGTCCTGTCCTCGGCGTGGCCCGGTTTGCGCCAGCCGTTGCGGAAGTGCCAAGGTAACGAGTGATGCACTCTTCCGCAGAATTTCTCCAAGGACTGTTCGGTCTCGATTCGCAGGTTGCGATCGTCATCGGCGGCACCGGCGTGCTAGGCGGAGCGCTATGCGACGGCCTCGCCGCGGCGGGCGCCCACGTGATCGTGGCGGGACGCTCGCAGGAGCGCGGCGAGGCGCGGGCGGCGGCGATCCGAGACGCCGGAGGATCGGCTGATTTCGCGGCGGTTGACGTGACATCTCGCGAGTCGTTCGAGCAGTTGCGCGACGGCGCGCAGTCCAGGCACGGACACGTCGACATCTTGGTGAACTGCGCGGGCGTCAATTCCGCTGTCCCCTACGAGGAGATCAGCGACGACGACTGGCAGAGGGTGCTTGATACCAACCTGAAGGCCACCCATCTGGGTTGCCAGATCTTCGCGCCGGTGATGGCTGCTCAGCAGAACGGGGGCTCGATCCTGAACATCGGCAGCGTCACCGCGCACCTGCCGCTGTCCCGGGTCTTCGCCTATTCGGCTTCCAAGGCCGCGGTCAACAACCTGACCAAGAACGTGGCCCGCGAGTACGCTCAACGAGGGGTGCGGGTGAACTCGCTCAACCCCGGCTTCTTCCCCGCCGAGCAGAACCGCAAGATCCTGCAGCCGGAGCGGGTCCGGAAGATCATGGACCAAACGCCCATGGCGCGCTTCGGAGAGCCGCCCGAGTTGGTGGGCGCGGCCTTGTTATTGGTGGCCCACAGCGCTGGCAGCTTCATTACCGGCGCCGAGGTCTTTGTTGACGGCGGCTTCACCGGGATGCGCTTCTAGCCGCTCGTCTGTCCTGCCGGCGGCGCTGTGTCAAGCCCGCTGCGCCGTGTCGGCGTCGAGTGCTCGGACGGCCCGCCTAACCCCGGATGGGCTCCGTCGCTCTTCCCGCAGCCCTTGCACGTAGCATTCCACCTCGAAGCCGGGATTGCGACACTCGGCACCGAACGCAGCCAGCCAGCTTCCCGCCGACCTTTGGAGGCCGTGGCGCTCCCTGCGAATGAACGGGGAATTGGGCGGCCTGCTCGCGACATCGGTGATGACGTTCAGCAGGGCATACCCGTTCTCGCCCAGATTGCTGGAATACTGCTCTGAAATCGACTTCAGGCTGTTGGCCAGCCTTTCCCACGGCTCCTTCTGCCGCTTCGCCAGTGGCTCGGGCTTGTTGATGCACAGGACAGCGAGCGTCGCTGGAACGAACAGCTCGAGCGGAATCTTGCATTCCCGCAGGGGCGCAAGAAACGACCGGAACCTCTGTCTTAGCTGCTTGAAGCTGTCCTTCTTCACTTCGAACCTCACGCGCTCGGAGATCTTGCGCGTGTTGTGGTCGAATCCGAAGCGGATGCTCGAATCCGGCACGATCAGGCCGTTACTGCAGATCCAGCGAATGAAGCCGATTTCGAATCGCAAGGCTCGGCTCCTGTTGTAGCTGTTGGTGACTCTGACAAACGGGCCGTACTCCTCCGGTTCGTCGTGAACCCCGGGAACCTCAAAGTTGACGGCAGATGCGGGATGCACCAAGTCGATCCGGCAGTTGCCCATGGTCTTCGGGGCATGGGCCTGGAGAACGCGCCATTCCCGTCCGCCGGACTCGGGAAAGGCGGCTTGGCAACAGAGCTGGGCGTAGTGCAGCGCCTCGCGGTTCGTGACGACTTGGTAGTTTTCGCTCACGACCGAGATCACTTGATCCGTGGCGCAGTTCACGATGGCGCGCTGGCCTGGGATTCGTTGCATCCCATAGTCGGAACCTCGGCGGATCCCGGCATAGACGGGTACGCTGCGAACCGGAAACAAGAGGTGATCAGGGTGATCCATTATCTGTTGCATGATCGGTCTCCTTAATAGACTTTCCTCTCAGGCTCAAGCACTGCCTCGAGTCTCGCCCTGATGCCTGCATTTGGCTTGTTTCCGGCATTTCGAAAAATGTTCTTGCCTCGATGCAGGGATCCAAGGCGATTCCCTAGATCCATGATCTAGTCATGTGATAGACCTGTTTCTGTTCTGTCATAGTGAGCGTAATACGCGTATACTCGGTTGTCAAGCAGTGCTTGCGATCAATCCGCAGCAGATCTTGTGCGGATTAGATCGGCGCATTGACGCAGATCCGCCGCCTGCCAGCGATATCTCGGCCGGCCGACCGAACAGGTTCCGCTTCGACGGCCTCGTCGCAACAAGAGCGAGCGCCTGCACGGAGCCAATGCCTTGCGCCGATCCGGCAGCAAGGTGATCAGGCGGCGACTCGCTCGGATCTAGCCGTTACGGGGGCGCCTTGCACGGGAGGGCCGGGTCGACCGTGGCGATGCCGACGGTGTTCTTCTAAGCCCTCTCTGATGATGCGCAGGAAGCTCGCGCGATTCTGCCACAGCAGCCCGACCCAGTGGCGCTTCTTCATCTGCGGGAAATAGATTCCGCGAAATGCCATCCGAGTGAAGAACATCACCGCGCGCTCGTGGAACGGCCGATGCTTGATCTGATCTAGCGCCCGCTCCGTCGATTCTGGGGAATAAGACTCCGTCCAAGCCTGGTGCACCTCGGCCTCGGCAGCTTCGATGCTGATGTGTTCCGGCGTGTAGGCCATGCGGAACGGCCGGAAGTCCAGCCAGTGCTTGGGACGCGTTAGCCGCCCCTGCTCCATCAGGCGGTCATACAGGGGCGTCGCCGGATAAGGAGTCATGAGCCCGTACACCGGAAGCCCGGGAGGCCAGCTCGCGATCGCATCGAGCGTCTCGCGGGCCACGCCCGGCCGGTCGCCGTCCATCCCGAAGATGAACGAAGTGATCGAGTAGATGCCCCGGCTGGCCAGCCGGTCCAACACTTGCCCATACAAGTCGGGCTTGTTGAAGCCCTTGTTGACATCCTTGAGGCTGGCCGGATCGATGGATTCCAAGCCCATGAAGATCCAGCGGCCACCGCTCTCCTTGATCAGATCCGCCAGTTCCTCGTCCTTGAGCAAGTTCATGCTGATCTGCGCGACCCACGGCACTTGGGCGTCTTGGGCGATCATCTCCCGCAACAGCGACTTGGTGCGCTTGACGTTGATCGCGAAGTTGTCGTCGATGAAGAACACCGCGACGCGACCGCCCTCGGCCTTGGCCCGCGCCTTCAACCGCAGGATTTCGTCGATTACGCTTTGGTTGCTGCGAAAGCGGATCGAATCTCCGAAAAAGCCCGTCACGGTGCAGAAGTCGCAGCCGTAGGGACAGCCCCGCCCGGACTCGATCGGCACCACGTAGAGACTCTTCCAAGTGCTGCCGGCCTTCTCTATCAGGTAGCGGCCCCACTTGGGAACCTTGGCGACCAGGTCGAACTGCCGCAGGTCCATCGTCTCCCAAGGGATCTTGGGGTAGTCCTCCAGCGATGGCTTGACCTCCGCGCCGGATTCATCCACCGGCATGTAGACTTCTTGCAGCTGGCCGGCCGCGGCGTCATTCACGATCTTCGGCCAAAGATCGTCGGCCTCGCCCAGGGCCACTGCGTCAGCGTGGCGGGGCTCGCCGTCCTTTCCGATCGGCTCGTTGGGCACTTCCGTGACGTGCGGTCCGCCCATCACAACCTTGGCTCCAGCCGCACGGATCGCGTCGGCCATGCGATACGCCCGGGCGGCCATGCGCGTCATCGCGCCGATGCCTGCCAACTCGATGTCGTTGTCACGGACGAACTGCGCAATGCTCTCCTCGGTCATGTGCTGAGCGTTCCCATCGATTAGGAAGACCTTGTGACCGGGGGGCGTCACAGCCTGCAGAACGAACATCCACAGGTGCGGCATGTAGTTCTTCGTGACTTGGTTGTCCGGGTTGTAGAGAAGAATGTTCACAGTGCATCCGACCGCTTGGATTTCGAGGACGCTAGCAGCCGAACGCCGACAAACCCGAGGCACTACACAGAGTGTCGTTGTGCTCCAAAGAGAGTAGCACGGAGTACCCGCCGCGTGATGGCGAGTCATGCCTTTAGCACTGCCTTGCCCGAACCACTGCCGCGCAGCCAGGCTCGGCCGCCGGGCGCGATCTGAGCCTGGTCCGTCCGATCGCGGACTCCGCACTGCTCCGCGCGCCGCTCGCTCGAACTCCCGGCACGCTGGCCAAGCAGGGCGGTCGCGGCCCAAAGACGCCGCAAGGAATTCCGTCGAGGCAGCCTCACACAGATCGCCCGGACGTCCGCAACGACAGACGTCCGCAACGGTGTTGCGGCAAGCACCTCCATCTACTACGCTTGCAGTGTGCGTCTGGCACGAGTCGGAATTTGCATCTGCGCGGCCGTGCCAGCTTGGTCCGCGCCTGCCGCGGTCCTGATCCAGCCCTCCGACATCAGGCTCCAAAGCCCCGGCAAATCGCAGCGCATCGTGCTTTCCGGCGGATCTGGCTGCGAGACATCCAGCGCGAATCCTGAAGTGGCCACGGTTGAGGGAAACCGCGTGGTGGCGCACGCTCCCGGGCAGGCTCGAATCGACGTGCGCTGCGCCGATGGATCCGTCGCGACGACCGTCCGGGTCGGAAACCGGCACGCGGCCATGGGAGTTGGCTTCGAACGCGACCTGCTCTCGATCCTCACCACCAAGGGCTGCAACTCGTCCGCGTGCCACGGCTCGCCGGCCGGCCAGAACGGCTTCCGGCTTTCCCTGTACGGCTCCGACCCCCGCTTTGACTACGACATGATCGTCAACCAGCATGCCGGGCGGCGAATCTCGGTCGAATCCCCGGAAGACTCGCTGCTGCTGGCCAAGCCGAGCTTCGCCATTGCTCACGGCGGAGGCCAGCTCATGACACCTGCGGCGGACGAATACGCGACCATCCTCGAATGGTTGCGGCAGGGCGCGCCGTACGGCGCGGGCGACACGCGGTTGGAGAGACTCGAGATCCATCCGGGCGAGCGGGTGCTGACCGCCGCGGGCCAGCGCCAGCCCGTCGTCGTGGTGGGCCGGCTGTCCGACGGCTCGACGCGCGATCTGACCGCAGAAGTCCGCTACGCCGTCACGGACGAGGCGGTCGTGACACTGGGCGACGATTGGACCGTCACCGCGAAGGCTCCCGGCATGACAACCGTCATGGCTCGCGCAATGGGCAAGGCGGCCGCGGCACAGTTTATCGTGGTCGAGGAGTCGCCGAGCCGCGACCTGCAGTTCCCCGAGCCCGCCAATTTCATCGACGAGCATGTCTTCGACAAGCTCCGCAGCGTCGGTGTCGAGCCGTTTCCGCTCAGTGACGACCGCACTTTCCTGCGCAGGGTGTACCTGGACACCGTCGGCGTCCTGCCCGCGGCAGGGGAGGCCGAGGCCTTTCTTGCGAGCGACCGCCCCGACAAACGCTCCGCCCTCGTGGATCGCCTGTTGGAGAGCGACGCGTACTCCACCCACTGGCTGGTGAAGTTCGAGGATTGGTTCCGCAATTCCCAGTACTACTCCCAAGGCCGCACCAATGGTTCGTTCAAGCGCTGGCTGCACGACTCGATCCGCGAGGACTGGCCATACGACGAGACGGTGCGCGCCATGCTCACGGCGGAGGGCGACACGACGGTGCGCCCGGCCGGCAACTTCTGGCATCCGGCGATCGACTTCATGCTCAAGAAGTTCGAAGTCGAGAAGGCGGTCCCGACCATCACCCGCCTGTTCTTGGGACAGCGGCTCGAGTGCGCCCAGTGCCACAACCACCCGCTGGAAAACCTCACCCAGGACGACTTCTACGGGCTGGCGGCATTCCTGGCGCGCACGCGGGTCAAGCACGGCTATGGCCAATACCGCAGGATCTGGTACGACGACCGGCGCGGAGAGATTGAGCATCCCGTCACCAAGCAATCTGTCAAGCCGCGCTTCCTGGGCGGCGAACAGCCCGAGATCCCCGCCGGAACGAGCCGCCGGGAGGTCCTGGCAGACTGGATCACGCGCACGGAGTCCGAGCAGTTCGCCCGAGCCACCGTCAATCGGGTGTGGTACGAGTATTTCCAGCGCGGCATCGTCGAGCCCTTCGACGATTTCCGCTCAACCAACCGGGCCACGCACCCAGCACTGCTGGACGAGCTGGCGCGCTACTTCGTCGATTCGGGCTTCCGCTTCAAGGCCCTGCACCGCCTGATCCTCAACTCCAAGACGTACCAGCTGTCGGCTCACGTGCCGGAGCGGCCGGGAGGAGAGCGGCCGCTCGAGGACGCGCTCTTCGCTCGCTACCTGCCGCGCAAGCTTCCCGCGGAGGTGCTGCTGGACGCGATCTCGCGAGTCACCGGCGTTGCGGAGGAATTCAACAACTACCCGGCCGGCACATCCCCCAAGGAACTGATCGCCAGCATCGGCGCCACCCACTTCCTGACCACGTTCGGCCATCCCCGCAGGGATATCATGGAAGCGCGTTCCAGCGCGCCCTCGCTGGCCCAAGCCTTGCAGATGATGAACGGCGACGTGCTCGCCAGGCGCATGGCAGCGGAAGGGTTCGTGCTGAACACGCTGCTACAGCAGGGGATGAGCGATGGCGCGATCATCGACACGCTATACGGACGGGCCTTCGCGCGCGCTCCCGAGGCCGCTGAACGGAAAGCTCTCGAAGCCTACCTCGCGGCCGAGACCGCGGCCGGACGAAACCGCCGGCAGGGCCTGGCGAGCGTGCTCTGGGCGATCCTGAACACGAAGGAATTCCAGATGAACCTCTGAGGGAATCCGCGATGCAACTCTCCGAAATGCGCACACGTTACTCCCGCAGGGACCTCCTGCGCATGGGCGGATTCTCAATCGGCGGCATCTCGCTCCCGCAAATGCTCACCGCCGCGCCAGGGCGCAGCGACATGTCGTGCATCGTCTACTTCCACACTGGCGGGCTATGCCAGCACGACTCGTTCGATCCCAAGCCTGACGCTCCGCGGGAGGTGCGTGGCGGGTTCGGCACGATCCCCACGGTCGTTCCAGGAGTGCGGTTCAGCGAATTGCTGCCTCGCAGCGCGGCGAACTTCAAGCGCTTCTCGGTAATCCGGTCGATGTTCTCGCTGGAGGCCATCCACGAAAAGGCCAAGCAATACGCCTTTTCCGGGCAACGGCCCAACAACGCCTACAAGCACCCGGTCTACGGCTCGGTTGTGGCGCGCGAGTTCGGCACTCGCAACGGCCTGCCACCGTTCGTTGTCATTCCCAAGAAGGACATCTGCGCGGAGGCGGGTTTTCTGGGTTCGGCCTACGACCCGTTCATCGCGGGAGATCCTGCCAAGGAGAAGTACTCCGTGCAGGACATGACCCTGCCCACCGGCCTGGGGCTGGAAGAAGCCCAAGGCCGCGCCCGCCTGCTCTCGGCGCTGGACGCCCGGCTCGAGGCTGTCGAAAAATCCGGCGTGGTCGACAGCATGGACCACTTCTACCAGAAGGCCCTCGACCTGGTCAGCTCGCCAGAGGCGAAGCGGGCATTCGACATCGGTTCAGAGCCTGACAAGGTGCGCGACGCATACGGACGCACGACCGGTGGCCAGGGCGCGCTGCTGGCGCGGCGGCTGATCGAGGCAGGCGTGCGATTGGTGACGCTCTTCCACGGCGGCTACGACACCCATTCCGACAACGACAAGACCAACAAGAAGCTGTATCCGGAGTTCGACCAATCCTTCAACGCCCTCTTGGAAGATCTGGATGCCAGGGGGCTGCTCGATTCGACACTGGTGTTGGCGATCGGCGAATTCGGGCGGACGCCAGAAATCAACCACTCAGCCGGAAGGGACCATTGGCCGGGCGTGTTCTCCATCGCGGCCGCGGGAGCGGGCGTGCCCGGCGGCCAAGTGATCGGCAGCTCGGACGCGATGGGTGCGGAGCCGACGGACCGGCCGATTTCCATCGAGGATCTGGGCGCGACGATCTACCGCAAGCTCGGCATTGACACGCACAAGCAATACCATTCGCTCGGCCGGCCGATCAGGATCAACGATGGCGGGACACCGATTCCCGAGCTGTTCGCGTAGCCGCTACGCCCCTGCGGCGCGGCTAGCCCTCGCATGCGCCTTGGCGCTGGCGGGCGCCTTCGCGGCGGAGGATCCGTCCGACCCCTGGATCGACCGCATCGAACCGCTGGGCGGACAGGTGGCCACCACTGTCGAAGTGACCTTGGTGGGCAGCAATCTCGAGCGTCCTGCGACGCTGGAATTCGATTCCCCTCATCTGGCGTGGCAGTCGGCAGGCACCGATGGCCAAGGTGCCCTCACAGGCCGGATCGTCATCGGTGCGGACGCACCGCTAGGGCCTCATATCGCAACGCTGCGCACCCCGCGGGGGCTTTCTAATTCGCGCATGTTCTACGTCGACAGATTCGCCTCCACGCCCGAGGTGGAACCCAACGACACCATCGCCAGCGCGCAGACGATCCGCCTCGGGCCGCAAACGATCCAAGGCGGGATGTACCAGCTGAAGGATATCGACACCTACCGGTTCGAGGCCCGGGCCGGGGAGCGCTGGACGTTTGACCTGCGATCGATCGAATACGGGGGATTTCTCGAAAACGACATGTCGCTACTCGACAGCGACGGCAACCGGGTCGCCTTCAACGACGACCGCGACGAGTACTTGGAAACACCGTTCATCGAGCACACCTTCGAGCGCTCAGGCACGTATTACCTCCAGCTCGACCAATACCGCGGCCCGCAGCGCGTAAATTGCCACAAGAACTGCGGGTACATGCTCCGCATCGGCAACCTTCCCGTGGCCCACGCGGCGTTCCCTCCGGGAGCGCGGGCGGGCCGGCAAGTCGAACTCTCGCTGCGCGGGCGGTGGCTTCAAGACGTGGAGAGGATCTGGCTGGCACCGGTGCGACGTTCCGAGTACTACCGGCTGACCTTTCCGTATACGATTCCATTGCGGGTCGCGGATGCGGACCCAGGGCGCTTGACGGTGGACATCGAAGAGCGGCACGGAGATCGCGTCACGGGCAGGCTGACCATACCCAGCGACGCTCCGCGCGGGCTGTGGCGCATCTGGACAGAGTCACCGGGCGGCAGCACGGATGCCATCAGCTTCGAGGTCTCGGACATGGCCGAGCCCGATTGCGCCAGAGCGATTTCGCCCTCGCCCGAGGGCGTCGCCTGCAACGGGGTCCTCGGCCGCCACAATGACGAGCACGAGTACTGGCTGGCGCTTCGAGCCGACCGACCGGTCGTGGTCACAACGCTAGCCGCACAGCTCGGACTGCCTTACATCGACACCGTGCTCGAGCTGTTCGACAGCGACGGATCTTTGGTAGCAGAGCACGATGACTTGATGTCCGGCCAGGGCACGGTGATCGGCAATCCGGACTCGATGCTCTATTTCCGGGCTCCGGAGAGCGGCCGCTACCGCCTGGTGGTGCGCGACCGCATCGACCGCGGCGGGCCCGACATGGTGTACCGCCTGCGCATCGAAGAGCGGGAGCCTCGCTTCGCCTTGCTGGCGGCGCCGGAAAACCTGAACGTAGAGGCGGGCGCAACGGAGCGCATTGACGTGCTGATGATGCCCGAACCGGGCTTTCGCGACGCGGTTGATGTCTGGATCGAAGGATCGCCGCAGGGAGTATCGGAGGCGCTCGGGCAGTTCCGGGCCGAGCAGTTCTTCGGCCCTTCCGGCGATGGCGACAATGTCGTGATCCCGACTGCTTTCTTGGACGTGGCAGTCGCCGCCGACCTGCCCGCGGGGGACTATCCGCTCCAGATCCTTGGAAGGGCGCGCGGCAGCGACGAGACGGTCGAAGCGTTCTCGACGCTCTGGATCGGACCTCCGCGAAAACGCAACGACGTTCGCCGCCCGTTGGAGTCCGTCCGCCTGACAGTGGTCGATCCGCCGAAAGCGACAGAGGATGAACCTGCCAGCGAGACACTGGCGGGCGGGTCTGAGTGAAGAGGCTCGGACACGTTCCGGAGCGGTTCGCCCGAGCCTGCGGAGATTCTCGCAGGCAATTGCCCGCGAATCGATATATCGCCGCGCGGTTGCTCCGCGCTTGCGCGGCGCCAGCCGAGCGGCCATTCGGAAGCTTCCTGTCAGGGAGGATTCCAGCTCGTCCAAGCCTCGCGGTTCGACCGCAGCATCCTAACGAACTGCTCTTCTGCGGGCGGTCTACTGGATCGGCAGCGTCGGAGGCGCGTCCTCGTCCTCGACCACTTCGTCGATCTCGTCGGTACGCGGCACGACCACCGCGGCCGCGACGACATCACCGTCTTCAAGGTTGACCAGCCGCACGCCCTGGGCCGAGCGCCCCGTGGCGCGGATCTTGTCTGAACTGGTGCGAAGTATCTTCCCGTTGCGGGTCACGATCATGACCTCGTCGTCGGGAAGCACGCGCATGACCGCCACGACCGCGCCGTTGGCCCTGGTGATCTTGGTGTTGATCACGCCCTTGCCGCCCCTTGCAGTCAGACGGTACTTGCCCAGCTTGGTGCGCTTGCCATAGCCGAACTCGTTGACGGTGAGAACCAGATGCTCGTCGGTTGCGCAAAGCATGCCGATGACGTAGTCCTCTCTCATCAACCGGATGCCCCGCACGCCCCGGGCCGTGCGGCCCATTGCCCGGACCTCATCGTTCGCGAAGTTGATTGCCTGGCCTTGGTTGGTGGCAATCAGGATCTTGTCGTCTTGCTCCGAAAGCCTCGCCGAAACCAGCTCGTCTCCATCCACTAGGGACAGGGCGATGATCCCGCGCGACATCGGCCTCGAGAACACATCCAGCGAGCACTTCTTGACCGTGCCATTGCGTGTCACCATCGCAACGTACTTGTCCGAGTCAAAGCTCGTCACGGGCAGGAACGCCTGCACAGTCCTCTCGTCGGGCCTCAGCGAGAGCACATTGACGATGTTGCGCCCTTTCCCGGAAGCGGGCACCTCGGGGATGTTGTAGACCTTGAGCCAGTACACGCGCCCCAGATTGGTGAAGACCAAGATGTAGGAATGGGTGGTGGCGAAGATCAGGCGCTCTACGATGTCCCCGTCCCTGGTGGTCATGCCTATGCGGCCCCGACCGCCTCGGGACTGCTTGCGGTAAGTGTCCAAGGCGGTGCGCTTGAGGTAGCCGTTCTTGGTCACAGTCACGACCATGCCCTCGTCGGCGATCAGGTCCTCGATCGAGATTTCGCGAACCTCCTCGCCGATCTCGGTGCGGCGCGGGCTTCCGAACTTCTTTTTCAGAACCCGCAGCTCGTCGATGATGACCTGGTTGAGAACTGCCTCTGACCCGAGGATTTCCTCGTATCCAGCGATCTTTATCTGCAACTCCTCGAGTTCGTCGAGGATCTTCTGGCGCTCCATGCCGGTCAGGCGCTGCAGCTGGAGCTCGATGATGGCCTGCGCCTGGCGCTCCGTGAAGTCGAACGGCCTGAACGTCGCGTCTGCGTCTGCGCGCAGGAAGCGCTTGTAGTCGACTTCGATCTCGCCGGTCAGTCCTGCCTTGGCATCCTTGGGCGTGGCCGATGCCCGAATCAGGGCGATCACTTCGTCGATGCGCAGCAGCGCCTTGGCGAATCCGAGCAGAATGTGCTCCCGCTCGCGAGCCTTGCGCAGCAGGAAGTTCGTGCGCCGGCGGACTACGTCCTGGCGATGGCCGATGAAGACCTTGAGATATTCGATCAGGCCGATTTCCTTGGGCCTGCCGTCCACGATGGCGAGCATGCCCACGCCTGAGCCGTGCTGAAGGTCGGTGTGCTTGTAGAGGTTGTTGAGCACGACCTCGGGGTTGTCCCCGCGCTTGACCTCGAATACGATGCGCAGGCCGGAGCGGTCGCTCTCGTCGCGGATATCGCTGATTCCCTCGATCTTCTTCTGGTTGACCAGTTCCGCCGCCTTCTTGATCAAGCGGGCCTTGTTGACTTGATACGGTACTTCGCTGACCACGACTGCGGTGCGATCCTTGCGCAGCTTCTCGATATCGACCTTGGCGCGCACCATGACGTGCCCGCGGCCCGTGGCATAGGCCTGACGGATGCCCGCCGTGCCGCACAGAATGCCGCCCGTGGGGAAGTCAGGCCCCTGAACCATCGCGATGATGCGCTCGAATCTCGTCTTGGGGTGCTTGATCAGCTGGATCGTGGCGTCCACCAGCTCGCCGAGGTTGTGGGGCGGGATGTTGGTCGCCATGCCCACCGCGATGCCGTTGGAGCCGTTGACCAGCAAGTTCGGCGCGGAAGCTGCCAAGCACTCGGGCTCCTGGGCGGAATCGTCATAGTTGGGCCGGAAATCGACCGTGTCCATGTCGATGTGCTCCAGCAGCGCCTCCGCATACGGGGCGAGTCGCGCCTCCGTGTAGCGCATGGCGGCGGGCGGGTCGCCGTCGAGGGATCCGAAGTTCCCTTGCCCGGTCACCAGCAACTCGCGCATGCTGAACGGCTGGGCCATGCGCACGAGCGTCTCGTAGATGGACGAATCGCCGTGCGGGTGGTACTTGCCCATCACCTGGCCAACGATCCGGGCGCACTTGCGCGGCGGCCGATTCGACCGCAGCCCCTCTTCGCGCATCGCGTAGAGGATGCGCCGCTGCACTGGCTTGAGCCCGTCCCTGACGTCGGGCAGGGCACGCCCGATGATGACCGACATCGCATAGTCGAGATACGACTTGCGCATCTCGTTCTCAATGTCAATCGGGCTGATGTTCCGATCCAGGTTGTCGGGACCGCTCAAGATACCTTGGGAATCGTTCGTATGGTCTTCCGGCATAGCACCTGTTGTGGGGGGAGCCCTTTCATTATACAACCGATTCCACCCCGAGCGGCCATCGGCGCGAGAGGCGGCGAGAGGGTCATCCAAGGCAATCTGCAGCTCTCATGCCCCTCGCCTGGGGCGGCATTGTCCAAGCGAAATTCACTCAGATTTCGTGGCAAAGGACCCGAAACGGAAGTGCTCGGCAGACACCTCCGTCCTAGCAGCCTGTGGTTTTAATCGCTTTGCCGACCACGTCGGTCGGTGGCCTTGCTTGGTGGTCCTTCGACGGCCTATGCGAGTTTTTCGGCGAATTCCGGGCTCTCTCCCCGTCTGAGGCCCAAGAGGCCCCTGAGCAGG
>JAJEHF010000188.1 GCA_022823865.1 Bryobacterales bacterium
CCCCCCGCCGCCCCCCCCCGGCGCGCGCCCGCCGCCCCCCGCGCGCCGGCGCCCCCCCATCTCTCTACGTACTGTACCCACCTAGCCCGCGACTGAAATTGCGCTGCACAGCGGTCATCAGCATATATCGGGTGTGCAAGATTTTGGAACCCAAGAATGCCCAAGAATACAGGCTTTGACGGATGGCGGGAACTATGCTGGACAGCAGTCAAGAATCTCTCGGATTCAAGTTTCGTCGAGGCAACCACGTCAGGTTCCGTCCCAGATCAAGATATCACAAAAATATCATCAACCGTAAAGAATTTGAAGCCTCGGCCGGATGGCAGCAGTCAATCCCCCTGCCTACACTACGGGACAAGCTCGACGCCGAAACCACCACGGACTGTCGCTCCCGTTCCAATCGTGTGCGAGTGACGTGATCGTAGAGTCCAAGTCCCGACCGCGCCCTGCGGGCCATCCTGTGTCCTTCCCACAAAAAATCCCACTAGCGAAGCGGTTGCGGAAAGCGCGTCGGAAAGATCGACGTATCGATCGCTGGTGCGATCCAATTCGATACTCAGGGCCGACGGAGAGGTGTCGGAGAAGTAGAGTAGCCGTTCGCTGTCGATCTGGACCCGAACTCGATCAAGGTAGATGGTGCTGATGGGTTCGCCTGTGCTGCCGTCAGCCGTTCCACCTGCACCTGCATACCTTAGGGGAACTCCTTCCGTGGTTTCTAGCCCGCTGATTGCCACGCTTAGAGTTCCAGCATCGTACTGCCCCCTCTGGGGCTCGTGCCAACGTGCCATCAATTCGACCGCACCGGTATAGAATTTCGTGCCCTGCACTGCGACCGTCCTGCCGCTGTACCTCGAAGTGCCTCCAACCGGGAACCTGTAATCGTTGTAATTGGACGGAGACAAGGGACTGTAGGCAAACGCGTTCGGTCCGTTCTCGTCTTCTTCGATCCGGTCGCGATATTCTGACCACGCGTTCGGAGCTGTTTGCTTCCTCCAAGCACCGAAACGGGTGTAGTCCGTCGATTCCACCCACATCTTGATCCGGCCTTGCGCCCGCTCCCAGATTTCGTCGATCCCTCCCGCGCTAAGGGGGCGGAATGGCATGCCGTCGGCGCGGGTAAAGACGCCTCCCCGGCCTTCTGCCGCTGCGTCCGCGAGATCGGTGGGAGAAGCAAGCGCCGCCAAGACAAGGTCGATTGCCTCCAGCGCTGCTGCGTCCTCGGGACTTCCGTCCTGCGCCGTTGGGTAGCCGCTAGACCACTTTCGCGGATCGCTTCGCGGAACCGCAGTGTCACTGGCGAAGTCCCGTCCGGGCAGTGCGTTGTCTGCTGTTCCGAAGAGTCGCGAACGAACACGCTCGTTAATCTTGCTCCAGACCCTCGAACGCTCCCTCAACGCCACGGCGTCTTGTCCCAGCAGAATTACTGCACTCAATTGGTCCCTGAGCTCGTGAACCTCATGCCGGGCTAAAAGAATCAGGTCCCTGCCCAAGTAATCTCGCACCGCCCCCTGTCTCGCGAACGCCTCCTCCAGCGGTAGTTTGTACGTATCCTCGATCTTCCGGCCTTCTTCTAGAAGCAGTATTTCGTCATCCCAGTCCGCCTCGGTCCGAGTCGTTTCGGGATTCGGGCCGAACAGCGTCCCCCGCAAAGTGAGGATCCCGTCCTCGATTTCCGAACCCTCTGGAAGGACTGCCGTCGGTGCCAAGTTTATGTCGTCTAAGATCTCAGTGTCCGTCTGATCTGTATCGGGCGGATCTTCCACCATCACCGCACCGAAGGTTCCGACTAGGAATTCGGCCCCATCCCTCCGGGTCCCGATCGACCAATATCCTACGGCCTCGTGGCCCGCCTGCTCTCCCGTCCCGAGCAGGCTGCCTTCAAACGATGACTTCGAGACGGAAAACCACCTCTCAAAAGCATCCTCGTAAACGATCTGCGCCGAACTCTCCGCTTCTTGCTCGACCCGCCAGTTGGCATCGGACTCCAGAGTCGCATTCGGGAGATAGATTTCATCTACCCGAGTCCCTCGATGGAACCATGGTCGGTCTCTCTCCGTCTGCAAGCTGGTAACAAGTCCCTGAACGGAGTTGTTGTCGAAACGAATCTGAAGCGCAATGCTGCCCCTGTAGAGCCTTCCCTTGCCCGTCGTGACAGTCGTCCCCCCTAGGTAAACCGCGTCCCCGGAAATGTTGATGTCAGACGTCCTCTCCGTGGTCGCGATAATCGAATACGCAAATGCTCCGGAAACCGCTCCTGGCCCAGACCGCCCGAAAGCTCTTTCGGCATTGCCACCTCCGCGAACCTGTGTGTCGACCGCCCCGTATCGCGTGCTTTCCGTGAGACCAAAGACGGCACTGGACCGCGACAGTTGAGCGCTGAAGAGGTTACGAGCCGCGACTTCGCTCTTCTTGGCCTGTGCGAACACGCCGCCACCCCGCGTCTCGGTAGCGGCTTGGAATGCCTTGAGGCTCGACAGCGCTTCTAGCACGGTGTCGAACCGCTCGATCACGTGCTCCCTCTGATCGATCAAATCACTAGACAGACTCAACGTTTGCCATTTATTTACATTAGCATCGAATATTTTTCCGATTTCAGTTACTACTTCCCTCCAGAGCAGCCTTACTTCTGTCGTGAGGAGTCCTTGCAAGGCTTGGTCGTCCCCGAGGGCACGGAACAGTGCTTCGGCCGTGTTTCTCATCTCCGCGATCTCGGCACGGACGCCGTCCACGATCCGCTCGCTTCCCGATGAGGCCCATTTCTGGCCAAAGAGACCGCCAATCGGGAAGCTGCCGCCTCCCACTTCGATCCGCGATCCTTGCTCATTCGCAACCGTCTCCTCGTCGTCCACCGAAAGCGTCGGGCCGCGTTTTTGAAGGTATGGGCTGTAGTAACCTTCACTCGCTTCCGTGCCGTGTGGTGGTAGATCGAAGCGCTGGCCTCGCAAGGAGCCACTTTCCTCCCAGACGTGATACCTCTTGTCATCGGACACGACATCGCCGTGGCCACTCTTCGGTAGCAGGGCGGAGGTGCCGACCCGGTAGCCGCTTCGATCCTCCCGCCAAGTAGCTGAGAGGGGTGTTCCAGCGATTGGACGCACTTCCGGGACGAACTCTGCCGACCAGTGCCCGTTGCGGTACCGTAACGTATAGGAACTTCCATTCGCCGCAGTGATCGAGTCCCCATCCGAGACCGGTCGCTCGTCACTGGTCCAATTGCCGCCCTCCCGCTCAAGGATGATGGACCCCGAAGTTCCGAGAACAACTTCCTGCACTAGCCTTTCCTCAGCTGGAACCTCCGTTCTCAGCGGCCTCGTCGACGGGCTTCCGCTGAGGCTGGCGTTTTTCGCTGCCGTGGCCTCTGAGCCGACGTTCTCCTTGGCGCGACGACCGCCACTTTGCCGCGACCAGACGAAGTGCTCTGCGGCACCCGGTGCCGCAGACTCTGTATGCCGCGAGTGCTGCGGAGACGGACCGAGCACCGCGCCGCCAATACTTTCCGATGGAGGGATCCACCGGACCCGACTGGCCTGCCAGTGTCGGTGATCCGAAAATGCTGCGGAGGAGGCGCTGACGGCTCCATCGAAGCGCCATTTGCCAGGTTGGTGAAGATGCGCCTTGCGAGCGCTAGTGTGCTCCTCAAGCCAAGAGACGGGAATCGGGTCGATGATCGTCCCCAGAACGCCAATTGGCTGCTGTGCCTCTACCCTAAAATCGCTCGTCTCCCGCGATGTCGGCAACATT
Organism: Bryobacterales bacterium; assembly: GCA_022823865.1. Taxonomy (GTDB): domain Bacteria; phylum Acidobacteriota; class Terriglobia; order Bryobacterales; family UBA6623; genus VXMF01. The sequence continues at coordinate 3,742 of JAJEHF010000188.1, forward strand.
GGCGCTGGCGATTGCGGGACTAGGCCAGAGCGGGTCCGACCGCATGCGAGGTCGGCTGGGGCGAGCAGTATGTTGTCCGAGACGGTTACCTCCCTTGTCGTACCGTCCACCTCTCGGGCAAGGTCCAATACCAGCTCGTCAGGTAGCAGTGTCGCGGGCGCGGCCTGAGACCCAATCGTGCAGTCACGTGGCGAGCCACTGATCTCGCCATGGACTGTGCCGGCGGCCGCGGCCGCTACTGCAAGAAGAGCGAATCCTGCGTGACGCAGCTTATGCAATGGTTCGTGCTTCGCTACAGGGCGGCTTCCGGATGCACGAGGGAAGGCCAGCAGTTGCTTTGGCTGGGCTTTCAGCCACGGCCCCGATCCAAGTGGAGAGCCGTGGCCGTCCTGCGACGTGCCAGCACCCGGCTCTATGGCGTTCCTTGTTGCTTTACGGCGCGACCGTGCCGACTCTACTGAGCTACCCTGTCCAGTCCAGCGATCACTGTATTCCGCCAACTGGGCAAGCGCGTGTTGCAGCCCTCGACTTGGTCCAATCGAGCGCTCTTCCTCGCTGTCTGGATCGTCTTTCCCGCGCTTGGGAACAAGTCCAGTGAGACGAACCACCTTCGGGGGCCATGGCCACTCGGCGACGTTCACTAATTCAGGCGCTGGCTCCATGGTTGATCCTTGTGCAGAACTCGCGGGACTAACCCCGCACGACAGCTGCTCGCGAATGTTCTCCACGCATTGCAAGTCGCCCTCATCCGATCGCGTCACTGGGCACTCCGAGTCTTGGGGCCTTCAGCGCCTCGCTCTCTCCTCCCCCGAGTTCCCGGTCGAACCAAGACGGATGAGCCGGTGCTGCGGCATGCGATCAACACCGAACACTTCAGCTTCCGGAACGCTCCTCTCTTCCGCTCCTGTAGCGAACCAGGTCGGATACGCTGCGCCGGCAGCGGAAGTCCCGGCAGCGCTTGGCGCTGTCGCTCCACAACAGCGATCGGAAGAGTGCGGTGACTGCTGGCGGGAGTCTGCCGCCGACTCGCTAGGTTGGGCTGACTGGAGCACCCGCTCTCGGCTGAACGTCTGGATTGGATCGACTGCATGATCGGCTTCGTCGCCGAAAATCGTCCATTCCTCAGTCCAATTCCAAGGCCCGAACGCACCCTTGTATGCCGCCCGACGTCCCTGGGAATCTTGCTCGCTGCAACCAGACTCTGAACGGCCCCCGGAGAGCGCGAGCGAGCCGCTCCGCGGACGTGGGTCAAGGTTCCGCTCGTAACGCGCGCTTAACAGTGCCGGCGAAACATCAGCGAACTCGATGTACGGTGCAACACTCTCCGCGACCTGGGCCACGCCATAGAGCCCGCCGTTCCTATGGAAGATCGCACGCCGCATGCTGCTACGACCATTCAGGAAGCTCTCACCTTGGTCGCCCCCGGCGCTGATCGCCCTTCCGTCGAAACCGGTCACGATCAAGCCGTCGGCCACTAGGTCGGCCTTTGAGCCTAAACGGATCCCGTCGCCGGATCGCCGTGCTGATCCAAGGACAACGCTCTTTATGAGCGTCGCGTGGCAGATAGTTGGCGCACCCTGCAGAATCGTTTGGTTTCCCACCCCTGTCGCGACGATGCCATGGCCCCCTTCCGGACCGAGTTGAAGGAAGAGGTGCCGCACTTTGCCCTGCCACCCGTGCGACCAAGTCAAGGCGCTTCCTCGCACGCCGCTCGACACGATGAATTTCATTCGGGCCTCACCGCCTCGCAACTCGATTCCAGTTCCGAGGCTCTCGTGTACTTGCACGTGCTCGATGGCCGTTCCGGAGCCGATTCCGTACAGTGCAAGTGCCGGGCTGGCCGAGCTACCGCCGCCCGCGAACTCCACCCGCAAGAAGCGCAACGTGCCACTTGAGTCAGCAGGTACGCCACCTCCATAGTCCAGACGAGCATTCCAAGGCGAACGAGCAAAGTCTTCCCCTGCCCGGACAGCCGGGGCGCGGCCTAGAATCGTCAGGCCGCCCCAGCAGCCGGGCATGCGACGGCCGACGGGCGCATCGCAAGTCAACACTACCGGTTCCTCACGAGTTCCACGCACCTCGATCTGGCCACCCCGCTCAACGATGATCCTCGCATCCGGACCGAGCCCTCGGACCTGCGTGCCGGCCTTGATCGTCAGAGTGGCTCCTGACTGCACGTGCAGTGGGCCTCGGAGCTTGTAGACCTTGCCACTGCTCCAGACTTGGTCTTCAGAAACAACTTCTGGGCCATCTGTCCCGCTGATCATCAGAGGCCCTGCCGACCAGACCTTGAACTTCGCGTGGGCGATCTTGACGAGCCTGACCGCATCGGCACTGCGCACCTCCGCAACGAACTGCCACGAGCCCTCTTCGGGAGTCACGCCGTGCCAAGTCAGATCCTTCTGGGCGATGTCGAAGCGTCTCGCCACGTGGGCACCTTCACCCATTCCGAACTCGTCGACAACACTTTCCTTCAGCGACAAAGCTCTTTGCCCGGGGCGGAAATAGTGCCGGCGGCCAGTAGCGATATTCTCGAGGTAGTAGAAGAACGTGTACTCTTCGTCGTCGTCCATCGGGTCGATCGTCCGGAAGAGCCGAACAGGCTCCCCCTGTGCGTAGACGGTCCGGTCAGTCCAGATGGCGAACCGCGCCGAAGTTCCCAGAGTCGGGCCTGGTCCCGGGGGTGCCTGTCGGACGGATTCGTGACCGGGCAGATCACCGGCGCTCACAAGTTCCGCCGAAGTGACTTTGAGATCTTCCGGGTGTGGAACCGAGTCCGGGACATCGGTTTGGGCCAGCCTTAGCTGGGCTCTTTCGCCCATAACCGCACTAGACGCAGGTCTTGTTTTGCTGGTAGCTACGACCCTGAAGACCGCCGACAGACCGTATAGTGGCAGTTCTAGGGTCTTGCGCCTGATCTTGCTGGAACTCATCTCGTGCCCCGACTTTCCGGGGTTCCCAGTGCGGACCGCGGCGAATTCCTGCGCACCCAAGTGCCGACGATCTGCATCCCTTGTCCCATCACTCGAAGATCCCGTGAATACCTCGATGTCGGTTTCCGGCGTTTCCCCGAATTCGTTCCTTGGCCCATTGGAAAGCCAGCTGCCATCGTAGAAATCGCTGTAGTTGTCGGCCACTCTGGCTCCGCCGAGCCAGTAAATCGGGATCCCGGGGTTGCGCTCCGTGTCGAAGGTTGCCGTATGGTCGAGGGCGGCGACCTGAGCTGTGCTACCCAGTACGCGAAATTGCGAGCTGTAGGGTCGGACAGCGGCTCGCCCCCCCGCGGCGGCTGCTCGAACATGCTCGTCGTAAGGGGAAATGCCTTCTGGCTTGGCATTCCTCACGGTCGACGATACAAAGAGCAAGCGGAACCAATCACCAACGCCTAGATCTTTGGGGATCAACTCCCACGAGGAAGCGACATCCACGAACCGGAAATCGTCATTGAGGATCCGTCCGGTCCCGTCCAACTCTGTTCCGCCCCCTGCCAAGACCGCGTTCGTGGCGTCGCTCAGACGCAATACTACGGTCTCATCGCGTTCCTCAAGGCCGTCCCCGTGTACGGGAACTGTGATGGTCTTCGACCTCTGGCTGGGTCCGAAGACCAGCGTTTCCTCGGCTAGGGCTTGGTAATCGGCACCGGGAGTCGCCGTGCCCACTTCCGAATCGGCATATTTCACTGTCACTGGTTGGCCGCTCGGCACGTCGAGCGTCACCTCGAATTCGAGCATGGATGTCGCACCGCTGTTCCCTTCGACCACACTGGGGGAACTGATGAAGAGACTGCGGGGCGTGATGTTTCGCACCGACTGTTCGGAAAGCGGCGTCGCATGCAAGCCGACAGCGCTCCGAACAGGGACATCGGCGGGGGTGTAGCTGAGGCTAATCGCTTGTCCGGCTCTGACGTGGTTCTCCAGTGTCAACGTCACCTCGAAGGCGCTAACTCTGACATCAGAGACGCTCGCGGCATTGCCATCGACGGTCACTCTGAAGTTGTTCGGGCTCGGGACAGAACCGGTGTCGAGGGCCTCGCCGTAGGTCAGCGTTAGCTTCGCCCGCTCGACTGCCAGAGAATCCGGAATCAGCATCGACTGGCTCGGTGCCACCACCTTGAAGACTCCCGAGAGTCCGTAGAGCCCGAAGACGCGCTTCTTGTCTCTAGCGTGGCCCGAATCCAACTCTAGGCCGCTCTCATGCGGCTTGCCTACCCGGACTTTGTAGATCTGCTGCGCACCGAGATATCGCCCTTCGGTGTCCCTAGTGCCGTCACTCGCCGATCCGGTGAACACCTCCAATCCGGGCTCCGTGGCAAGCCCGAATTGATTCCTAGGTGTGCCGGGATCCCAATCCCCGTCGTATAGGTCGGCATGCTCGTCGGCAAGCCTGCTACCGCCCAGCCAGTAGATCGGCACCATCCCAGTCCCCGCTCCCGAGTCGATCGTTAGCGTATTTTCGCGGGCGTCCACCGCCCCGGTGCTGCCAAGCACTTGGAAATGAGCGCTGTACGGTCGTATGGCGGCCAGCCCCCTCCTAGCAGCTTTCCTGAGATGCTCGTCGTACACCGAGATGTCTTCCGAAACGGCGTCCGTGCCGACCGACGACACGAACATTAAGCGGAACGATTCTCCGACCCCCAAGTCCTCGGGCACCAGACTCCAGGTGGACAAGACTTCAACGGTACGGGCATCGTCGTTCCGTATCGTCCCCACAGCGTCCAAGGTGGGGCCCCTGCCTGACAGCGTGGCGTTCTTCGCCCCCCGCAGCCGCAGGACGACTGTCTCGCTAGGTTCGGGGATCTCGTCTCCCACTACCCTCACCCTCACAGTCTTGGAGACTTGGCCCGGCTTGAATACTAGGGTCCTATCGGCTAGGGGGTTGTAGTCAACGCCCGAGGTCGCCGTCCCGGTGCCAGTGTCGGTGTACTTGACCGTCACGTCCTTGCTGCTCGGGGCATCCAGCAAGAGCAAGAATTCGATCACGGACGCCCCGGGGCGGTCGCCCTCCGCCACGACCGACCCGGCAAACGACAGGAAAAGTGGCGTCTCGTTCGAGACGGGCCTGTCCGAGAGCGACGCGACCAGTCTTCCGGACGCGGAACGCAGGCGTCTTGGCCGATGGGGGGGGACGGCATAGCTAACCCTCACAGACTCTCCCGCCCTGACCGCGCTCTCCAGTCGCAGTGCAACGGCGGATGCTCGGACAGTGACCGCTGAGACCTGCCTCTCAGCGCCGTCAACGGTCACCCGGAAATCAAGCAGGTCCGGCCTCAGGGAACGGTCGAGCGCCTCTTCGTAAACCAACGTCAAGTTGCGCTCTAGGACGCGTGCCGAGACGGGAAGCAGACTGCGTCCGCGAACGCGCGCCACGGAGAAGACATCCGAGAGCGCGTAGAGCCTCGCCTCGGAGGTCTTTGCCCTATTCTTGGCAGCGTCCAGTTCTTGGCCGGGTTTACCCGGCCTTCCTATCCGAACAGCCGGGAATTCCAGCGAGCCGAGAACCCGGCCGCGAGGGTTGCTGCTGCCATCCCGCGCTGATCCGGTGAATACCTCGACTTTGCGGTCGACTGACAGGCCATACTCGTCTGTAGGAGAATTCGAAGCCCAAGAACCGTCATAAAAGTCGCGATAGTCATCGGCAACCCTGTCCCCGCCGACCCAATATATGGGCACTCCGAGATCGCCCGTCTCTGACTCATGCGTCGAGATGGTGTGCGTCCGGGCGTCGACTTCCTCTGAGCTTCCGAGCGCGCGAAAATGGGATTTGTATGGTCGTATGGACGAATGCCCGTTCGCAGCAGCTCTCCGCACGCGACGGTCGTACGTCGAGATTCCGCGCTCTGAGGCATCAGTAGCCTCGGACGATACGAACAGCAGACGAAACGATTCGCCGGCTTGGACGCCGTCTGGTGCAAGCCGCCACGTAGAAGGAACCTCTAGAGGCAAGATGTCATTGCGATAGATCGTGCCCGTCCGCTGCAGCGTCTTGGCGCGAGCGGACAATATCGCCTGAGTCGGGTCGGTGAGGAGTATCTGGAATTGTTCGGCATCTTCAGCAATCTCATCATCGTCGGTTAAGACCGTGATCGTCTGCGCGGTCTGCCCCGGCGCGAAGGTCAGGATTCCGGCGGACCTAGTGAAATCCAGCCCCTCGATTGCGGATCCACTGCTAGTTTGGTACCGGACGGTCACTTTATGTGCGCTCGCCCGATCCAGAATTACCGGAAATTCGATGGCAGTGCCTTCGGCCGCGGACGCCGCTTCTATCGAAACCACCGGGAGACTGACCGCTCGGAGGTCGTACTCGCGGCCGAAGAATGTCCATTCCTCAGTCCAGTTCCACATTCCGAATGCGCCCGCATAGGGTGCGTTTTCCCAGTGGCCGACGATGGGAGGAGACGCGCCAACAGCTCGACCGTCAAGGGCGATGGAGCCGTGCGCGGGCCGGGGGTCTGGATTCAGCTCGTACCGAGCATTGCGCAGCGACGGGTTGATGTCTCGATAGTCGATGGAGGGGCGGACGTGGGGCACGATCTGCTCTGACCCGGAGCCGCCGCCATTCCGGTGCAGGATCATGTTTCGAACGCTATTGCTACCGTTCCAGACTTGTTCGCTCTCGGTCGCGTTGATCGCCAACCCGTGGAATCCGCTGACGACCCAGTTCCCGCCCGTGAGTGCTGCTCCGCCACTCAGCCGGAGTGCATCACCGCCAGCCCGGAAAACTCGCAGACTCGCGCCACCAACGAGGGTGGCGTTGAATATGGCTGGCCGACCGACCGAGCCGTCCCCGGAACCGTGAGCGTGAATCCCGTGACGACCTGTCATCCCCTGTCGCAGAAACACGTGCTGTGCCGTTCCCTGCCACCCCTCCGACCAAGACATCAAATCCCCGCTCGACCCACTCGACACGCAATAACGGCAGCTCACCGTTCCTCCCCGGAACGCGATTCCGTCACCCAACCCGCTGTGGACCTGCAGATACTCGACCCGTGTTCCAGACCCGACGCCGTAAAGTCCCAAAGCCGGGCTCGGCCAGGCGCCGCCTCGCGAGGCACCTCCGGCGAACTCCACGCGCACGAACCTCAGCGTCCCGCTAGAGTCATCCGGGGCCTCCCCCCCGTATTCCCACTGCGTCTCCCCGTAGAGCCCTCCGCGGCCCGCATCAGTCCGGTTCGCTGGTGCGCTGCCCAGCACCGTCAGCCCACCCCAGCATCCGCGCTCGCGCGAGCCCACCGGGGCGTCGCACGTCATGACTACGGGGTTGCGACGGGTACCTTCGGCTTCGATCTTTGCGCCCCGTTCCACGACGATCTTGGCTTCGGGCCCAAGCGCTAGGATTACGGTCCCCGCTTCGATCGTCAGTGTCGCCCCAGTCTCGACCCGCACGGTACCGCGCAGCCGGTAGATCGCATCCCTAGTCCAGATCTGCTGGCCTGTGAGCGAGGTCGGCGCGCCCGGCGTGCCGATTTGCTCGGGAATTCCGGGGGACACGGCGAATTTTGCGTAGGACGCCGTCACGACCTGCGTCGCGTCGGCACTGCGGACTTCGGCAACGAACTGCCACGAGCCGCCAGCGGGTGCGGTTCCGGCCCAGATCAGGTCTTGGGCGGCACGCTCGAAACTTCCAGCGACAAACGTGCCTTTGCCCATCCCGTGCTGGTCGACAACCTCTTGCTCTAGCACGGTCGACCGGATTCCCGGAGCGAAATAGCTGCGAACTCCGGAAAGCGTGTTCTCGAGGTAGTAGAAGAAAGTATATGAGCCACCATCCTGCATCGGCTCAACGGAGCGGTATAGCCGCACTTGCTGCCCCGCCTGGTACCCTGTCCGGTCTGTCCAAATGGCAAACCGCGCGGTGGTTCCAAGCCTCTCGGGCGGCCCGGCTTCCGGTGCCTCCGGCACCGGATCGAGGGGCGTCTCGACTATGTTCCGGCCTCCAGTCGGCCTGAGAACCACTGCGCTGCGCTCTTTCGGGGGACCACAGAAGACATCGTCCGCTTCTGGATCGGTTACCACCAGTCTTGCTGAAGCAGATCCATTCGCCGTGCTTGGGCTCCCGGTGCGCTGGGCTCGAACTGTCAGTGACTCCGCGCATTCGGGAATGCCATTGGGTTCATCGACGGTTGAAATCTCGAACGTGCCCTCTGCAACTGCATCGCCCGCTGCCATTGAAAGCATGACAACGCTCGGCGTGACCGAGAAGTCTTCCGGCGAAAGTGCCGTGTCTTCTTGTACCAGCAGCTCCCATTCTTGGTCCGTTCGCGCCGGTCTCGCCAGCTTCAGCTTTACCGTCACCTCGACGGCCACAGAGCCTTCCGAGACGCTGGTAGGATTGATCTCGAGCGCCCCGGAGGACTGCGCCGGAACGTCGGCATACTCGTCCACTATGAACACGCCAGACAGGCCGTACAGGGGTCTCTTGGCCGTCTTCAACCTCCGGTCTTGCGTGTTCAGCTCCAGTCCTCTCGCGCCCGGCTTGCCCACGGTCACGGCACGCTGGACCAAAGTGCCCAAATACCTGCCGTCGGAATCCTTGGTGCCGTCACTGTTCGACCCGGTGAAGACTTCGAGTCCGACCGGCTTCCGCTCCCCGAATTGGTCCGTGGGCGAGTTCGAAGACCAGTCCCCGTCGTAGAAATCCCTGTAGTTGTCTGCTACCCTCTCGCCGCCGAGCCAATAGATCGGGATACCGTGGTCGGCCTCGGTATATGTCGTGTTCGTGTGGTCGCGGGCATCGATGCCCGCGACGCTGGCGAGCACCCAGAAGAATTGGCTGACAGGCTGAAGTGCGCCATCGCCATTGCCGGCGGCCTCAATCACGTGGCGGTCGTAGAGGGCGATGCTCTCGGTGGTAACGTTCGTCGCCTTCTTCGATACGAAGAGCAGGCGAAACGCATCACCATCCGCCAAATCGGCGGGGACCAGTTCCCAACTCGGCGGGACGCGCAGGGGTGTCGGCTCGTCGTCATCCAGAATCGTTGCGGCTAAAGCGAGCTTGGCTCGACCATTCGGAAGCACAAGATTCGTCGCATCGCTGAGGATAACTGTGAAACTCTCATTCGGCTCATTTAGGTCATCCTGAAGCGTATTGACCGTAAATGCCTGCGATAGCTGTCCGGGCAGGAACGTCAGCATTCCCGAGGTTGCGGCGAAATCTGATCCCGCGATTGCTGTTCCGCTCTTGGTCTGGTATCGAACCGTAACGGTCTGATCGCTCGCCGGCGAAAGCGTTGCCACGAACTGGAGCGGATCTCCTTCGAATGCCGCGGCTTCCCCGACCAGCAGCTTCCGCTCGGTTAGGTTCTGCACGGGGAATTCAGTCAGCGCTGCAACTTGCGTACCGGTCGGATCGCGCAACGGATGTTTCCCGGCGGCATAGCTGACCGTGACCAACTCTCCGAGTACAACTTCGCTTGCGAGCCGCAGGGTGATTCTCGAACCGCTGATCGTGACCTCAGTGACAGAACTTTGCGCACCTTCCACCGTGACGGAGAAGTCCCCGGGCTCCGGAACCGAGTCAAAGTCCAGCTTCTCGCCATACTCCAGCGTCAAACGCTCGCCCTCAACTCTTGCCGAGAGCAGCGGAAGTAGCGCGTTCGGGGGTACGACCTTGAAGACGCCGGAAAGGCCATAAACCGGCGCGGAACCCTTTGACGCAGCCGCATCTTGGCTGGCGATCTCGCTTCCGCGGACATGCGGTTTGCCAAGGCGGACCTGCTTGGCCTCCGGGCTACCGGGATAACGCCCGGCCGGATCCCTGCTGCCGTCGCTAGCCGACCCGGTAAACACCGCCACACCTGCCTGAGAATCGCCACCGAATTCGTCGGACGGAGAGTTCGAGGCCCAATTGCCGTCATAGAAGTCGCGATTGCCGTTCGCAACCCTGTCCCCGTTTACCCAATAGATCGGGATTTCCGGGCTGGTCGCGGTGAAACCGGTCACCGTGTGCTCCCGGGCGTCGACGTCGGAAGTGCTGATCAGCGCCCAGAAGTGTTCGCCGTAAGGCCGGATCGCTGCCATGCCGCTCAAGGATGCATCTCTGACGTGATTGTCGTACCGGGCGACGCGCGAGAAGCTGCCCCGCTGCGAGTAGGACGTGACAAAGAGCAGCCGAAACGACTCGCCGATAGCAACGTCTCCGGGGACGAGACCCCACGTGGAAGCTACTTCTTGGATCGGAAGGTCGTCGTTGCCGATCGTGCCTTGTGCATCAAGGGTGTCGAGACCATTTCCGAACGCGGCGTTGATGGCGTCGCTCAGCCGCAGCACGACAGTCTCGTCCGGTTCCACAAGCGCATCCCCGAGGACTGTCACGCGAACCGTTCTAGAGGTGTCGTAAGGTGCGAACGATAGCGTTCCCGCAGTGAGCGCGCGGTAGTCGGTGCCGGAAGTCGCGGTCCCTTCCTCCGCGCTGACATCGGCGTAGTCCACGGTCACCTCGTGCGCGACCGCGGGCTGGAGTGAGACTTCGAAGTCCAAGAACCTCTCCTCTCCCGCAAGCCCTTCAGCCACCCGTCGCGCGCTTATCGACAGCAGCGCCTGCGTGCCGTTCTCAATCGCAGAGAGGGGGAAATCCGCCACCATCACCCCGAGCACGCTCCGCATGCGACGGATCCCAGCCGTGTAACTCGCTGTCACGATCCCGCCGACAGGCACCGGCCCTGCTAGGATCAACGTTAGCCGAGACCCCTTGATCGACACGTCAACGATGGTCGACGCTACCCCGTCAACGACCACCTCGAAGTCTCCCGGAGTTGGCGTGTAGTCGGGATCGAGGTCGGAAGCGTAACTGAGGGTCAGCCTCGACCAGCGTACGACCGCCGAGACCCGTTCCAGCATCGCGGACGGAGCACCAACCAACGTGAAGACGCCCGACAAGCCGTAAAAGGAACGGACCACTTTCGACGCGTCGACTCCCGCACTTAACTCGCTTCCTCTGAGAGCCGGACGCCCCGTACGGACTTCCGCGTCTGGTTGGCCGAGATGTCGGCCGCCAGCGGCGATGCCGTCACTTTCTGAACCGGTGAAGACGACAACATCGTCGGGAACGGCGATCCCGTTTGCGTCCCTCGGCTCGTTGGAATCCCAGTCCCCATCGTAAAAGTCCCGGTAGTCTTCGGCTGCTCTCGCACCCCCGACCCAGTAGATCGGAACTCCTAAATCGGAGTTCGTATAGCTCGTAGCAGTATGGTCGCGGGCATCATCGCTCTCGGTGCTGACAAGCGCCCGGAAACCGGCACTGAAGGGCTCAAGGGCCTCTCGTCCGCTCGCTGCTGCGGCTCGTACATGCTTGTCATACGCACGGATTACCGGGGGCCGAGCGTTCCTCTTTGAGGATGTCACGAGCAGCAGTCGAAACTTGTTCCCTGCGCCGAGGTCGCCCGGGGCCAAGCCCCAAGTGACGGGCACTTCCCCGGCTACTGGAGCCTCGTCGTCCATGATCGTCCCCGTTCCCGCCAGCCTCGTGCCGCCGCCCTTCAGGGTTGCGTTGACCGCATTGCTCAGCTCCAGCACCACCGTCTCATCGTTCTCTGGGCGCTCGTCCCCGATCACAACCACGCGTACAGTCTGGCGCGTGTCGCCCGGCAAGAACGTCAGTGTGCCTCCGGCCACTGGTTGGTGGTCGACCCCGGATGCTGCTGTCCCGGCTTCGGATACCGCGTAATCTAGGGCGACTACAGAGTCAACAGCCGGGCTTAGCAAGACCTCGAATTCTAGGAGAGCCGTCTCTCCGCTGTCCGGCTCGACGGCGCGCGGGGCGTTGATCGAAACGGTCGGCCGGGTATTATTCGTGACGGCAACATTCGAGAATCCGGCGGCCAGCTGGCCTAGCACAGTCCGAAGAGGATTCGTTCCGGCGGTGTAGCTCGCGGTCACCGCATCGACGACGGTCACCGCGTCGGCCAGCTTCAGCGTCACCGCTTGCCCACTGATCGAAACCTTCGCCACGGACACGGTGCTCCCGGCAACCGTCACCCTGAAGTCTGCCGCATCCGGCCGCGAGCCCGGATCCAGATCATCTCCGTAGGACAGTGTCAGCTCGGCCCCGTTCACCTCGGCCGAGCTCAACACCAGCTTGCTGGCAGGGGCAGCCACGACCATGAAGATTGCGGAGAGGGCGTAGAGATGGTTTGGATTTTTCGAGTTCAGCAGGACGTCGCCGTCGCTCAATTCGCTCCCGGCCCCCCCCGGTGAACCCCCTCGGATCTGTGCTGAACGCTGTCCCAAGTGCTCGCTCTCGGCTCTAGTGCCGTCGCTATTGGAACCGGAAAAGACCACAACGTCGACAGCTAGCGGATCCCCGTCCTGATCGCGCGGCTCGTTCGAGTCCCAACTGCCGTCGTAGAAGTCCAGGTAATCGTCTGCGACCCGCGCGCCCCCCACCCAGTAGATCGGCACGCCGCGATCCGAGGGGCTAGAAAGTGTCAGAGTGTGATCGCGAGCAGCATCGGATTCCGTGCTTGCAAGAACTCGAAAATGCTCGCTGAAGTGTCGCAGCGCCGCTGAGCCGTCTGCGACTTCCTGCCGCACGAAGTCGTCATAAGTCGAGATATTCATCCGCTTGGCACTGGTGGTGCCGGATGTCACGAACAAGAGCCGGAATCTGCTCCCGGGCACGAGATCGGCCGGAGTCAGCCCCCAAGTCACCGGCACCTCTCCGGCGACCAGTGCCTCGTCGTCCTTGATGGTCCCAGTCGCGCTCAGTGCCGGACCGCCGCCCTTGAAGCGGGCGTTGACCGCATTGCGAAGCTCCAATACCACCGTCTCGTCGCCCTCCTCCAGCGTGTCCCCGATCACCGCCACGCTGACCGTCTTGCTCGTTTCGTTCGGAGAGAACGTCAGCGTTCCCGCGATCAGCGCCTGATAATCGCTGCCGCTAGTCGCTGTGCCCGCCCGCGAGTCGGCATAGTCTACCCGGACCTCCTCCCCGCTCGCTATGTTCAGCGTGACCTCGAAGGCCAGCTTCGCAAGCCCTCCGGCCGCCCCCTCGATCACGGTCGGCGCACTCACCGACAGCACCGGCTGCGTGTCGTTCGTCACTGCAGTCGCCGGGAAGTCCGCCGCCAGCTTCCCCTGCAGCGTCCGCAGCGGGGTCGTCCCCGCCGTGTAGCTCACCGTGACCGCCCCTCCGATCGGCGCCGCGCTCGCCAGCGTCAGCGTCGCCGCCCGCCCGCTCACGGCCACCGCCGTAACCGCCACGGCCGCACCGTCTACGATCACCGCGAAATTCCCCGGGGCGGGCACCTCGTCCGGATCCAGATCCTCCCCGTAGGCCAGTCTCAGCTCGGCCCCGTCCACCTCGGCCGAGCCCAGCGCCAGCTTGCTGGCGGGGGCTTCGGTGACCGTGAAAACGCCCGACAGGCCGTACATGCGGTTCTTCACCTTCGAGTCCAACAGGAGATCCGGGTCGCTGAGCTCGCGCTTGGCCTTCCGAGGCGAGCCTCCCCGAACCCTCCCGCCGACGTGGCCCAAATGCTGGCCGTCTGCCTTGGTGCCGTCACTGTTGGAGCCGGTGAAGACCTCGATGTCCATAGCGAAGGCATTCCCAAGTTGATCGCGCGGCTCGTTGGAAGCCCACTCACCGTCGTAGAAGTCGCGGTAATCGTCGGCGATCCTCGCGCCGCCCAGCCAATAGATCGGCACGCCCAGTTCCGAACCGGCGTAAATCGTCACAGTGTGGTCGCGGGCATCGTCGTCCGCGGTGCTGGCCAGAGCCCGGAAGCCGGAGCTGAAGGGCCGCAAGGCGGCCCGGCCGCGAGACACAGCGCCCCGGACGCGCTTGTCGTAAAGAGCGATGTTCCGGCCACCG
>JAJEHF010000083.1 GCA_022823865.1 Bryobacterales bacterium
ATGTGGACCGAGGCGTGCGGACCCCATCATGGCCCGGAACCAGCATGGTTCCACACAGAGGTCGAATATATTTGCGCAGACCAATGTCCGTCGAATCGGCTGTTGTAGACAACTCGGGAGCGAACCATATATTTGCCTGGGGGAATGGCAGCGGCCGCACCTTCCCCTGCAGCGCGGGTTCGACCACCATTACGGACACTACTCGGCATTGATCGACTCTTTCACGCACATGCGCGGTCCAGTCCTGGACTGGCACCGCAACGGCCGGCCCGTGGTCGAGGAAGGCTATTCGACTTTCCTGTTGGCGGACGAGGCCGCGCGGCTGATCGAGCGCCACGACGGACGTAGCCCGTTTTTCCTGTACCTGCCCTTCAACGCGGTGCACGGGCCGCACCAAGCGCCGGACGACTATCTCGAGAAGTATTCCGGCCTCGGCCGCAGAGGGCCGCAGCGCGCCCAACTCGAGTGCATGGACCTGGCAGTCGGAAGCGTGCTCGAGGCGCTCGAGCGCAAGGGCGTGCTCGATTCCACGCTGGTGATGTTCACCAATGACAACGGCGGTACGCGGGTCACGTCGAACGGCCCCTATCGCGGCTTCAAGTCTCACTACCACGAGGGCGGCGTGCGGGTCCCGGCGACCATGCGCTGGCCAGGACAGATTCCTGCCGGATCCGTTAGCAACGCAATGCTCCATATCGTCGATCTGTTTCCGACGTTCGCGCAGCTCGCCGGGGCAAGGACCGATTCAGGCTTGCCGCTCGACGGCCGGGATGCCTGGGCTTCCATCGCCAAGGGAGGTCCGGGCTCCCGTGAGGAGGTGGTGCATTCGCTGGAGGTAATCCGACTCGGCGACTGGAAGTTGATCGAAGAGGGTGCCAGCTACTATGGCTGGCGGGAGCAGCCGCTGCAGCTATTCAACATCCGCGAAGATCCCTACGAGGAGACGAATCTGGCCGACAGCCGACCGGAAAAGGTGGCAGAGCTGCGAGAGCGCTTGGCATACCACCGGAAGTTCGCGCGCGAACCGGAGGCGCTTGAGCGAATTCCGGCCTATCCGCCGGCCGTCTATGGAGAGGTCGAGAACGAGGTGTTCGGCGAACAGGTCCGAACGGAGCTGGCCGCACAGAAGTGAGGCACCGGAACGCGCAGTCCCTCCGCAAGAGCCGCCCGGGACTTCGCTCGCTGGCGCGACAAGGAGGGTCGGGCCGACTCACGTCCTAGCCGCTAGGCTTCTGCTTGGACGTCAGCACGAGTGCGCCCCAGAGCTTCACTCTGGGAGCCGCTCCCCGCCGTACAGTCTTGCCCGCCCACCAGGTCTCGTGATGGAGCAGGCCATCCGGAGACTTCTCGGCCTCGTCGACATCGCCGATCGCAAGATTGAAGCCGATCGGCGTGTCAGGCATCCCGTCAGCCCAGTACTCGCCCTCTCGGATCTCCATTCCCCCGTCTAGGCGAATCCGCAGCTCTACGGTGTAGCGGTTGTCGGGACCGTGAATCACGGTCCGAGTCTCGATGATGTCATCGAGAATCCATCTCTTGTTGTTCTCCCAGTTCTCGACAGTGCGGTTCGGGCCGTGGGGCAGCATCCCCGGCACGCCGACGCCGCCTTCGAGAGACTTGGTGAGGTTGTAGATGATCTGGATCCCGCGGCCATCGCCGGTAACGTCCGAGACGGGCTCCCCAACCTCCAACATCCGGCTGAAAGTCAGGATCTCGATCATGTCGCCGAACCACGGACGACCTCGCTCGCGCTCGCCGATCACGTGCGCGAACTCGTCCTGATGCGGCAGCCATCGCTCGGTCTCGATGCCGTAGAAGACGTCGTCCGTGATATCGAATGCGAGGTACAAGTGCTCCCCGTCATGCTTGACCCAGCCGTTGAAGTCGAGATCCTGCCTGGACGTGATGTCTTGCTTCATCGCCTCGACCCAGCCGGCATTCCATTCGAACGGCGTGGCATCGTCGTATTCGCCCTGGCCGATCCGCCCATCGAATTCGGGCGTCGCGCCCTTCCAGCACACCATCGACCGGTCGAGACTCACCAGCGCTTTGGCTGCCGCCTGCCGAACGTCAGCCGACTCCAGCACGCTCTCCGGCCGAGCCTCGCCGCATGCTGCCAAGGAGCAGATGAGCAGGCCTCCAATGGCGGCGGCGCTGCCGCCTCGTAGAGCCATTGCTTTGCCTTTCGCCTTCATCACGTACGCGCGTTTCCGGACGCCGTGCAGCGTTCCAGCGGACTGGAAGGACATTGTCGCATTCGGCGGGCAGATGTTGAACCCGCTTGCTTGCCGTGCCGAGTCTCGGATCACGGCACCTTCCTTGCCGCGGCCTGCCCTCCCGCAGTGTGAACCCCCTTATCGTCCGGCACGGTTGGCAGCCTCGCCACGAACCACATCCCATACGCTCCGGCTGCCGCGATCACAACGCGCCCCGCCCAAGGCAGGCCTCCGGTGGCGATCGAAAAGCAGATCATCAGCGAGCAACACGTTATCGATATCCACTTGGTCCTCCGCTTGACGCCTCTGTGGCGCTGCCAGTCCCGTAGGGTGGGACCGAAAAGCTTCGACCGGAGCAAGCGCTGATGCAGTGCGGGAGAGGAGCGGACGAAGAAGTAGCTCGCCAGCAGCAGGAACGGCGTGGTCGGAATTCCCGGCAATGCAACGCCCACCAAGCCCAGGGCCACGAAGACGCCGCCCAAAGCAACGAAGAGCCAGCGCCGCAAGCCTGCCACCTGCGCTACGGGCGCATCGTCTTGGAGCGAGTGCTGGCCAGCGTCGGTTGCTGAAACTGAGGGCTGCGCGGGAGCCAGCGGTGCGTCCGATGCTCGGGGATTCGGCACAGCAAAGCTCAATCATTAGCATAGTGTGGCCCTGCTTCAGTCACGCTGGGCTCCGTCGCAGCCGAGGTCGGTATGATAGCCGTCAATATGACTCCTCTTCTAGTAACGGCCCGCGGCCAAAGCAAGCGCTCGGTAGTGCTTCCCGCTCTGGCGGCGATCTGCTCCGTGCTGCTAGGCCCTGCGGACGCCTTCGCCCAAGCGGCCCGGGCCAGCGGCCCGAATGTCCTCTTCATCGGAGTCGACGACCTCAACGATTGGATCGGCCCGCTGGGCGGCCACCCGCAGTCGATCACGCCCAACATGGACAAGCTGGCACAGCGCGGCGTCACGTTCACGCGCGCGTACTGCCAAGCGCCTTCTTGCAATCCGTCCAGAACAAGCCTGATGACAGGCCTCAGGCCGTCGACCTCCGGCGTTTACAACAACACCGATGTGTGGCGCAAGGCCCTGCCGGACGCGGTCACGCTGCCGCAGCACTTCATGCTGCACGGCTACGAAGTGCTTGGCGGCGGCAAGACCTTCCACGGCCCTCAGAACGAGGCAGCTTCGTGGGAAGCGTACTTCCAGTTCAAGGGCTTCCTGCACCCGCCCGGCAAGCCGGTGAACGGCATTCCCAGGACCGGCCACTTCGACTGGAGCGGGCTCTCGGCAAGAGCTTCCGAGACCGAGGACACGCGCTTGGCTGCCTGGGCGGAGGGCTACCTGAGCGAGGAGCGTTCGCGGCCGTTCTTCCTGGCAGTCGGCTTCTACCGGCCACACCTGCCCTGGTACGTCCCGCAGGAGCACTTCGAACGCTTTCCCCCATCGCGCATCGAGCTGCCGCCGACATTGGAGGGCGACATCGACGATGTTCCCGAGTCCTCGCTGCGGAGTTTCCGCGACCACGACAACGTCACCAAGTACGGGGAATGGCGCAAGGCGGTGGCAGGCTACCTCGCCTGTATCAACTACGCCGACGCCAATGTCGGTCGAGTGCTTGCGGCGCTGGAAAACGGCCCGCACGCCGACAACACGATCATCGTGCTGTGGAGCGACCACGGCTGGCAGCTCGGGGAGAAACGGCAGTGGCGAAAGTTCACTCTCTGGGAACGGTCGGCGCGCGTGGTGATGATGCTGGCCGGGCCGGGTGTGGGCGCGGCTGGTCGCAAGAGCGGGCGGACTGTCGAGCTCTTGGATCTCTACCCTACTCTTGTCGATCTCTGCGGGCTGCCCAAACGTCCAGAGCTCGACGGCCGGAGTTTGCGCCCGCTGCTGCATGACCCCGATGCAAAGTGGGACAAGCCGGCGATCACGAGCCTAACAGCCTGTGGTAAAAGTCGACTGAAATCCCAACAAATCTAGATCAGACTTCGATAAAATCATAGTCATGGCGATGGGTACCCGCAAGCCCGGGCAGATCCCGATGTTCCTCGCACCGGACCAACTGCCCCAAGCCCCCACC
>JAJEHF010000043.1 GCA_022823865.1 Bryobacterales bacterium
GTGGGGGCTTGGGGCAGTTGGTCCGGTGCGAGGAACATCGGGATCTGCCCGGGCTTGCGGGTACCCATCGCCATGACTATGATTTTATCGAAGTCTGATCTAGATTTGTTGGGATTTCAGTCGACTTTTACCACAGGCTGCTAAGAGGGTCCCCGGGGAGGAAATTTCTCGGGAATTCTCAAGAAAGAGCAGGTTTTGGCCTTGCCAGCACGCGTCCCGGCCCTTAGGATCACGGCGGGTTCTCATGTTCGATGGTGCCTGGCCTCGGCCGTCACGCTGGAGATCCAGCGGGCGCGAGGACGGTGCCTCATGGCAGAGGGCATGGCCAGGTTGCTGGCCTGTAGGCCTGCCCGGCAAGGGTAGGGTGCGGGATGTACAAGGCCCGCAGCGGGCGCCTGCGGGGTGCCCGAAGGGGGAACCATGAACTCAGGATCGCTCGCGTTCCGTCTCGCGCTGGCATTGTTGCTGTGCTCGACAACCGTCATTTGGGGCCAGGTAACGACGGCGACGCTGTACGGGACTGTGCAGGACTCGTCCGGTGCAGTCATTCCGGGTGGTGACGCGACTCTCACCAACGATGACACGGGCCTCGTCTATGTTGCGCCGATCAGCGCGACTGGGGACTTCGTGTTTAACGTCTTGCCGGTCGGCACCTACACGCTCAAGGTCGAGTCTGATGGCTTCAAGACCTACGAGAGCACTGGGATCGCCTTGATTGCATCGCAGGTTGTGCGCCAGACGCACACCCTCGAGATCGGCAGCCTGACCGAGACCGTGACGGTCGAAGGCCGTCCACCCTTGGTGAATACCCAAGCCTCCGAGCAGAGCGAGAGCTTGAACTCGATGAAGATCAGCGAGCTGCCGCTGGGGCGCCGCAACATCACGAATGTCCTCAGGCTCTCCAGCGGCGTCGACGTGGGAGGCGGAAGCCTGCGGATCAACGGGCTCGGCAAGAGCGGCACGGGAGTCACCGTCAACGGAACCGACGCCAACTCCAATCCGTCCGAAGGCCGTGCGCTGCAACAGTATGGCGGCCGCAATTACATGGACGTGATGAGCATCGAGGCTGTGGACGAGGTGCAGGTCATGCGCGGAATCATGAAGGCCGAGAACGGTGGGGTGGTTAGCGGGACCATCAATCTCATCAGCAAGCAAGGCACGAATGAACTCCACGGCAGCGTGTTCGAGAACTATCGCTCGCATGTGTTCAACGCGCGGAATCCGTTCCAGACAAACTACAACTCGGACGGCTCCCAGATTGCGAAGAACCGCGAGGTGTTCAATCAGTTCGGAGGTTCACTGGGTGGTCCGATCAAGCAAAACAGGCTGTTCTTCTTCGCCACCTACGAGGGATATCGCGAATACGCCTCGCGGCGTGTGACGGGAACCGTTCCGACGCCGGAGTTGCGAACCACGATCCTCAACGCGCTTCCGTTCCAGGAAATCAGGATGCTGATGGACACCATTCCCGAGCCAACCTTGCTGTTCGACGAGTATCGCGGGCGAACCGAGACCGTCGGGTCTCGGGAACGGAGCGAGAACCATGTGATTGCCAGAGGGGACTATCGCGTCACCAATACCAGCAACCTGTCGTTCACCTACACGCGCAATCGTCCGTTTGGCCTGGATCCGAGATACAACCTGAACGGAGCCAACGACCGCGAGTACAAGTACGTGCAGGACCGCTACAACCTGCAATACACGCACACCGGCGTGACTTGGGTGTCCGAAACGCGCTTCGGCTCCAACTACGCCGACATGGAGAGGCTCGACAACATTTTCACGCTGGTCGACCCTGACCGCGAGGAGACGATCGACTGGCAAAACCGGATCCCGAGGTTTCGGCTTCGCAATGTCGGGGGAACGCTCACGTTGGGCAGTGGCGAGGTCTGGCTGATGGAGGGCACGACGACCACGTTCGATCAGAAATTCACACTCAACCGAGGCAGCCACACCATCAAGTTCGGAGGCCGGGTCGTGAACTACGGCGGAGCGCGCACGAATCCCGAGAATCCGCTCTATGAGTTCCTCAACATCGAGGAGATGCAGGCCAATCGAATCAACTCGGCCGTGATCTCGTTCGGCTCGAACGGGCCGCACACTTCCCGGATGTACGAAGTCGGCGGCTTTGTCCAGGACGACTGGCGCGCCCACGACAGGCTGACGCTGAACCTGGGCCTGCGCTACGACTTCTACTCCAACAACACAGTGAATCCGACCGGCAAGATCGACGTCACCAACAAGAATCTGGAGCTGCCGCCGGGCGCCGACTTCACGAACTTCGCCTTCGGCCCCCGCCGCCCGCGGAGCATGCCGATCGACCATGATGGCTGGGTCAATCTCGGCCCGCGGCTTGGCTTCGCTTACCGTCTCGATGATGAGGGCAGCACCGTCATCAGAGGCGGGGCAGGAGTCATGTTCGCCGCGCAGGTGCCGGCAATCCTGAGGCAGAGCGTCGCCGGACCGGACATTCCATTCCGGGTCCGGTACAGCGCGGTCGAAGCGAACCGGCTGGGAGTGATGTACCCATTCACCAATGAAGAGATCGTGCCAATCGCACAGCAGGACATCGAACAGAGCGGAAACGAATTGGTGTTCTCGCTCATCACGCCGGACCTTCAGAACCCCTACACGATTAACTACCAGTTCAACATCCAACGCCAGCTCACACCCAACCTGATGTGGGAAATCGGCTACGTTGGGACGCGCGGCGTGAAGTTTCCGATGCATCGGCGGTTCAACCTGCCCGACCGCCAGACCGGGATCCGGCCCAATCCCACGCTCATACCCGGAGGGTATTTCGTCGACATGGGAGAGAGCGTGATCAATCACTCGATGCAGACGTCGTTGCGCAAGCGCTTCTCGCGCAACTTGTCGTTCGACTTTCACTACACCTGGGGCAAGACACTCGCGTTCACCGGCGGCGATGTCGGCGTGTACTACGGAACCGATGCGGAAAACTCCATTCAGGACTTCTTCGATCTGTCGATCGAGCGCGGCCCGCCCGACTTCGACACAGCACACCGGGCCGTGGGAGACTTGATCTACGAGCTTCCCAAGTTTTCCAATTCCAATGGGCTCGTTCGAGGCATTCTCGGGGGATGGCAGGTTTCCGGCATCTATTCCGGGACGACCGGGCGGCCCGAGGATAGGATCGATCAAGGCTGCTCGCAGTCGTGGGTCTGCCGAGCGGACTACATCGGCGGCAACATCCATGCTCCGCCCGGCACGACTTTCGGCAGCCCGCGCGTCGGCTCGCATCAGGATGTGCAGTTTCTCAACCCGGCCGCTTTCGCTAGGGTCGAGGAGGTCCGCGGCATAGCCCAGCGGCCGGGGAATATGGGTGTCGGGAGGATCCGCGGCATGGGCCAGTGGACTGTGGATTTTTCCCTGTCGAAGAGCTTCGCCCTGAGCGAATCCTCGCGGCTTCAGATCCGGGCGGACATGTTCAACGCGCTGAACCACGTGAATCTCACGTCCTTGAACGGCAACGTGGAGAACAGCGACTTCGGGACCCTCGACAATGCCGGGGCGATGCGTCAGATGCAGATGGCGGTGCGAATCACGTTCTAGCTGCGTTCGGAATTCGCGCGGCGGCGGGGCGTCGGCGCCCCGCCGCCGTGAGCAGCGCGAGTAAGACCCTTCGGCCGGGAGCGGAGCGGCTTGTGATTGGAGCGGTGCAGAGGACAATGAGTCTCGTTCCCAAGTTGGCGGCACTCTCCACCTTGGCGGCCTCGCTGTGCGCCCAAGTCGCTACGCAGTCGGTTCTAGACCGCTACTGTCTCGGGTGTCACAACTCATCCCTTTCCAGCGGCGGGCTGGCTCTCGACCGGCTCGACGCCTCCGTCCCCGGCGAGAACCCGCAGGCGTGGGAGTCTGTGGTCCGCAAGCTGACGCACCGCCACATGCCCCCGCCAGGCATGCCGCGGCCTGACGGGGCGACCTACGATGCCTTGGTCGCTGAGCTGAGCCGGAGCCTGGACAACCACGCAGAGAGCCACCCCAACGCGGGCCGCGAACGCGCCTTCCGCCGAATGAACCGCACCGAGTACCGCAACTCGATTCGAGACCTTCTCGCGCTTGACGTCGATGTGCGCTCGCTGCTGCCGCGAGACGAGAGCAGCCACGGCTTCGACAACATCACCGGCGAGGTCTCGCCGACTCTTCTGGAGCGCTATCTCTCCGCGGCGCGCAAGATCAGTCGGCTGGCGACCGGCACCCCTTCTGGCGCCGTCGGAGGCGAGTTGGTCGTCGCTCCGGTCGACTTGACCCAGGAAGCGCGCTTCAGCGAACTGCCGTTCGGCACCAGGGGCGGCATCGTGGCGAGACATACGTTTCCGACGGATGGCGACTACGAAATCCGCATCACGCTCAGCCGCGATCGGAACGAACAGGTCGAAGGACTCTACCAGCCACACGAGCTGGAACTGACCATGGACGGCCGCCACGTCCGACGGTTCACCGTGACTCCGCCCGAGCAGCGCGACCATCGGAATGTGGACAGGCACTTGGTCGCGCGCGTCCCCGTCCGCGCCGGGCCTCGCGAGATCGGCGCCACGTTCTTGGCGAAGTCTTCCGCCCTCATCGAGACGCAGCGCCAGCCTTACTTGGCGCGGTTCAACATGGACCGTCATCCGCGCACCCAGCCGGCCGTCCATTCGCTTGCGATTGTCGGACCGTACCAGCCCAGCGGGCCAGGTGACACTCCCAGCCGCCGCCGGATCTTCTCGTGCCAGCCGGGCTCGGCATCCGAGGAAGAGCAGTGCGCCAAGCAAATCCTCTCGAGGCTGGCGCGCCGAGCCTACCGCCGGCCGGTCACGGCCGACGACATCGAGAAGCCGCTGGAGTTCTTCCGCCAGGGGCTGGAGCGCGACGGTTTTGAAGCCGGCATACAAACCGCGCTGCGGGCGCTGCTGGTAAGTCCGGAATTCCTCCTCCGGGGCGAGCGCGACAAGGTCGATGGCAGTGGTCGGCCGTACGAGGTCTCGCAGGTCGAACTGGCATCCAGGCTGTCGTTCTTCCTGTGGAGCAGCATTCCCGATGAAGAGTTGCTGGACGCGGCGGAACGCGGCGTCTTAAATGATCCGGACTCGCTGGAGCGCCAGGTCCGCCGCATGCTCCGGGATTCGCGCTCGCAGGCGTTGGTGGAGAGCTTTGCCGGACAGTGGCTGTACCTGCGGAACCTCGCTTCACTGACGCCGGACCGGCGCCTGTTCCCAGACTTCGACGAAAACCTGCGGAAAGCGTTTCGGAGGGAGACCGGATTGCTCTTCGAGACGGTCCTGCGCGAAGATCGCAGCGTGGTCGAGCTTCTCGCGGCGGACTACACGTTCCTGAACGAGCGCCTGGCGAAGCACTACGGCATCCCGCACGTCTACGGCGATCATTTTCGCCGGGTCGAACTGGATCCCAACGGTGCCAGAGGGGGGCTCCTCAGCCATGGGAGCATTCTGGCCGTCACCTCCTATGCCAACCGGACTTCGCCGGTATTGCGGGGGCAGTGGGTCTTGGCCAACATCCTCGGAACCCCGCCGCGCCCGCCGCCTCCCGAGGTCCCGGAGCTTGCCGAGCGAACCCGTTCGGAGAAGCCGCGCACGCTGCGCGAGCGGATCACCGAACACCGCGAAGACCCCGCCTGCGCCGCCTGCCACGACATCATCGACCCGGTCGGCTTCGCGTTCGAGAATTTCGATGCGGTCGGCCGCTGGCGGACGCACGACGAGGGAGTCCCGGTGGACGCCTCCGGCAGGCTTCCCGACGGGACCGAATTTTCCGGCCTGGGCGGTTTTCGCAAGGCCCTTCTGGACAGGCCCGAGTTATTCGTCTCGACCGTGGCGGAGAAGCTGCTGACCTATGCCTTGGGAAGGGGGCTTGAGTACTACGACGCCCCCGCCGTCCGCAAGATTGTTCGCGACTCGATGCAACAGGACTACCGGTTCTCGTCCTTGGTGCTGGGAGTCGTACGTAGTACGCCGTTCCGAATGAGGAGTCCTCGATGATCATCGCAAAGAAATCCCTTCCGCGCCGAACGCTCCTGCGAGGTGTGGGCGTAGCGATCGGGCTGCCCCTGCTCGACGCCATGGTCCCGGCCATGACCGCCCAGCAGAAGACAGCGGCGGCCCCGGCCCGCAGGCTGGGGTTCGTCTACATTCCGATGGGGGCCAACCTCAGCCAGTGGACCCCTCCTGGCGACGACGGGCGGCTCGGCCGCATGTCCCGAATCCTCGAGCCCTTGGAGCCGTTCAAGGCCGAGGTCAACGTCATCACCAATCTCGAGAACAAGAACGCTTACTCGGCCGGGAATCATGCCACGGCCAACTCGGGCTTCCTGAGCGCCGCCAAGGCGAAGATGACCGAGGGAGCGGATTACGAGCTGGCGACCACCGTGGACCAGATCGCCGCGCAACGCATTGGCGGCCAGACCGCGTTGCCGTCGCTGGAGCTGTCGATGGACCTGCAGCAAAACGTCGGAGACTGCGACAACGGTTTCGCCTGCGTCTACCAGAACCAACTGTCCTGGTCTTCGCCGACGACCCCGCTACCGTCAGTTGCGCACCCAAGGGTTGCGTTCGAGCGCCTCTTCGGCGATGGCGGCACGGCGGAGGAGCGCCGCGGCGAACTACAGGTGGACCGGGGCATCCTCGACTGGGTCGGCGAAGATCTCAGGCGTCTCAAGAAGGTGCTGGGCGCCGAAGACAATCGGACCGTCGAGGGCTACCTCGAAAGCGTTCGCGAAGTCGAGCGGCGCATCCAGCGGGCGGAACAACAAACCGCGGAGGCACCGCTGCCCGACCTCGACCGCCCGACCGGAGTTCCGGCAGCCTACGCCGACCATGCGCGCCTGATGTTCGACCTCCAGGTGCTGGCGCTGCAAGGCGACATCACTCGGGTGATCACGTTTCAGCTGGCCCGGGAGACAAGCAACCGCACGTATCCCGAGATCGGGGTTCCCGACCCTCACCATCCCACCTCGCACCACGCCAACGATCCGCTCAAGCTCGAGAAGCTGGCCAAGATCAATACCTTCCATGTCTCGCTGTTTGCGTACTACTTGGATAGGCTGCGGTCAACTCCCGATGGGGACGGCACCCTGCTCGACCATTCCGTGCTGCTTTGCGGCAGCGGAATGGGCAACCCGGACATTCACGACCACCTGAACTTGCCGATCGTGGTCGCTGGAGGAGGGGCCGGAAGCCTCGCCGGAGGCCGACACATCACGTACGACGAGCCCGCGCCGCTCGCCAACCTGCATCTGACCCTGCTGGACAGGATCGGCATCAGGCTGCCGTCGTTCGGAGACAGCAGCGGCCGGATCGAGGAGCTTGCGATCTAGACATGCGCGCACCCAGCCAAGTCCGGATCGCATGCCTTGCGGCGGCTGTCGCTCTCTCCTCTCAGCTGTCAGCCGGCGTCGGCGCGGAGCTCGTTGGCGCCGCGCGCTCGGGTGACTTCGCCGCGGTCAGGGCGATCCTTGACGCCGCAGGTGACGTGAACGTGCGAGCCGTCGACGGGGCAACCGCGTTGCACTGGGCGGCGCATTGGGACGATCTCGAGGCGGCGCGGGCGCTCATCGAGGCCGGGGCTGCGGCTGATCCGGCAAATAACTATCAGGTGACTCCGCTAATGCTTGCTGCCTCGAACGGCAGCGCACCGATGATCGCTCTCCTCATCGCAGCCGGGGCCAGCGCGAACGCAGCGCTGCCCGCTGGCGAGACTCCGCTGATGAGAGCGGCGAGAACCGGCCGGGCAGAAGCGGTCCGGACACTCGTTCGTCATGGCGCTGAGGTCAATGCCAGTGAATCATGGCGTGGGCAGACCGCGCTGATGTGGGCCGCGGGCGAGGGCCATCTCGCGGCCGTGAATGAGCTGATCCGTGCCGGGGCCGAGATCGGAGCGAAATCGCATGGCGGATTCTCGGCCCTATTGTTCGCCGCGCGCCAAGGGCACAAGGGTGTGGCTCGGGCCCTGCTCGACGCGGGTGCCGACGTCAACGACGCGCTGCCCAAGCGACGCCGTCGGGGCTGGGCGACGGACAGCGCTCGCACGGAAGGACGCCAGGTCGGCGCGAGCGCGCTGGAAGTCGCGGTTTCTAACGCCCACTTCGAAGTCGCTGCCCTGTTGTTGGAACGAGGCGCCGATCCCGACGCTGCCGGGCCGGGCTGGACTCCGCTGCACACCGTCAGCTGGGTTCGCAAGCCCGGCGTCGGAAGTAACGACCCCGCCCCGCAAGGCTCCGGAAGCATGGATAGCCTGGCGATCGTCCGGAAGCTCGTTGCCCACGGGGCCGATGTCAACTTTCGCATGACCTCGCCAACAAGCCCCGGCAAGCACAGCCTCGACACCGCAGGCGCGACGCCGTTCTTGGCCGCGGCTCGCACTGCCGATGCCGAACTGATGCGGCTCCTGCACGAATTGGGCGGCGATCCCACGATTCCAACCGAGAAGGGCACCACGCCCTTGATGGTTGCCGCGGGAGTCGGCGTGCGCGCCCCCGACGAGGACGCGGGTACTGCCGAAGAGGTCGTCGAAGCCGTTGAGGTGGCGCTTCAGCTGGGGGGAGACCCGAACGCCATCGACGGGGACGGCAACACCGCCATGCACGGCGCGGCCTACAAGCATGCCCCCGGCGCTGTCAGGGTGTTGGTCGACGCGGGTGCCCGAATCGAGGTCTGGAATCGCAAGAACGAGCTTGGCTGGACACCGCTGCGCATCGCCACGGGCGTTCACCGCGGCATGAACTTTCGCTTTTCTCCCGAGACCGCCTCTGTCATCCGGGAAGTGATGCGGGCCGCCGGTGCGTCGACGGAGGTCGAACCGGAGGCATTCATCAGCGGTGCCACCAAGTAGCTCGGTCCAATGAATCCTCGAGTCCTTTGCCTGGTTCTTGCAGCCGGCTTCGGGTGGGGACTGGCGGCCACAGCGGAACAGGCCGCGTTTCGCAAGGTCAGCGACCTGGTGTTCGCCGAAGTTGACGGGCGTGAGCTGCTGCTCGACCTCTATCTGCCGCAAGCGTCGAAACCACCTCCGCTAATCGTGTATGTTCACGGCGGGGCCTGGCGCGCGGGGTCCAAGGACTCGATGCCGCTAGCCGCGCTGCTGGGCGAGGGATATGCGATTGCGAGCGTCGGGTACAGGCTCACTCCCGAGGCGCGTTTCCCGGCCCAGGTGCACGACATTAAGGCAGCGATTCGCTTCTTGCGCGGCAATCAGGATCGCTACCCATACGACGGCCGCAAGGTGGCAATTGCTGGCTCGTCGGCTGGCGGGCATCTAGCAGCTCTGGTCGGGGTGACAAACGGCACCGCGGAACTTGAAGGAGCTGTCGGCGCGCATCTTGACCAGTCTTCGGAAGTGCAGGCGACCATTGCGTACTTCGGAGCGAGCAACCTGCTGACGATTCTGCACCAGTCCACTCCGCACGGGCTGAGCGTCCGGAAACCCGCCTTGGAGCTCTTGCTCGGCGGCCAGCCCGAGCAACAGCGGCAACTGGCGATGCTGGCGAGCCCGGTCTTTCATGTCGACAGGTCGGACCCGCCTTTGCTATTGCTACATGGCGATCAAGATCCGCAGATGCCCATCAACCAGGCGCATGAACTGCACGGCAAGTTCAAGAGCCTCGGGCTTGCGGTCACTCTCCACGTATTGCACGGGGCCGCCCATGGTGGAAGGGTGTTCTACGACGAGGCGCGGACGAGAGTGGTCAGTGGTTTTCTCGCGTCATGCGGGATTTGACAGGGGGCTGTTCGGGGGAACTGTTCGCTCTCACCGGGCGGCATGAGCTCGCGATTCAGGGCGCGCTGCCATTGGATTTGCCCAGTTTTGGGCGCCGGGCTATGCTGGATGCTCTCATGAGGCCGCTCCTGTTCACGTTGCTACTGGCTGGCTGCCCGTTGGCAGCCCAGGTCGTGCGCTTCGCCGGAGACGGGGCGCTGAAGATGCTCTATGACAACCGCATGTATCCGCAAGCGGTTGTCAGCCAGGGCCAGCTGCACATGGTCTGGCGCGGCGACAAGGGGCTGCCTTGGATTCGCTCCTACGACCTCGCCGCGCGCAAGCTCTCCGAGCCCCGCATGCTGCTGTCCGGAACCGGCATCGAGATCGATGCCCGGCGCTTCGAGCGGGACCAACACTACGCGCCGGTGGTGTGGGCCGAGCCGGACGGCCGCGTGCACGTCGCTTTCGGCTTCCATCGCACCCCGGGATACCATCTGGCGACGAAGCGGTCCGGCGCCACGGACGCATGGGAGCGGCGCGCCGAGATATCGCATTCAGTGTCCTATCCGCAAGTCCATAAACTCGCCGATGGCAGGACGCTTGTCTATTTCCGCGAGAGCGGCCACCTGGGCTTCTGGACCTATCGCACCTCCGCCGACGGGGGCCGCACCTGGGACCAGCCGACGAGCCCGGTGATCGATATGGACGCGCCCCCGCACGAGTCGCCGCTGGCGTCCCACGCCGGCTCGTATCAGACGACACGGGTCAGCGCGGACGGGAGCGCGCTGCACATCGCCTTCATTTGGAAGGTCGAGGAGCCCATCTCGAGCCAGCGCTACGGGTCAGTGCTGCATGACTACACCCGGCGCCACAACCTCTACTATGTCCGGGCCGACCTCGCCAGCGGGAAGGTATTCAACGCGCACGGCAAGGAACTCGCCAGGCCTGTGAACTTTGCGAGCGCCCAGCGCGACTGCTTGGTACTGGACACAGAAGGCGGCAGCGCGTCCGTGGGCCCCTCGATCGCGCTCGGTCCGGGCGGCGAGCCGAGCTTCCTGCTGCCGGTATCGGGCGAGACGCCCTACGCTTCGACGTTCTATTTCGTCCGCCTGCGCGCGGGCAAGTGGGAGAAGACGCCCCTGACGGGAACCGGGCATCCGTTCAACTCGACTCACTTGGTAGCGCGCCCGGACGGGTCCTTCCAAGCCTTCTTGATCGCCGGCGACGGCGAGGCCAACGAGGACACGCTGATGAACAGCTACGGCTGGGGCGACCGCGTCGAGGAATGGGTCTCTGACGTTTCGGGCACCCGCTGGAAGCGCTCCCGCGACCTGACGCCCAAGCACGGATTGCGCTACCAGAGCGTCAAGTTCGTGCGCGGCGAGGACGGCCAGAGCGTGGACGACCTGCTCCTGTTCTACGCCTGGCAGGGTGCCGGCAAGGGCTCGGCATACTTGCTGGACGAGCGCGACTAGCCTGGGCACCGAACGCGCCGCCCGCGGACGGGCGCCACGGGAGCGGCATCCGCTACGGCTCCAACTGGAGCGAGTGGATCTCCTTCACGAATTGATGCTCGTCCTGGAAGTCCCGGTAGACCGAGGCGAAGCGCACATAGGCCACCCGGTCGACCCGCTTGAGCTCCTGCATCAGCAACTCGCCGATCCTGCTCGTGGGGCACTCGCCTTCGGGCGATCCCATCACTTCGGACTCGGCGGCGCTCACCATGGCTTCGATTGCCGCCATCGAGACGGGCCGCTTCTCGCATGCCCGCATCAGCCCTTGCAGCACCTTCTTGCGGTCGAAGCGCTCGCGGTGCTGATCCTTCTTCACGACCATGACGGGCAGTTCTTCGACCCGCTCGTAGGTGGTGAAGCGGCGCTTGCATAACAAGCAGTCGCGACGGCGCCGGATCACCTCCTCCCCCTTGGTAGTGCGGGAGTCGATCACTTTGTTCTTCAGGTGGCCGCAGTAGGGGCAGAGCACGGTCGGGTCGGCGGCTGGCGCCGGACCTACGATTCTAACCGTAAGCGCCTCGCTATACTTTGGGGCATGCTCTCAAGGATCGCGCTACTGGCCGCCCTAGCCGCGACGGCTGCCGTCGCCGAAAGCCCCAACATCTTGTGGATCAGCTCCGAGGACAACGGCCCGCACCTGGGGGCTTACGGGGACTCCTACGCGGACACGCCCAATCTCGATGCCCTCGGCGCCAAGGGCATGATTTACCGCCGCGCTTGGTCGACCGCGCCGGTTTGCGCCCCTGCGCGCACCACCATCATCAGCGGGATGTACCCCCCGTCGACCGGCGCCCAGCACATGCGCTCGATGACGCGGCTGCCCTCTTCGATGCGCATGTTCCCGCAATACCTCAGAGACGCCGGCTATTACGTCTCGAACAACGCCAAGGAAGACTACAACCTGAAGAAGCCCGGCCAGGTCTGGGACGAGTCGAGCCGCCAGGCGCACTGGCGCAAGCGCGCGCCGGGCCAGCCGTTCTTCGCGGTGTTCAATTTCACGGTCACCCACGAATCCCAGATCCGCCGCCGGCCGCACACGCCGGTCCACGATCCGGCGGAGGTACGGGTGCCGGCCTACCATCCCGACACCGAGGAAAGCCGCAGGGACTGGGCCCAGTATCACGACAAGATCAGCGAGATGGACGCGATGGCGGGCAAGGTGCTGGCCGAGCTGCGCGAGGACGGGCTCGAAGAGGACACGATCGTGTTCTACTGGGCCGATCACGGGCCGGGCATGCCGCGCGGCAAGCGCTGGACGTACAACTCCGGCCTCCACGTCCCGCTGATCCTGCACATACCGGAGAAGTTCAAGCACCTCCGTCCGGCCGAGTACGCGGCCGGCGGCGCGAGCGAGCGCTTGGTCGGGTTCGTTGACCTCGCGCCGACTGTCCTGAGCCTGGCCGGCGTCGAGCCGCCCGACCACTTCCAGGGCTACGCCTTCGCCGGTGAGTTCGAAGCGCCGCCCCAGCCGTACATCTACGCCTTTCGCGGCCGGATGGACGAACGCTACGACATGGTTCGCAGCGTGACCGACGGCCGCTTCATCTACATCCGCAACTTCATGCCGCACCGTATCTACGGGCAGTACATCCAGTACATGTTCCAGACCCCGACCACCGCCGTGTGGCACCGCCTGTACCACGCCGGCAAGCTCCAGCGGCCCCGGACGCATTTCTGGGAGACCAAGCCCGCCGAGGAGCTCTACGATCTGGAGCGAGACCCCGACGAGACGCAGAACTTGGCTTCCAGTCCCGAGCACCGCAAGGATCTCGAGCGCTTGCGGGCGGCCCGCCGCGAGTGGTCGCTGTCGATCCGCGACCTTGGCTTTCTGCCCGAGAATGCGATTCACGAGCGCGCCGGAGATGACGCGCCGCATTCGATGGGTGCCAACCCCATGCGCTTTCCGATCGGGCGCATCATGCGCATGGCGGAGCTGGCATCCTCCATGGATGCCGGGGCGGAGGCCGACTTGCGCCAGGGCTTCGACGACCCCGACAGCGCAGTGCGCTATTGGGCGGCCCTAGGCGCCCTGATGCGCGGCCGCGAGGGCGTCCAGGCGTTGGCTGGCCCCTTGCGGAAGGCGCTGGGCGACGCGGATCCGACCGTGCGGATCGCCGCGGGCGAGGCGCTGGGGCGTTATGGCAGCGATGCCGAGGCCGGGCGTGCGCTCGAGGTGCTAGTGCAGCATGCCGATACGAGCGAGAACGGCTTGTTCGTTGCCATGGCCGCGCTGAACGCGCTGGACTACATGGACGAGCGAGCCGACCCTGCCCTTGAGAGGATCTTGGCCGTGCCGCAGAATGATCCGCGCTACGACCGGCGCTTCGGCGCCTACCTGCCGAACTTGGTCGGCAAGATCCGGGCTGATGCAGAGTAGGCCGCGCCGCAGGCTTGCGGTCCTTTGCTAGGATTTTCCGCGGATGAGGCGCAGGACTTTCTTGACTGCGGCGCTGGCGGGCTCGATTGCGAGCGCCGCTCGCCGCGACGATCTCGAGGCGGCCGCGAGCTTGGTCGCCGCGCAGGTTGCCGGCGGTGCGGTAAAGGGCGCCGTGCTTGACGTCCGCCTCGGCGGGGACGTGTTTCAGCGCCACTACGGCAGTGCCTTGACAGCGGACGCGATATTCTTGCTGGCGTCGATTACCAAGCCGATGACCGCCGCCGGCGCGATGCTGCTGGCCGACCGCGGGGAGTTAAAACTGGCCGATCCGGTCAGGCGCTTCGTCCCGGAGTTCAGCGGAGGGGCGCGCTCCCGCGTGACCGTCAAGCACTTGCTGACGCACGCGTCCGGCCTGCCGGACCAGCTCCCCGAGAACGTCGAGTTGCGCAAGCGAAACGCTCCCTTGAGCGAATTCGTCGAGCGGACGATCCGCACGCCCCTGCTGTTCGAGCCGGGCACGCGCTACTCCTACCAGAGCATGGGCATCCTGCTGCTGGCCGAGATTTGCGAGCGCATCACCGGCACGGCGTTTCCCGATTACTTGGACCAGAGCCTGTTCCGGCCGCTCGGCATGGAGCGCACCGCCCTGGGCCTGGGCCGAATCCGCTTGGAAGAGACGCAGCGCAGCCAAGTCGAACAAGGCCCGCCGCACGGCGGGCAAGGCAGGCCCGAGGCCGCGCACTGGGATTGGAACAGCCGCTACTGGCGCGAGCTGGCGTCCCCGTGGGGCGGGGCCCATGCCAGCGCGGGAGACGTGTCGAGGTTCTTTCTCGAGTTCCTGGCCCCGGAGCGAGCCGAGGTGCTGCGCCCGGCGACCGCGGCGCTGATGGTGCGCAACCACACGCCCAAGCTGGGCAGGCCGCGAGGCCTGGGCTTCGCGCTCGGAGGCGGAGCCGGGGCTGGCTGCTCGGAGCGGACTGCGTGGCACGGCGGCGCCACCGGGACGCTCGCCTGGGAGGATCCGCAGTCCGGGGTGCGCTTCGTGCTGTTGACCACATTGCCCAACACGGTGGCGAACAAGCTGCTGATCGGTCCCGTGTCGGACGTGGTGTCCCAGGCCAGCCAGGTCTGAGCGCCCGGCCGCGAGGCGTGTCGCTCCCGGCCGCGCCGCCTGCTCCGCGCTAGCCTAGACGCAGATGCCTCTGTCTCGGAATGCGGTCCCGTTGCGCGAACGGCTCATCTTCGCGATGGACGTGCCTGACACGTCCTCGGCGCTTGCCTTGGCGGAGCGACTCGGCGATTCGGTCTGCTTCTACAAGCTGGGGCTCGAACTGTTCATGGACGGCGGATACTTCCAGCTCGTCGACCGGCTCACATCCTTGGGCAAGAAGGTGTTCGTGGATCTGAAGTTCTTCGACGTGCCTGAAACCGTCGGGCGGGCGGTCCGTCGTCTTGGCGGCCGGGGCGTGACGTTTTGCACGGTCCACGGCAACGACGCGATGCTGGACGCGGCTTGCTCCAATCGCGGCGATGTCAAGGTCTTGGCAGTGACGGCGCTGACGAGCCTGGACCGGGGCGACTTGGACGATCTCGGCTTCGCCTGCGACCCTCGCGAACTCGTCCTCTCGCGGGCGCGGCGTGCGTTCGAGATCGGCTGTGACGGGGTAATATCGTCGGGCTTGGAAGCGCCGGCGCTGCGCCAGCACGTGGATAGCCGCCTGTTGGTCGTCACTCCCGGCATTCGGCCCGTGGAAAACCGGCCCGCAGACGACCAAAAGCGCACTGTCGATGTGCGCCAGGCGTTCTTGAACGGAGCCGACCACATCGTGGTGGGCCGGCCGATCCGGAACGCCGCCGACCCTGGCGCGGCCGCCGAGTCGATTCAGCGCACGATCGCCGACGTCTTCGCCGGCTGAGGGCGCCCCGGCAGGCCCGGTCTGCGAGCCGGCCTAGGCGAGGCCGAGGTCCTCGGCCAGGCCCACGCGCTTCAGCTTGCCACTGGGGCCCTTGGGGATGGCCTCGACGAAGCGCACCACGCGGGGCACCTTGTGCGCGGCCAGCCGCTCGGCGGCGAACTGGCCGAGCGCCCGCTGCGTGAGATCGGACCCTTCCTCGAGCACCACGGCGGCCGCGACTTCCTCGCCGAGCTTCGCGTGGGGCACCGCGAATGCCACGGCTTGCGCGACGGCGGGATGTTCCAGGAGCGCTTCGTCGATCTCGCGCGGGGAGATCTTCTCGCCGCCCCGGTTGATGAGTTCCTTGAGCCTGCCCGTGATCGTGAAGTAGCCATCGCTGTCGCAGATGCCTTGGTCCCCCGTGCGGAACCACTGCCCGTGGAAAGCGCTGGCATTGGCCTGCGGATTGTCCACGTAGCCGGCCATCACGTTGGCGCCGCGAATCACGACTTCGCCGGTTGCGCCGACGGGCAGCAGGCTGCCGGCGCCGTCCATGATCGCCACCTCCGGCCCGGCCGCGAGCCCGACCGTGCCGGGCTTCCGCGCGGCGGGGGGCAGGGGATTGCTAGCCATTTGGTGCGATGCCTCTGTCATGCCGTACGATTCGACCACCGGGCAGCCAAAGGCCTCCTCGAGGGCTGCGAGGACGGACGGCGGCAAGGCGGCCGACGACGAGCGGATCAGCCGCAACTGGCTCTGGCCCAGGCTGGCGGCGTTCCTGGCCGAGCGTTGCAAGATCGCCTGGTGCATGGTCGGCACGGCGCTGTACCAGGTGGGCCGCAACTCGTCCAGCCACTTGAAGAAGCGCATCGGCGCGAAGCCCGGCGTCGCTGCCACCGACGCGCCGGCGCAAAGCGACGAC
This sequence comes from Bryobacterales bacterium, assembly GCA_022823865.1. Lineage (GTDB taxonomy): Bacteria > Acidobacteriota > Terriglobia > Bryobacterales > UBA6623 > VXMF01. Next base: position 16,423 of record JAJEHF010000043.1, read on the forward strand.
AGCAAAGCCCCGATCAAGCCGTGGATGTGAAACAGCGGCATGATGTTCAGGCACGTGTCTTCAGGCCCGAGCCGCAGGGTCGATGCGATATTGGCCGCCGATGCAACCAGGTTTCCCTGCGTTAGCGGCACCAGCTTCGGCTTGGCCGTCGTGCCGGAGGTGTGCAGCAGCAGCGCGGTATCTTCCGGTCTTGCCGCGTCCGGCAGGTTTCCGGCCGCGGCGGGGCCGCCCACGAGCCGGAAGCCGCCTGCGGGATCGATCGCCTCCAACTGCAGGATAGGGACGGACAGTTGCTGCGCCACCTTGGTTGCGGGAGTCTCGCTGCCCGCAGTCACGATCAAGGCCCGCGCCCGCAGGCTCTCCAAGCTGTCTCTGAACTCTCGCTCGCGCAGCCCCGGGTGGAGCGGCGCTGCAGCTGCCGTGGCCGCCACTGCTACGAACGCCGCCGCCATGTGGGGGCCGTTCTCAAGGACCATGGCAACGGGGTCGCCTCGCCCGATGCCGCTGGCGGCCAGCGCAGCGGCCGTCTGCTCGGCTTGCTGGCGCAGCTCCCCGTAGGACATCCGCGCGCCAGACTCGCTGCGCAGCGCCGGCAGGGACCCGTCCCGTCGCGCCAATAGTCCCGCGATCGTGGTGGCTTGGGCGCTGGTCGGGTACGGCATCGGAGAGCGATCAGACTGCCCTAGACCAGGTAAGTATAGTCGTCCAAGACCCGCGACGAAGTGGCCAGCACCTCGTGCTCGTCCTGGTCGCCGATCAGCCCCGCTTGCTTGCGCTCGGCCAGCCGGCGCGCCAGCGCTTCGCGCAGGGCCTCGGGCTGGTAGCCGAAATCGCCGAGCACGTCGCGGACGTTGTCGCCCCGGATCGGCTGGCTGACGACGCGCTGCCCGTCCGTGCCGACCTCTACGTTGAGCTCCGTGACCGTTCCGAACAGGTTGTGAATGTCCCCCAGCGTCTCTTGGTAGGCGCCCAACAGCAGGATGCCGAGATAGTACGGCTCGTCAGGCCGCGGGGCATGCAGCTCGAGCGATTCCTTGAAGTGCTTGGTATCGACGAAGCGGTCGACGGTGCCGTCGGAGTCGCAGGTGATATCGCACAGCACGCCGCGTTCGGTCGGGGTCTCGTTCAAGCGGTGTATGGGGATGATCGGGAACAGCTGGTCGAACGCCCAGAAATCCGGGATCGACTGGAACATCGAGAAGTTGCAGACGAATCTCGACGCCAGCATCTGATCCAGATCCTGCAGCTCCTTGGGGCGGTGCTTCATCTGGCGCGAAAGGCGCGCGACGCGGCGGCAGATCTTCCAGAACAGGGCCTCTCCCTTGGCCTTGTCGCGCAGGCCCAGATATCCGAGTTCGAACAGCGAGTTCATGTCGCCGCGCTGTTGCACGGCGTCGTGGTAGCGCTCGCGAAAGTTCTTGGCGTTGATGCCCTCGGCGATGTCGACCAGTTCCAGCACCGGCGGGGCGTCCGACTCGACCTCGGCGAACTCGCCGTCGGCGACTAGGCCAGGCGTGACCACCTTGCGCACGTCGGTGACCAGCATCGAGTGATAGGCCACCATCGCCCGGCCGTGCTCGGTGACGATGGTGGGCGCGGACACTTCCTCGCCGGCGCAGACCTCGCCCAGCGTGTAGACGATGTCGTTGGCGAACTCTTGGACCGAGTAGTTCATCGAGAACTCGCTGGCAGTGCGCGAGCCGTCGTAATCGACGCCGAGGCCGCCGCCCACGTTGAGGTAGGCGATGTCGAAGCCCGCCTTGCGCGCCTTGGCGTAGACGCGCGCGGCCTCCTTGAAGGCCTGCTTGGCCCGGCGGATGTCGTTGACCTGAGAGCCGACGTGGAAATGCAGCATCGCGAGCTGGCTCGCCGCGTCCCATTCCTTGATCAGGTCCAAGGCCCGCACTAGGGCGATCGTGCTCATGCCGAACTTGGCGAACTCGCCGCAAGAGTCCTCCCACTTGCCGCTCCCCCGAGCGCCTAGCTTGACCCGCAGTCCGATTGGCGGCAGCAGGTCCTGGGCGCGGGCCAGCTTGAGCGTCAGCTGCAAGTCCTGGAGGTCTTCCACGACAATCACTGCCTTGCGTCCGAGCTTGGCCGCGGCCATCGCCAAGCGCAGGTACAGGTCGTCCTTGAGACCGTTGCAGATGATCAGAGACCCTTCCGCCAGAGGCATGGACAGGGCCGCGATCAACTCGGCCTTGCTGCCGACTTCGAGGCCGTAGTCGTAGCGCTGGCCCGCTTCCACCAAGCGGCGCAGCACTTCGGGTCGCTGGTTGACCTTGACAGGGTAGGCGCCGATGTGGCGCCCGCCGTAGTCGAACTCCGCGATGGCAGTGGCGAAGGCTTGGTGCAGCGACGCCAGCCTCTCGTCCAAGATCTGCGGGAAGCGCAGCAGGAAGGGCGGCGAGAGCTGATTGCCCACTTGGTCCCGCACGGCCTCGTAGACATCTACCGCGAGGCCGGGAATCTTGTGCGGCGTAACGCTGAGATGGCCGGACGGGTTCACGCCGAAATAGCCGAAGCCCCAGTTTTCCAAGCCATAGATCCGCGAGACGCGCTCGATGGCCGAAGGCTCGGCGGTAGCATCGATGGAAGGCTGTTCTGCCAGGGGCATGTGGGGAGTCCTCGAACGGGTTCAGGCTCTTTCGCTTGGCGCTGCTCGCACGCGATTCTTCGGCCTTTGGGATGAGTTGCCGCTGTAGTGTGTTGGATTCATCTCGGCGCCGGGCCTATCCAAGAGCTTGCTGGGTCGCCGCCGCAACCTTAACAACCACCGCATCGATTACCACGGCCAGCTTGCTTGCGGTGCGCTCGCGGTGCTTGCGAAGGTCGGCAGATCCCGCATTTCAAAATACAGAATCCCGTCTCCCTGCCCAAGAAGCTGACCGCTCCCCAAGCATCACTTACGTTACGCCCTTTCGCGACAGAGATTCCAGGGGTGCTGTGCGGGACAGGCCTAGACGCTACCGAAGCCCTGTTGAGCTGAGCCGGCGCCGGCCGGAACGGCGGTGCTAGAATCCGGCAGCCGCCGTGAGGACCGACACCAACGCCCGCAACCTCACTTTGGTATTCGCGGTCACGGTGGCGTTCGTCACCTACCTCGACCGGGTCTGCATTTCCGTTGCCGCGCCGTTCATGGTCGAGGACCTTGGACTGAGCAGCGTCCGCATGGGCTATGTCTTCAGCGCGTTCGCCCTGGCCTACGGCCTGTTCGAGATTCCAACGGGATGGATCGGCGACCGCTTCGGCCAAAAGCGGCTGATGGGCCCGATCGTTGCCGCATGGTCGCTGCTCACGATCCTGACCGGGGCAGTGCGGGGATTCGCAACGCTGGCCGGAATTCGTTTCTTGTTTGGCGCCGCACAGGCCGGGGCTTTTCCAACCCTGACCCGGGCTCTCGCCCGGTGGTTCCCGGCCAGCGAGCGAGGCAGAACCACCGGTCTGATGTGGATGGGAGCCCGCTTGGGCGGGTCTGCGGCTCCTCCCGTCGCTGCGCTTCTGATTGCCCTGATCGGATGGCGTCCCACCTTTGCGGTGCTCGGGACGATCGGGCTGTTCTGGTGTTGGCTCTTCTGGCGATGGTACACGGACGATCCGGCCGATCACCCCGAAGTCGGGGAGTCTGAACTGGCGTACATCCGCTCGGAGGGCATTCCGCCGGCCGAGGCTCCGGCGATCCCGTGGCGGCGCATGCTCGCCGACGGCAACCTCTGGGCCCTGTTCGGCATGTACTTCTGCTCCGCATACGGGTTCTATTTCTTCGTCACCTGGCTCCCGACGTACCTCATGGATGAGCACGGCCTGACTTTGGAGCGCTCCGGCCTCTACTCCGCGATCCCCTTGCTGGTCGGCGCGGCTGCATGCGTGGCCGGCGGTACCTTCTCCGACTGGCTGGTCGGGCGGGCGGGCCTGCGTTGGGGGCGCAGGGCGGTCGGGATCGGGGGGTTCGCCTTGGCCGCGGTGGGCTTCGCCATGGCGGCGGTTGCCGGAGAGCCTTTGGCAGCGGTGTTGTGGATGGCTTTCGCGCAAGGAGCGCAGGACCTCACGCTGCCCGTGGCGTGGGCGGTTTGCGTGGATGTCGGCCACCGCTATGGCGGGACGGCAACCGGATTCATGAACACGGCATCGAGCGCGTCCGCTGTCATCTCGCCGATTTCGGCCGCGTGGCTCGCTTCGCGGTTCGGCTCGTTCGAGTCAATGTTCTGGGCCGCGACCGTTGTGTATGGTATTGGTGCGCTGTTGTGGTTCTTGATCGATCCGGAACGGCGCGTCCAAGGCTGAATCGATGCCCAAGATCTCGTATCTCTACCACCACCACACGTGGCAGGAACTCGGCGCTAGGGTCAGCGGCCAGCCTGTCGTCGTGCTGCCGATCGGTTCCGTGGAGGACCACGGACACCACTTGCCTCTTGACACGGACAACTTCCTCATTTGGAGCATTTGCGAGGAGGCGGCGAAACGAGCGGATGGCGACATCCTGCTGCTGCCGTTGATCCCGTACGGATTCGAGACGCACCACATGGACTTCACCGGCACGATTGACATCCAGCAGGAGCATCTCCTCCATTTCGTCCTGGACGTGACCAAGAGCGTTGCGCACCACGGCTTCCGGCGGATTCTGATTGCCGACGGGCACGGGTCGAACATGCCCATCTTGGACCTCGTCGCGCGGCGCACGATCCTAGAGACCGACGCGCTTTGCGGAACGTTCATCTGGCCCAGCCTGGCCCGCGACGAGATCCGCGCGCAGCGGGAGTCCGGGCGCGGCGGAATGTCGCACGGAGGGGAACTCGAGACGTCGGTCTATCTCCACCTGGCCCCGGACAAGGTGCAGATGGAAAAGGCGGTCAAGGAGATCGGGATGCCCGAGTCCGAGTTCATCTGGATGGACCTGATGGACGGGTCGCCCGTGCACGTGATGGATGAATGGACGCGATTCAGCAAGACCGGCACATACGGGGATCCGACGATCGCCTCGGCTGCGAAGGGCAGTCCGATCTTCGAAGCCGTGGTCGACGCTTTCGTGCGGCTCGCCCGGGAGTTCAAGAACCGCCCTCGTGGCGAGCGGACCGATTACCACGGCCGCTAGCTCCCTTGCCGGGACGAGTGTCGTTTCGTGGAAGGGCGATCCTCGGCAATGTCGAATTCCGATGCCAGCAAGCGTCCGTTGAAGTAGGCCCAAGACCCAGTGCGACATTTTGCGGCTCGCGGCCGCGCGGAGCGAGCTGCCGACCTGCGTTAGGCGCAATTCTCGTGCACCACTTGCGCCTCACGGCCGCCCAGGGCCGGTACGTGACCGACACTACTTCTTGAACAAGTTGTGGAATGCCTCGCGCGCATCCGCGGCGGGGTTCCGGCCGCCGCGGGCGGTGAGGTTGACCGACGAGCGAGGCTCGAAGTAGCCGCAGAAGTTGGAGCGCTCCTTGTCGCGGACCCACTCCGCCTGAGGTTCCGAGCATTGGTTGTTGCGGCCCGGGTCGAAGAATCTGCAATGGACGCAGGAATGCAGGTCCGCGCCGCACGACGAGCAGGTCGCGTTGCGCTCGATCCTCTCGCGCGGCATCAAGCGCAGGGCGTGCCCGCAACGATAACAGGAGAGGGAAAGATCCGTCATAATAACGGCCTGGATCAGATTAGCATGGATCTTGCCCTCCAGCGGCGGCGGTTGGGCCTGGCCTGCGTCGCCGTGGCGTGTTTGGCATGCGGCGGCGTCGTGCCGCCTACCAACTACTATGTGCTCGACCTGCCGGCCCCGCCACCGGCCCCCGCTGCTGCACCGCTGGAACACACTGCCATCCTGATGCCCATCCGGGTGGGCGGCGTGATTCGCCAAGGTCGCATCATCTACCGCGAGTCGCCCGTGGAAGTGGGCTACTACGAGTACCACCGCTGGGCCGAAGATCCGCAGGAAAGCGTTTCGCGCGCCCTGCGCGAGCAGGTTTTGGCATTGGGAACGTTCGCGCGCCTGGACCACTTCGATGGCCGCACGGCGGCGGACTACGTGCTGCGCGGGGAGTTGCGGCGACTCGAGGAGGTAGACCACGGCGGCGGCGTGCGGGCCGCCGTCGAAATCTCGCTCGAGCTCGTTGAATCCACGACCGCGCGTGTGGTTTGGGCCGGCACGGCCGAGAAGAACGAGCAGGTGTCCGCTAGCGAGGTGCGCTCCGTGGTTGCGGGTCTCAGCGCCGCGGCCGAGCAGGCGATCCGGCAGCTCTCCGGCGAATTGGACCGTCATCTGCGCCCTCCCGGTTAGACGTCTCGCAGGATCGCGCTGAGGGTCCGCCGAGCTGGCAGGATGCGGCGCTCCATCCCGGACCATCGGAGCGGGCGTGCTGTTCGCACGCGCAACAATAGGGGACGAACTATGACATTCGCACCCCGATTGCTGACCGCGCTCGCTGGGCTTGCTGTCGCTGCGCAGGTGCCGGTGGCGGCTGTTGATCTGCCGAATTTCGTGGTCATCATGACTGACGACCAAGGCTACGGCGACTTGGGAGTGCAGGGCCACCCCTCGATCCGCACGCCCCGCATCGACCGCATGGCCGCCGAGGGCCTGCGCCTGACGGACTACTATGCGCAGCCGTTTTGCGGCCCGGCCCGGGCAGCCCTGATGACCGGCACCTATCCCCCGCGCAACAGCCTGATGTTCAACCACATCCCCAGAGCGCGCACGGGCATTCACCCGAACGAGGTGACCATCGCCGAACTGCTGCGCGACCGTGGCTACGCCACCGCCATGCTGGGCAAGTGGCACCTGGGCGACGCGCCAGAGTTCCTGCCGACACGCAACGGCTTCGACACCTACTATGGCCTGCCCTACTCCAATGACATGTGGCCGTTCCACCCCAAGATCGAACGGCGTCCGGACGAAGGCGAGCGCATGCGCTACACCCGCGAGCGCACCGCCTACACGGGCTATGCGCAGTCCGACGAAACCTACCCGCTGGATTGGTTCCCGCCGCTGCCGCTAATCGAGAACGGCAGCGTCATCGAGCACAACCCGCGCCAGGAACTGTTGACCGCGGCCTACACGGACCGGGCCATCGAGTTCATCCGCGCGAACCGCGAAGGGCCGTTCTTCGTCTACATCGCGCACACCATGCCGCACGTTCCGCTGTTCCGCGGCCGGGCGTTCCGCGACAAGTCGCGGCGCGGCCTGTACGGCGACGTGATCGAGGAGATCGACCACCACACCGGCCGCCTGCTCGACACGCTGGACGAGCTGGACCTTGACGAGCAAACGCTGGTCATCTTTACCTCGGACAACGGACCGTGGTCTGGCTACGGCATCGATTCGGGTTCGGCGGGCCTGCTGCGCGGTAGCAAGGGCACGGTATACGAGGGCGGCATCCGGGTCCCGGCGATCCTGCGCTGGCCCGGGCGCATCCCGGCCGGCCTGGTCTCGTCGAAGGTCGCCTCCGTGATGGACATCCTGCCGACCCTGGCGCAGCTGGCCGGCGGCGAACCGCCGCGGGACCGCACGATCGATGGCCGCGACTTGGAGCCGCTATGGTCCTCTCCGGACAAGGCGAGCGGGCACGCGACGCTGTATTTTTTCGAGGGCGCCTTCCGCTACCGGGCTGAAGACGGCCCCCCGGAAAACAATCCGCTCTTGCGCGCGGTGCGGGACGGCCCGTGGAAGCTGCACCTCGGGACCGAGCCTGACGGCGAGCGCGTCAAGATCGTGCCCGGCGAACTGTACCAGCTCCACTGGGATCCGAGCGAATCGCGCGACGTTGCGGACAAGCATCCGGACTTGGTCGCACGGCTCACCAGGCAGGCGCAATCCTTCAGCAACGGCCTCCGTGGCAACACCCGCCCCCTGGGCCGCTTGGCCGACTGAGCCCTCGACCGGCCGCCTTATTCGACGGCGTACAGGCCGAAATCCAAGCCTCGCAGGTCGCCGGCGAAGTCGCCGGTGGCCGCCAGCACGTTTCGGCCGGGGCGCAGCGCGGCCGCGTGAGCGCTGAGATCCATGTGGTGATAGTGCCTCCCGCCGGACCGCGTGCCGGCGAAATCGAGGACCAGCTGGCCGTTTAGGTAAACCTCGCCCTGATCGATCGCATGGTATGCCTCGATCCAGAGGTTTTCCGGCACCTCTTCGAGCTCGAACGATTTCCGCAACCAGATCTGGCCGCCGGACCAGACCGTTCCGGTCGGGAAATTGGCATTGTCGCCGGACTGGAACGGCGCCGTCCCATCCTGCCAGCCATCGCCGTCCTCGCCACCCGTCCAATCGTCCGGCGGCGCGTCCAGCCGGAATTCCCATTGTTGGGGAGCGTGCTCGGAGGTGGCGAGCAGCGGGCGCGCAACGCCTTCGGCCTCGTAGATGCGGCGGTGCAGCGCGTTGACGCTCTCTTCGTCGAACTTCACCAGCTCGCGGTCATACGTCATCAAGCCGTTGACTTCGCCCTCCACGTCACTCGTCTGGGTATAGATCGCGGCGGCTAGTCCCAACGCGCGCGGCCCGACGAGGTTGCCGACGACCTCCTGGTACTTGGCGTTGAGGTCCTCCCGGCTGAAATAGGTGCGGTAGCCCCAGTTGCGCTTGTCCGTCCACCACAGGTGGTCGTCGACCGGCCAGCCCAGGCCGCCGAATTCTCCCAGCAGCGTGGCCCTGTCGGCCGGCACGCGCTCCATGCCCGGGCCCGGGTACATGTGCGCGTCGAATACATCGCCGATGCCGCGGTCGGTCCAGCCGCTGGTGGCGTTCACCAGCCGCGTGGGGTCGCGCTCGCGGACGAACGAGTCGATGCGCTCCACGTCGTACTGGCCCCAGCCCTCGTTGAAGGGAACCCACATGACGATCGAGGGGAAGAACTTGAACGTGTCGACGAGCTCCGCCAGCTCGGCTTCGAACTGTTCCGCGGAATCGGCCGGGCGCTGCGCGTCCTCGGCATCGGTGGAGCCTACCAGCAGGCTGTTGGGGGAGCCGCGCCGCAGGTTGCCGTTGGGCATGTCCTGCCAGACCAGCAGGCCCAGCCGGTCGCAATGGTAGTACCAGCGGGCGGGCTCGACCTTGACGTGCTTGCGGGCCATGTTGAACCCGAGCATCTTGGTCACTTCGATGTCGTATTGCAGGGCCTCGTCGGTCGGCGCGGTGTACAGGCCGTCGGGCCACCAGCCTTGGTCTAGCGGGCCGAACATGAAGATCGGCTCCCCGTTGAGGAGCAAGCGCGTGAAGCCGCGCTCGTCCTGGCCCAGCGCGATGTCCCGTATGGCGAAGTAGCTGCTGGCCCTGTCCAAGGTCTGGTCGCCTTGCAGCAGGACGATGTCGAGGTCGTAGAGTACCGGCGTGTCGGGCGTCCACAGCTGGAGATCGCTCGGCTCGATCTGGAGTGCTGTCGCGGCGTTCCCGGCGGCCTCGGCCACGGCGGTGTCGCCGAGATAGGCGGTCAGCCGGACCTCGCAATCGGCGCAGTCCCCGCGCGTGCGGACAGTCAGGGCCGCCGCGCCGGCCTCCCGGTCGGCTTCAACTTCCAGCCCTTCGATCGAGCCGGCGCTCGGCACGGGCTCTAGCCAAACGGTCTGCCAGATGCCGGTCACGGAGGTGTACCAGATTCCGCTCGGCTCGCTCACCTGCTTGCCACGCGCCTGTGTCCAGGTGTCCGTGGGGTCCCAGACTGACACGGCCAGCTCCTGCTCTCCGCCATCGGCCAGCAAGTCGGTGACATCGAAGCTGAACGGCGTGTAGCCGCCCTTGTGCTCGCCCGCGAGCTGGCCGTTGACATACACGGAGGCGTGAAAGTCGACCGCGCCGAAGTGCAGCAATACCCGTTCGCCGCTCCACTCCGCTGGCACTTCGAACGAGCGACTGTACCAGAGCGTTTGCTCGGTCGTGGGTGTTTGGCCGACACCGGACAGCGTCGACTCGATTGCGAACGGAACCAGGATCTGCCCGTCGAAGCTTGCCGGCTGGGCGGAGCCCCTGTCGGTGAGGGCGTAGTCCCATTGGCCGTTGAGGTTGAGCCAGCGACTGCGGACCAGTTGCGGACGCGGATATTCCGGCCAGGGGAGTGCTTGGTCCACGTCTGCCGCGAAGCGGCTCACCATCGAGGGTTCGGGCGGCGCTTGGCCGCACCCGGCCGCAATGGCGACCGCTGCGACGAGCATGGCGGCGGAAAGGAATCTCGGACGTAGGGGCGCGAACATTGGTCCCAGACTACCACCCGGTGCCCGGCAGTGGCCTCTCTGTTCCGCACGAATGCTGTGGGTCGCGCCCGCTTCGGCGCGATGACTCTGCGCGGGACGTAGCCCGCGTGGCGCTAGGGCGCTCCCGCGCCTGCCTCGGCGGCTGCCGAGTCGAGCTGGCGCAGCGCGTTCCTCGCCAATTCGGTGACGGGAGAGTCTGGGTGCAGGCGCAGCATTTCGTCCAGCTCGCTCCGCGCCTCGTCCAGCCTGCCCTGCTTGCCGTAAATCTCCGCCAGGAACAGCTGCGGGTAGCTGAAGTGCGACGGATCGGCCGCCTTGGCCCGCAGCAGAAACTCGCGCGCCTTCTGGAACTGGCCCTTGTAGAAGAAGTTTATGCCGAGCTGAGAGTTGGCCAGGGCGCTGTCGGGACGCATGCCCTGGGCCGCGAGATTGAAGTTCAATGCGTCGTCGAAACGGTCCTGCGATAGCAGGGCGCCGCCCAAGTTTACCAGCGGCTCGAACGCGAGCGGGTCGTGGCCAAGCGCCGTGCGGAAGTACTCCTCCGCCTCGACGTAGCGCCCCGCCTTGTAGGCCACCGTGCCGAGCTCGTTCCAAGCTTGCGTGAAGGAGGGCGAGATCTCCACGGCCTTGTGCAGCAGGGCGATCCCGCCCTCCTGGTCGCCCTTGCCGAATCGCGCGTGCGCCTTGCGCACCGCCGCCCGCGCCTTAGGCGTGACCTTGAGCGCCGCGACCGAGACGGTGCCTTGGTCCTCCACGCGGCGCGCCCGGGTGACTGCCGAGCGATCCAAGTCGACCTCGACATGGACGCGGCCCCGCTTGTCTGCAAAGGACTCGGTGACTTGGACGGTCTGCCGCGTCAGCCCCCAGCTGGGATCCATTACGACGAGGGTGTAGCCGCCGGGCACTAGGGAGCGGAACGCGAACCGGCTCTGGCGCACAGGGGACTCGATGTGGAACGGGCTTTGGACCGCCGATAGCATTGCCCGGCCGCGCTCGAGAGTTGGACTGACCGTGCCGATCAAGTCGAGCGTTTCCGCAGCTGGCGCGCTAGCCGCCAGCGGCCACAGCGCGAACGCCGCGATCAGCCCGGGCGGCACCAATGACAGGCGCTTGCGCCCCGGCGCGAGCCTGGATGTACCGGCCATGAGCAACGCAATATAATGTTAGCTCCACGCTTCGGGCAGCCCGCGTCCGCGCTTGGAACCACCGGCACATGAGCCTAGTCAGATTCGCCACGGGTGCATTGGGGAACCTGAAGCAGACCGCGGCGGTCGCGCCCAGTTCCAAGCACCTCGCCAAGGCGATGGTGGAGCCGCTGCGATCCACGGCGCGTCGCTGCGTGATCGAATTCGGGCCCGGCACGGGGGTCATGACCCGCGAAATCCTGCGGTGCATGCCCGCCGACAGCATCCTGTTGGCGTTCGAGATCAATCCCCAGTTCGTCGACTATCTGCGCTCGGAAATCCCGGACGAGCGCCTGCAGGTCGTGGCCGCCGGTGCCGAGACCGCGACCGCTGAACTGGATCGGCGCGGCATCGCCAACGTGGATGCGGTCGTTTCCTCGCTGGGCATCGCGAACATGGATGCCGCGGCCGTCGACGCGGTCTTCCGGCCGCTGCGGCCGTACTTGAATCCGCAGGGCGCCATCACCCAGTTCCAGTACTTTTACCGAATCAAGCTCGACCAGGGCCGCGTCGAGTACTTCAACACGGGCAGCCTGATGCGGCGCTACTTTTCCAAGGTGCGCTCGACCCGCGTCTGGCTGAACTTCCCGCCGGCCTACGTGATCACTTGCCGGGGGGCATTGACGGATGTCTCGCCAGCGCATGGCTGATCCGATGCCGGCAGCGTCGGATACGCTCGCGCCGCCGAATCGAGCCAGGTGCCGTCTTTGGATGCCGGAGGCAGCCTGATGGCGCTCGATATCGTGCTGGGAGCCATCCTGCTGGCCTCCGTAATCGGCGCGACCCTCAACGGATTGACCAAGGAATTGCTCAGGATCGCCTCGCTGGTCATCGGCCTGCTCGTCGCGATGTGGGGCTACGGCCTCTTGGCCGGCTACCTGGCCCAGTGGATCTCAAATGCGAAGGTCGCCTCTGCCGCGGCCTTCGCGCTGCTCTTCATCGGGTGTCTGATCACGGGCGCGCTGCTGGCCCGCCTGCTGGCTGGGATCTGGTCCCTGGCGGGCCTGGGCTTGCTCGACAGACTGCTCGGTGCCGCGTTCGGCGCCCTGCGCGGACTGCTCCTGGCCGCGGCGCTGTTGCTAGCGCTGGTGGCCTTTCAACCCGTCGCCGACACTGCGGGCCTAGTCGCCGATTCGCGAATCGCCCCGTTCGTGCTCAATCTGGCCCGCACGGCTGCTGCCGTGGCCCCGGCAGCGCTGCGCGAGGCGTACCAAGACGGCCTGGACCGCGTCCGGGACCTTGCCGGAGGCGACCCCGCAACGACCCGGTCGCGTTCCTTCAACCGCGCATCCGGTGTCCCGGGGGAGAAACCGGATCACAGGGGCTTCCGTCTCTCGATGTAGGATGAGACCTCTCGCCCTGCTGCTTGCGGCCGTGCTGGCGCTGTTGCCGGTTGTTGCGCAAGACGCCGAAACTGCCGACGAGGGGCCCACGTTCTCGCTCGACGTGAAGGTGGTCAACTTGCTGGCCACGGTCAAGGATCGCAGCGGGCGCCTGCTCAGCACCCTGACCAAGGACGATTTCATCCTTTCCGAAGACGGCGTCAGGCAGGAGATCCGCTATTTCGCGCACCAGACGGAGCTGCCGCTGACGATCGGCCTGCTGATCGACACCAGCGGCAGCCAGCGCGCGCTGATCAGAGACGAGCGCAGCGCGGGACTGATGTTCTTCCGCTCGATCCTGCGCAAGGACAAGGACCTGGCGTTCCTGATGAGCTTCGACCGCAACGTCGAGCTGCTACAGGACTACACCGCCTCTCTGGGACTGCTCGAGCGCGGCCTGGACGAGTTGCAGGTCGAGGTTCCCACCAGCGGGTTGCATCCCGGCCCCGGCGGCGACAAGCAGCCGACCAGCACGGCCCTCAACGATGCGCTCTACCTGGCCGCCGACGAGATGTTCCGCAATCAGGTCGGGCGCAAGGCGGTGGTCGTGATCTCCGACGGCTATGACTACGGCAGCAAGACCAGCCTGAAGAAAGCCATCGAGGCGGCTCAGCGCGCCGACATCGTGGTGTACACCATCCAATACATGGACCGGCACTTCGCCGGGCGGGCGTACTTCAACATCGGCTCCGGGGCAGGGACGCTCAAGAAAATGTCCGAGCAAACCGGCGGCAGCGCATTCCGGGTCTCGCGGGGGATCCGTCTGGCGGGGATCTTCCAGCAGATCGAGGACGAACTGCGCGGCCAGTACAGCATCGGCTACACGCCCAAGCGCGGGCTTGACAGTCCCGGATTTCGCAAGATCTCGCTCAAGGCCGCTGGCAAGGGCCTCAAGATCCAAGCGCGGAACGGCTACTACGCCGACGCGATCTAGCAACTCCGAAGCGACGGGCGCCGCGCGTTCAGCGCCGCTGGTCGCTATCCGCGTAGAACCCGTACCCGGCGTGGTGCAGGAAGACGTCCTCGAGGCTGGGCCGCGAGATCTTCACCGATTCGATCTGAGTTCCGAAGCGAGTCATCAGGCGGGCTGCCCACTTCGATCCCTCGGGATGTTCGAAGCGAACCTCGTCGCCGTTCACGTGGGCGTCTTGCACCGCGAATTCTTCGGCCAGCGCCGTCGCGACCGCGGCTGCGCCGCCGGTAGCCAGCGTGACGACTTCGCCGCCGATCTCGGACTTGAGGTCGGCGGGCGTGCCCTGGCGGATCAACTTGCCGCGATCCAGGATCGCCAGCTCGTCGCAAGCATCCGCCTCTTCCAGCAGATGCGTGGTCAGCAGCACCGTGACGCCTACGGCAGACCGCAACTGCTCCAAGTGGCGCCAGAAGGCCAGCCGGGCCACCGGATCGACTCCGGTGCTCGGCTCGTCCAGCAGCAACAGTTTCGGGCCGTGCAGCAGGCCCTTGGCCAGATCCGCCCGGCGGCGCAGTCCGCCCGACAGGGTCTGCACGCGATCCTTGCGTCGGTCCCCCAGGCCGACCTTTTCCAGCACTTCTCCGATGCGCTCGGCCAGATCGTGCCCGCGCAGGCCATACATGTGGCCTTGGTGCACGAGGTTTTCCTCGACGGTCAGCCGGGAGTCCAAGCTCTGGGACTGGAAGACGACGCCGACTTGGCGCCGAGCCTCGATCGGCCGCTCGGTGACATCGATCCCGAACAGCTTGGCGCTGCCGCTCTCGGGAGCGAGCAGGGTGGAGAGGATGCGGAACAGCGTGGTCTTGCCGCTGCCGTTCGGCCCGAGCAGGCCGAAGATAGACCGCGGCGCGACCTGGAAGCTGACAGCGTCAAGCGCCCGAGTCTCGCCGTAGCTGTAGGTGCATTCCGAGATTTCTACTGCAGCGGGCGCGGGCATCCAGAGGGCTATTGGTTTGACGGTAGCACAGCGGCCAGCCGCTCCTTGTGCCGCCGTTGGCACCGGTGCGTGGTGCCATCGGCACACCTAGGAAGGCGCTGGTGGCAGGGGACACGTGCCAGGAGGCGGCCGCCCACTGGACCTATACCGCTCGGCGCGAGCACAGGGCCGGCCGTTGCCAGTCACGAGCCGGGTCCGGTAGTCGCGCGGGGTGCTGTCTTTCGTTACCGGGAGTGAACTGCGGCCAGCTAGGACGGTCGCAGCCGTCCGCGTTTCCTGCATTGCTATTCTTCGAAGGGGCATGTTGGTGGGGCATGCCGATTCCTATGCGAGCAAGTACTAGCAGTCGGGAGGAACTTCCATGAGGAGAAGCATGGCCACGCTGGCCGCGACTTTGGTCGCCGTTGGCGTCTTGGGAACGGCGCAGGCCGCGGCTAGTGGGCGTCCTGAAAATGAACTCGTCAAGAGCTCGGACGTTGAGTTCATACCCCTGAATCCCGCGCGCGGCGAACTCGGCCCGAAGGCGGGAAAGCTCTGGGGCGACATCCGGGCAGACGTGCCGTCCGGGGTCCTTGTCAAGTTCGTGGACGGCTTTGAGTCGCCGCCGCATATCCACAACATCACCTACCGCGCGGTCGTGATCAGCGGTGCCGTTCACAACGACGACCCCGCTGCCGCGAAGATGTGGATGGAGTCCGGCTCGTTCTGGACGCAGCCGCCGGGGGAAAACCACATCACCTCCGCGAATGGCGAGAACTCCATGATCTTCTTGGAGATCCTGTCGGGTCCCTATCTCGTCAAGCCTGCGGATGAAGCGTTCGACAGCGGCGAGCGCCCGATCAACGTCGCAGCGCGAAACATCATGTGGCTGCAGGCGGAGGACACAGAGTGGGTCGACGGCGAAGGCCCCGAGATGGCCTACCTCTGGGGCAGCGTCGAGGACGACGAGAAAAACGGCACCTTCGTCAAGCTGCCGTCCGGCTACGGCGGTGAACTCAGCACTAGCGCCCCTTTGATGCGTGTCGTGACGATCCAGGGCCAGGCCAGCATCCAGCTGTCGGGCGAATCCGAGACCCACAGCCTGGCCCCGGGCAGCTATTTCGGCTCGCAGGGAAAGGCGGTGCATCAGCTCTCGTGCGACTCGGACGAGGAGTGTGTCCTGTATCTGCACACTGAAGGCAAGTATGAACTCGGCGCCTCGCCGTAGCCTGACTCATCTTCGACAGTTTGATTTTCGCGTTTCGCTAAACCAAGCTATTGCAATAGCTTAGGGTAGGCAGAAATCGGGCGTGGCACTACAATGCCCGGATTCGGCAGCGATTTGATTGCGCAAACAGCGTCAGGCTGCCTGG
>JAJEHF010000069.1 GCA_022823865.1 Bryobacterales bacterium
GGTGGGAGGCGTGAAGAACACGATAGATTGTGCAGAGACGGCCCAGGCCGCTGAAGTCGTTCACATCAAGAAAATCCGTTCAACTTATTGAAATATAGTGGGTTATGAGACTGACAATGGCCGTAAGCCGGACAGCCGTGATTGCCGGCATAACTTGCCGCGTGAGCTTGTCGAATGCCGCGCGGCCAATGCAAGCTTCCAGGAACGGGAGCCCAATGCCTTTCTGCGTTGGTCTTTTGGCTCTGTCAATGCCGGAAGTCATGTCGTTTCCGTGCCATTCTGCCTGCCATGAACTATCGCGTTAGAATTCGGCTGGAAGATTGGTAAATTATTGATAGATATTGACTTAATTCTAATTTGATCCTGACGCGGCTTCGCATTTCGGGGTTGAATCGGACGGTCTGTTTCCGATTGGCGCCGATTCGCCTCCGCCTGAGCTCAAGTTCCTCCAGCAGCCGGATGCAGGATTGGCAACACGAGTGTGCCGTGCGGTAGACTCGAAGCTTGCCCCGGCCGACTGTCGGTGCTCCCCCCTCGATCCGCTGTGCACAAGTACATCGTCATCGGCCCACAGGCATCGGGGAAGTCCACGCAGAGCCGAATGCTGTCGACCCACTTCGACTTTGCTCACATCTCGATCGGTGAGATCGTTCGGTGGCACCTCGAGCACCGCACCAAGCTGGCGGCGACCATCCGTGAGATCTTGGATAGCGGCAACCTGATCCCGGACGAGATAGTCATGGAGCTCGTCCGTCGGCGGCTGCACCAGCACGACTGGAACTATGGCTTCGTGCTGGACAGCTTCCCGCGCAACAAGGCGCATGCCGACTTCCTACGGCAGAACTGGGACATCGACCGAGTGGTCTATCTGGACGCTCCCGACGAGGCGGTGTTTCAGCGCGTAATGGCACGTGGCAAGGAGGGCTGGGGATCGGGCTATACCAAGCGTGCCGACACCAACCCGGAAGTGCTGCGCCGACGCATTGCCAATTACCATCGGCGCACGAAACCGATCTTGCAGATTTACAAGGACTTGGGAACGCTCGTTCAGGTTGACGCCACGAAGTCGATATCGGGCGTGTTTTCCCGCATCACGCGCTCGCTCGGCCTTGGCGCTGGCGGCGTTTGACCGCGCGGGCTGCGCCTCTGCCCGACAACTCTTCTTAGAGTTCCTTCGACTTGGACCACTCGTACTCGACGCCCCCGTCCACGTTATGCAGACGGAAGGCGATGCTCGAGGCGCTCGTCGACTTGGTCGCAGACACCGAAACGAACCCGCCGGCCACACGGTGGAAGCGGTGATAGGCCTCGTCTTCGCCCGGCGACCCCCCGGCGTGCTCGTCGGTGGCCGGCCCGCTGGAGAATTCCTGGACGCCCGTGGCGGGATGCACGGAATGGTACTGCCAGTGGCGGTCCCCGCAGACGACGAAGAAGTTGTCCGGCAGGTTCGCCTCAGCCCAGGCCCTGAACTCGTCGCCTTCGTGCTGGAAAGCCTTGTTGGCATGGTTGTCGGCCTTGTTTGAGCGATCCGGGCCGACGATCGGCGTTGGGCTGACCAGCACTTTCCAATCGGCGTCGCTTGCCAGCAGCGTTTCCATCAGCCAGGCCTTCTGCTCGCTTCCCCAAATGCTCTTGCCCGGGCCGTCCGGAATGTTGTTGGGAGATCGGAAGTCACGGCCTTCGACGATCCAAACCTGCAGACCCTTGCCCCAGCGAAACGTCCGGTACGGCAGCTCGCTCATGGGCGCTTGCTCGGCGTATACCTGAAGGCCCTGTTCCCAGTTGAAGGTCCCCATGTACTCCCGCGACATGCCGGGCCAGTTGTCGTTGTGATACGAATCGTGGTCGTCTTTCTCCCAATAACCGGGCACGCTGAGATGGAACTTGACCAGGGAAGGGAAGCTGTACATGCGGTGCCAGTGGAACCGGGCCAGATCGATGGAGGTTGCCAGCGGCGCGTCGCTGTCGTAGTAGACCGTGTCGCCCGTTGGGACGATGAAGTTGGGGGTCAGATCCAGCATCGACTTGTAGATCTTGAACCCGTCCTCGGCATCATGATCGCGGTTCGCCTGGCCGGTGACTGCTGTGAAGCTCACGTCGGCATACACGTTTGGGGGAGGGGCTGTCTCGAATCGCCCATAGAGCGGCTTGTGCAGGACCGTGCCTTCGATATCGCTGGTTTCGGTTTCGAAGTAATAGATAGTTGAATGCTTTAGGCCGCTTAATTGAAAGTGATGAGTGAAATCGCTCTCTGCACCGACTTCAGACCAGTCTGTTTCAACGGGGTCAAAGAAGTTCACGTTGTCGGCGTAGCGGACACGCACCCTGCCCGGGGCGCCCGGCACCGACCCCTGCAAGTCGCGGGGATCGAGCTGCACGATCTCCTCGCCGGGCTCGGTCTTTTCCGGGCGTCCGCGTATAGGTGTGCCGTCGGCCCTGCGCTCTGCGGACTCGGTGACACGGGTCCAGAGGATTGCCGACTCATGGGTTACCTCGCCGACCTTGACCCCGGTGGCTTGGCGTGACTCGTCGACGTGACTGATGCTAGGTCCGCAGGCACTTAGCATGAAGACGCAAGCTGCCGAGATAATTCTGCTGCGCATGGTCCTGTATTCTAGCGATTCCGCGCGGAGCGGAGGCGGGCGACCTGCCGTTCGAGCGAGACGATGCGTTCGAGCAGCGCCCGGCTGCCGATCTCGCCGCAGTCGCAGTCCGTGGGCTGCGTCTCCAACCGGATCACCCTGACCTCCAAGCGGTCAAGCTTGGCTTCGGATTCCAACGTGAACCGGTCCTTTTCCTGCTCGCGGCTGTGACCCTCTTCGTGGGTCGCGAAGCGATCCTCGATGGCTGCGAGGCGGTCTTCTATAGCGGCCAGTCTGTCGTCAAGCGTCGCCCGAATCGGAATCCGGCCTTGAGCGAGCAGCGAGCTCGCCAAGGCCAAGCTTGCAAGGATTGTCAGCGCGAGAATCTTGAACGGCATGCGAATGCTCCAACGTGAGTGTCGCACAGCACGTTGGCAGGTGTGCGTGTTCGGGTAGCCGCAGAGAAACCGCTAGCCCTCGAGGTCTGTCCAGAGACTACTGGATGCTCAGCATGCGGTCGATCGCCAACTGGGCTTTGCGGGCCGTCTCCGCTTCGATGGTGACCTCGATCTGGTCCCGCTCCAAGGAATCGAGCAGTTTCTCCAGCGTGTTCATCTTCATGTACTCGCACACTGCATCGGCACTGACGGGGTGGAATGTCTTACCGGGGATCTGGCGCCGCAGGCGGTACACCATGCCCATCTCGGTGCCGACGATAAACTCATCGGCTTGGGACTGTTCGGCATGGCGGATCATTCCTTCCGTGGAAAGGAAGAACGCCTTCTGATAGGGGGAGTTGCCTTGCATGACTTTCGACATGCAGTGCGACGCGCAACCGCACTCCGGATGGATGAGCAATTCCGCCTCGGGGTGGCGCTCGAACGCCTCTTCGAGGGCGCTTTCGCCGATCTTGGCATGCACGTGGCAGCAGCCGTCGTACAGATCGACCAGTGAGGGATCGACGACGTTGCTCTGGGCAATCGAGACAGAGCCGAGGAACTTGTCGGGCAAGAACAGGATGCGGCGGCCCGGATTCTGGCCCGCGGCGTGATCCAGCACTTGGGCCGCGTTGCGCGAAGTGCAGATGTAGTCGCTGAGCGCCTTGGTCGCAGCATCGGTGTTGACGTAGGAGATCACGATGCCGTCCGCGAACTTCTGCTTCCAGGCCCGCACGCGCGCATGGTCGATCGATTCCACCAACGAGCAGCCGGGCTTGTCAGGCATGTAGACCTTCGATCGCTCGCCGACGATGGTCTTGGCCGTCTCGCCCATGAACCAGACGCCGCAGAAATCCACGCGCGGCGAGGTCTGCTCGGCGACGTAGCGACTCAGCCCCAGGGAGTCGCCGACCTCGGCCGCGACCTCCTGCAACTCGGGGAACTGGTAGTTGTGGGCGACGATCAGGGACTGCTTGCTCTCGGCCAACTCGCTGATCTGTCGCGCCGCACACACCAAGCTCGCGGTGTATTCCCGCGTGTAGCGCCCCGGATAGAGATCTCCCGCGAAGCGGTTAAACGTGTCGTACCACTGGCTGTATGGCAGGCGTTCCATGGGCGAGTCTCTGCTTCAGGCCTGGAAGGACTTTCCGCAGCCACAGCTCTTGTCGGCGTTCGGGTTCTTGAACAGGAACCGCTGTTCGAGCACTGTCTCGACATAGTCGAGCGTCATTCCGTCGAGGTATTGGAAGCTCTTCGGGTCTACGCACAGCCGGACGTCGTCAACAGCGAACACCGTGTCGGTAGGGCGCGCCGAGCTCTCGTACTTGAACTTGTACTGCAAGCCCGAACAGCCGCCACCGATGACTCCGAGACGTAGCAGCCCGCCGGGATTGTCCGAATCCAGCATCCCGCGGATCTTCCGCGTTGCGTTGGGCGTGACTTCGATCATCGCGCCCTTTCATAATACCCGCCTCGCCGGGCGCCGCAAGAATCGAGACCGAGCCTGCGCTGTGGCCTGCCGTCGGTCACATGGAACCTGAGGGCAGTCCGGAACCGCTCCATAGTGCGGTTGACGGCGCTGTTTCTAGCGCCGATGCGCTCGCCTGCCCGAGCCTCGGGCGCGAGGCCCCCGGTACAATGGCAGTACCGAATCCCACACATGTTGGTCGACAAGCATGGGCGCGCCTTGGAGGATCTGCGGATCTCTGTCACGGATCGCTGCAACTTCCGATGCACTTATTGCATGCCACTGGACCAGTATGACTGGATCTCCCGCGAACAGATCCTCAGCTACGAGGAGATCGGACGCTTGGCGCGACTCTTCGTTCCCTTGGGCGTGCGGAAGCTGCGGATCACCGGCGGAGAGCCGCTGCTGCGGGCAGATCTCGAAGACCTGGTGGAGATGCTGGCGCGCGTTGATGGCATCGAAGACATCTGCCTGACCACCAACGGATCGTTGCTTGCGGACAAGGCCGAACCGCTCAAGCGGGCCGGCTTGCATCGGCTCACCGTGAGCCTCGACTCGCTCGACCCAGCGACGTTTGCACGGATGGCACAGCGCGGCGACTTGGCGGCTGTGCTGGGGGGCATCTCTGCTGCCATCGAGACAGGCCTGACCCCGGTCAAGCTCAATGCGGTGATTGAGCGCGGAGTGAACGATCACGAAGTCTTGGATTTGGTTGATTTCGCTAGGTCGCGCGGCCTCGATCTGCGCTTCATCGAGTACATGGACGTCGGCAACGTCAATCAGTGGACGTCCGAGAAGCTCGTCAGCAAGGCTGAGATCTTGGAGCGCGTCGGGAAGAAGTACCCGTTCGAACCCCTAGGCGGCCTGCGCGGCAGCGCCCCTTCGGAGCGCTATCGCTTCTTGGATGGCAGCGGCGTCTTCGGCGTGATCGCGTCTGTCACCGAGCCGTTCTGCGGCGCGTGCACGCGGGCGCGCTTGACAGCCGACGGGCGCTTGGTGACCTGCCTGTTCTCTGCCGGCGGGCACGACTTGAAGTCGTTGCTGCGATCTGGCTGCAGCGACGAGGAGCTCAGCGGAGCCGTCCGAGCGATTTGGAGCCACCGCATGGACCGCTACTCCGAAGAGCGGCTGGCGGCGATCTCCTCGGACCAGGGATATCGGCCCGAGGCTGTCCGCAAGCTCGAAATGATCAGCCTCGGCGGGTAGCGCGCCCGGCAAGGCACGCGCGCGAATCGGCCCCGCCGCGTATGACGCCTACGCGTCTACGTGGCAATGGAAGCGGTGGTCCATGGCCTGCTTGTTCGCACCAGCCAGCTCCTTCGAGAAGCGGTCCATATCCGCCTGTGACATCGGTTGGAAGCTCGCAGCGAAGCTGACATCCTCTCGCAGGTACTCTAGCGCGGGCATGCCCACGACCGCCGATGTGATGGGCAGGGAAAGGGCGTATTGCAGCAGGCGACCGACGCCGGACTTGCCGTGACCGTTGCCTACCAATGCCTCCTGGCCGGTGACTTTCATGGCTAGCACGCCCATTCGCTTGCGCAGCGCGACCGGCAGCGCCACTGCCTCGAAACTGTCCTCGGGCAGGTGGTCCACTGGGTTCCGGGCGTTCTCGCTGCGCCCCTGCTTCGCGGCATTGAGCGCCATCTGGACGCAGTCAAAGTCATGCCGCTCCAGCGCCGTGGCCAGCACGTCCGGGTAGCTATGGCTGGTGATGCCGGCGAAGCGGCACACCTTCTCGTCCCGCAGTTTCATCAAGGCCCTCAGAGACCCAGCCTCGATCGCGGCCAGATCCTCTTGGCCGCGCAGGCTGTGAATGTGGATCAGGTCGATCTGGTCGGTTTGCAAGCGCTCCAGGCTTTCCTCGGTTCGGCGCATCGCTTCGTCGTAGTCGCGGAGACCGATTTTCGTCGCCAGGAACACCTCGTTGCGACGCTGGGCCATCACCTTGCCCACCCAGAGCTCGCTGTCGCCGCCACCATACGATTGCGCCGTGTCGAGGTACGTCACACCCAAGTCGAGCGCGAGATTGAGCGCCTCGACGGCTTTGTCTTCCTCTTCGTACATCGCGAGTCGGCTGCCGCAGCCCATGGCCAAGATCGAGGGCGTAGCGCCCGTGCGGCCGAGCGTCCTCGAGGGCAGCTTGCCCTTGCCGGGCGCGGCCCGGCCAGCAGCAGCTACTGCCGCGGCACCGCCCAGAAAGTGGCGTCGAGTCAAGTCAAGTGGCATTGCGTGGCCTCCCTGTTGGCAACCACTATAGTCACCATCGCGGCATCCCGCAATCGCGCCCCGGCAGAGCGTGGCACTGGGACCGTCGGGAGCCCAATCAAGGTGCGCCTATAATGGCTCGCACATGTCCGACGAATCTTCGAAACTGCGCTCGCAGGAATGGTTTGGCCGCAAGGACAAGCTGGGGTTCCTGCACCGCTCCTGGCTGCGCTCGGAAGGCTTTCCCGGGAGCGTGTTCTCAGGCAAGCCCGTAATCGGGATCTGCAACTCTTGGTCCGAGCTGACCAACTGCAACGCCCACCTGCGCCAAGTGGCCGAAGCGGTCAAGCGGGGGGTGTGGTCGGCGGGCGGGTTCCCGCTCGAGTTCCCGACGATCTCTCTCGGAGAGCCCTTCATGCGCCCGTCCAGCATGATGTTCCGCAATCTGATGGCGATGGACGTGGAAGAATCGATCCGCGCCAACCCCATGGACGGGGTCGTGCTGCTTTGCGGCTGCGACAAGACCACGCCCGCGCAGCTGATGGGTGCCGCCAGCGCCAACCTGCCCTCGATTTTCGTGACCGGCGGCCCGATGCTCAAGGGCATCTGGCGCGACAAGGAGATCGGTTCCGGCACCGATGTCTGGCACTACTGGGACGAGCTGCGCGCCGGGCGCATCAGCGAAGAGGACTGGTGCGAGATGGAATGCGCCATGTCCCGCTCGTCGGGGCACTGCATGGTCATGGGCACGGCCTCGACCATGACCAGCCTGACCGAAGCCCTCGGGATGACGCTGACGGGCTGCGCGAACATCCCCGCCGCGGACTCGCGCCGCTTCGAGATCGCTCACCGCAGCGGCGAGCGCATCGTTGAAATGGTGCGCGAGGATCTCCGCCCGGCGAAGATCCTCACCCGCGAGGCGCTGGAGAACGCCGTGCGCGTGGACATGGCGATCGGCGGCTCCACGAACGCGATCATTCACCTCAAGGCGCTGGCAGGCCGCTTGGGGATCGATTTCCCGTTGGAGCGCTTCGACGAGATCTCCCGCGAGACGGCGGTGGTCGCCAACGTGCAGCCTTCCGGCAAGCACCTGATGGAGGACATGTTCTACGCCGGGGGGATCCCCGTCGTGATGAATGACCTGCTCGATCAGCTGCACGGCCATTGCCCGACCGTGACAGGCAAGACTGTGGCCGAGAATGTGAGCGGCGCCGCCTGCCACAACCGCAAGGTGATCCTGCCGCGGCAGCACGCCTTGCAGGCCGAGGGCGGCACCATCATCCTCAAGGGCAACCTCTGCCCGCGCGGCGCGGTGCTGAAGACGAGCGCGGCGTCCCCGAAGCTGTTGCAGCACACGGGCAGGGCGCTGGTGTTCGAAGACCACGCGGATTTCATGGAGCGGATCGACTCTCCGGATCTCGACGTGGATGCCGATTCCGTGCTCGTGCTCAAGAACGCCGGCCCGATCGGCGGCCCGGGCATGCCCGAATACGGCAACCTGTCGATTCCTGCCAAGTTGCTCAAGCAAGGAGTCAGCGACATGGTCCGCATCTCCGACGCGCGCATGAGCGGTACCAGCTACGGCACGGTCGTGCTCCACATCGCCCCCGAGTCAGCTGTCGGAGGACCTCTGTCTCTTGTGCGCACCGGCGACGAGATACGCCTGGACGCGGCCGGTCGCCGGCTTGACCTGCTGATCGATGACGAGGAAATGCAGCGGCGCAAGGGCGCTTGGGTAGCCCGCGAGCAGCACTACGACCGAGGCTACGGGAAACTCTTCCTCGAATCCGTCTTGCAGGCAGACGAGGGCTGCGACTTCTCGTTCTTGCGCGGGACCGGCCGGGCGGAACGCGCGCTGCCGCTGGCATTCTGAGGCTGCCGGCCAAAGTCGGCAGCAGCGCTCCGGCCCAGTCGAGCCCTCGAAGCGGCCGCTGCTGGAAGCCGGGCAGGGAGGTCTCGACTCCGGCGGCAGCTTCATGGATCAGGTGTTCTGTCAAATTGCATTCATTGATGGAACAATGCATGTATGCCGGTTCAGATCACGATCAGGAACGTACCGGCCGAGGTCCGGGACGCGGTCAAGGCGAAAGCTGCGGTAGGGGGCCGGTCGATGCAAGCCTACCTTCTGCGCGAGTTGAAACGAATGGCGGAGATGTCCACCAACGCGGAACTAATGCGCGAAGTAGAAGAGCGCCTGAAGGCTTCCGGTACGAACGTGCCGATCAGCGAGATTCTGCGCGCTCGCGACAAGGATCGAATGTGAGAGCCGTCGTCGATTCCTCGGTCTTGGTCGCTAGCCTTGTGACCGTCGAAAGGGAAGCACAGTGGGCCAAGAAACACCTCTCACACTCACAGAACGCGAGATGCGCGATCTGGGTTACCGGGTCATCGACATGCTCGTCGAGCATGCCCGCGACCTCCGGCAGAAGTCCGTGACCAGGTCGATGGACAAAGCGTCCCTTGCCTCCCTCTTCCACGAGCCGCCACCGGAAGAGGGTCAGGATCTCGATGCCTTGCTAAAGACTGCCAACGAGGACATCTTCGGCAACGTGATGTACGTGAATCACCCGCGATTCTTTGCGTTTGCTCCGGGACCCAGCAACTTTGTCAGCGTGATGGCAGATGCATTGGCTAGCGGATTCAACGTGTTTTCC
Organism: Bryobacterales bacterium; assembly: GCA_022823865.1. Lineage (GTDB taxonomy): Bacteria > Acidobacteriota > Terriglobia > Bryobacterales > UBA6623 > VXMF01. The sequence continues at coordinate 9,350 of JAJEHF010000069.1, forward strand.
GGAATCTCGCTTGAGGGTTCAGCTGCAGCTCAGATCGAGGAAACCGTCATCGACTGGCTACGGCAAATCTGTGGTTTCCCGCACTCCGCGGGCGGAGTGCTCGTCAGCGGTGGTTCGATGGCCAACCTGACGGCTCTTGCGGCAGCCAGGAAGACTGCACTGGGAGACGAGTGGCACAACGCCACGATCTACTGTTCGGATCAAACGCACACATCGATCGATCGAGCTGCGAGCATTCTCGGCTTCCGGGAAGGGCAGCTTCGAAGAATCCCCTCGGGTGCGGGGTTCCAGATCGACATGGATCCGCTGATCCGGACAGTTCACCGTGACCGCCGCGACGGCCTGCACCCGTTCTGTGTGGTCGCCAACGCCGGAACCATCAACACTGGAGCGGTGGATCCACTCCCGGACATCGCGAGCCTTTGCAAGGACGAGCAGATGTGGTTCCACATTGACGGGGCGTACGGCGCGCCGACGATGTTGACAGAAGAGGGCAGGGCATTGCTCCGGGGACTGGAGTGGGCCGATTCGCTGTCGCTGGATCCTCACAAGTGGCTCTTTCAGCCATTTGACATTGGATGCGTCCTCGTCCGTGACCGTCATTGCCTCAAGGAAGCCTTCCACGTTCTACCGGAGTACCTGAAGGTCGCAATGAGTGAGGGGGATGGAACCGATTTCTGCGATTTCGGCCCAGAGCTTACACGAAGATTTCGTGCATTCAAGCTGTGGATGTCGGTCAAGGCATTCGGACTCGACAGTTTTCGCAGGGCGGTGGAAGTTGGCTTGGAGAACGCGCGATTCGCCGAGAGCCAACTGCGGGCCAGCGATGCCTGGGAAATCCTCACCCCGGCCAATCTCGGTGTCGTGACGTTCCGCTACCGACCACGAGACCTCTCGGAAACGGAACTGAACCGCCTGAATCTGTCCATCAGTCGACGCAGTCTGTCAAGCGGGTTTTCCATGGTGATCACTACCGAGCTTCGCAACAGGACGGCTTTGCGATTCTGCACGATCAATCCCCGTACAACCAGGGAAGATATCGCCGAGACGATTCGGCGCCTTGAACGGGATGCGATTTCAGTGACGCACGCTGTCGCTACCTGCTGACAGTGCGCTGGCAGCCGTGTCGGGCGCGAGGAATCCCTTGGTGGAGTCTACCCAAGCGACGACCGCAACAAGTGCGTTTCCAATTAGCTTGCACCGACTTGAGGACCTCCGACCATCAAAGGCCGTACGATTGTGCGCAACCGACAGTCTCCGAGGGGCCGGTTGCTTCGGCTTCCGCAGCCAGCATCTCGGGAGAAATCCTCACAGGACACCCCCCCAAGACCGTTCGAGCACGTCCTTCGGAACCACGAGGTTCCAATCTGCCACCAGGCCTCCGGGCTTTCGCTTGCTGCGGTCAAGATAATGGGGTTGCCGAGGCCGCCGTTCGCGAAGGGGCCTGAGATGGCGCTCCTCGACCATCAGAGCGTCGCGGTGCTGCTCGAGGAAGAACCCCACCTTTGCGGCCGTAGTCGCGTTGTCGAGCAGAAACACATACTCCAGAACGCGGTCGAAATTGAAGAATTCAACCGATTCTAGGGAACGCCAGACCTCCTCCCAGCCTCCCGAGAGGTCGGGGCGATGCAGGACATCCACCAGCGCCCGTTCCAGGCCGGTAATGCGTACACGCACTCCAGATCGTTCACGGCTCAGAACGTCAAAGTGCTCCGATCGCGAGCGACGAAGCGCCTCGGGAAACTTGGTGCCTTGGAACGCGTGCGAGCGGAAGGTGAGCGATTCGACCGGCCGGGATGCAGAGTAAATCACTTGATTCCAAGCCGAGTAGGCCCGACCGTGAAACTCCAGTGCGGTGTGATGGGAAAGCACGGCATCAGGCGCCAGCTTGCCGGCAATGAGATACAGGTCGACCGGATAGGACATGGTTTCGGCTCCCGGAGGAACTACGGCATACAGCCCGCGCCGCACCCGAATGATACGGCCGGTCTTGGTGTGGTAGGCCAGAAGCGCTTCCTGGCTTCTGTGCCCGACCGCGCCACGGGACGCGAGGTGAGTTGACAACTCCTCCCCAGTGAAGACCGGATGCCGGCGGAAGAACGTCTCATGCTTCACGGCGGGCATCTTTGACTTCCTGTCGCGTTTCCCAGAACTGAAGTATGGGTTTCCCGTGTTGTCGTCCTAGAGAACCGTGGATGCCTGAACTTGAAGTCTTGACATAAAACACATAATTTTAATATGGATTTCCAGATCATTTGTCAAGTCACGCTGACGAATGAGCGAGACACCCACCGGTTGGCTGACACTGTAACGCCGATCTGCCAAATCCCACCAGTCCCGGGCCAACTGTGCTCTGGCGTTCGCGGCCGACTCCGATATGATCGTCCCGCGGGCAGTGGCCCTCCACATTTCACCGCATCGATGCCACCGACGCGCTCCTCGGAACCGGGGAGGAGCGAGCGTAAGGCCTGGGAATGCTAGTTTGAAGAGCCGCTGGCGTTCTGACACCGCGTCAAGCGACCGGTGCGGAACTCCGGGCCTCCTTCATCACAGCCCAACCGTCCGCAGTCCATTCGAAAACCGGGAACAGTGCCGAACGTACTAAGTCCGCAAGTCTAATGTAGCGCCTTTCTCCGCCCAGCTTGCTAGGGCAGGGTCGTGACACTGGCCTCCTGCCACGCCGACCCTGCCGGCCTTCCCGAGAGCTCGCCACGTCTCTTCCACAGTCAGGTGAATCACCTCTGCCGACCGCAAACTTGCCTCGAGGAGCGTGCTCGCGGTTGCAGGCGTAAGCCGATGCGGAGAGGCCAAGCGGGTCAGAACAGAGCAGGTTCCGGCTGACGAATGGCTCGCTATGGCTAGCTCGCCGCCTTTGCAGGCCCGCTCTTCGAGTTCGGCGACTGTTCGCGTGTGGTGCTCATGCGATCCGCACACAGCGGCGGCCAAACAGCTGGTGTCGCAAGGGAAGCGGCTCATCCACGATTCGCAGTATCCGCGCGGAGGTCCGCAAGCGTGCCATTCACTTGAGCCTGTTTCAACGCGGGCAGGCTTTCTCTCGGCTGTGCCACGGTAAGCCGCCCTTCTTTTTGGATTGCGTTCTCAAGCGGCTCCGGCTCGATCTCCAATACTCCGGCGGAGGTCACGCGGAACTGGAGTCTCGTGCCGGGCTCCAGGCGCGCTGCAGTGCGGATCGCCTTCGGGATCACGACCCTTCCCGCCGCATCGATGAGAGATGCCATGGTAAGGATCTTACCGCTATCCGCACCATTTCTTGGCCCATTAAGCGATTCCAAGTCAGAGGCGAGACATCGGATCGTCCCTGGGGCGACGGACCACCGACCGCCCAGACCGCCCGTACAGCCAGCAGGGACGGAATTTGAAGCTGTCACCAAGCGGCGAGTCCCTCTCGCATACTCCTCGCGACAAGCTCGCACGAATGAATTCTGCTCCGTGGGACCGTCGCGTTCCTAATCGTCGCTGGCCACGTTGTGCTGGAAGCAACGGCGACCTTGGCAAATCACGATACGGAAGCCGTGCTGGTGCTCTCGCAATTGGGTGTGAAACTTGCGCGTCGTCACGACCCTGCATTGGATCGTGACAACAGCCAAAGTCGATGCCCGAGCACGGTCATGCCCAGGAATATCAGGTACGAAACCGCGGGAGCGAGTGCCACGAAAGGCAATGCTAACAAACCTCCGAGCAGACTGGAGGCCACGGCGATTGGCGTGACAGCCACGGCCAGACCGATCAGGCCGAACCGCAAGAGGCCCTCTGTTCCGCGCAGCAGCCTGCGAACAACCAATGCGGCCAGCACCCCTGCCAGCCAAAAGAGCCCGAGTCCCGGAAGCACGTTCGCCAGCCAGATGCGCGGGTGCTGGCTCTGCGGGCCTAGGGCGCTGAGGCCGAATCGAGCGAGGAACAGACCGACCTGCAGCAGCAGGAATCCGCAGCCGGCAAGAACTGGCATCTTCCAGAAGCGCCAGCTCCTGAGAGAATTCGGCGCTTGCGGCGGGACAGTCGCTGCGGCGGGAGCTGGCACGGCAGGCATGCCAGCAATCACACGTCAAGCAGTTGCTTTGCAATCGTCTGCAACTGCATGTTCGAGGTGCCCTCGTAGATGGTGCCGATCTTCGCGTCGCGATAGAGTTTGGCCACCGGATAGTCGGAGGTGAAACCCACGCCTCCGAAGAGATCCACGCACTTGGCAGTCACGCGCACCGCCATCTCGGAAGCGTAGTACTTGGCCATCGCAGCGGACGGCAGGAATTCCTTGCCCGCATCCTTCAAGCGTGCCGCGTTCCAAACCAGCAGCCGAGCTGCCTCAATCTGGGTCGCGATGTCCGCTACCTCGAACTGCACCCCTTGGAACGACGCCAAGCGCTGGCCGAATTGCTCGCGCTGCTGGACGTAACCAAGAGCGTGTACGAACGCGCCTTCGGCCACACCCAGCATTTGCGCGCCGATTGCGATGCGGCCTTCGTTGAGTGTCTCGATAGCGATCTTGTATCCCTTGCCGACTTCGCCCACCACGTTCTCCGCAGGGACGAAGCAATCGTCGAAGAGCAACTCGCAGGTCGACGAGGCGCGGATGCCGAGCTTGTCCTCCTTCTTGCCAACGGCGAACCCCTCGCTCCCCTTTTCGACGAGAAACGCCGTGATGCCCCGATGCCCCTTGGACGGGTCGGCGTTGGCGAATACCAAGAACAGGCCAGCTTCGCGCGCGTTCGTGATCCAGAGCTTGCGGCCGTTGATGACGAATCCGCCATCGACGCGGCTGGCCCTTGCCTTCATCGCGAAGGCATCGCTGCCAGAGCCGGCTTCCGACAGCGCGTAGCTGCAGACCGTGTTGCGGCTCAGGCGCGGCAAGTAGAGTCGCTGCTGTTCCTCGCTGGCCCAGCGCAGCAAGGCGTTGGCGACGAGAGTGTTCTGCACGTCCACCACGACCGATACCGACGGGTCCACGCGGGACAGGGCCTGAATGGCGAGAACCGCGTCGAAGAACGTTCCCCCTTGACCGCCGTGAGCCTCGGGCACCTCGATGCCCATCAGCCCGAACTCGAACAGTTGTTCGATGACGTCGGGCCGCAACTCACAGGCGTCGTCCATGGCACGGACGTGCGGGCCGATTTCCTGTTGGGCGAACTCGTATACAGAGTCGAAGAACAGGGATTCTTCTTCGCTGAGGATCGAGAGGGCCATGCGCGGGTCGGTTAGGAATCAGTTCGGGGAGCGGACGATCCGGCCGATCAGGCCTCAGAACCCTCTTCGGGCCGATAAATGATGAGCCCGCAGCTCTCGCACGTAAGGACGCCCTGTGTGAGTTGGCCCAGGTCTTGGAGAACCTTCGGCCGAAGGCGGACATGGCACGAGCCGCAGTTTTCTTCCTCGACCGGGGTGATGGCTACGCCACGTGTCTTGCGGATTCGTTCGTAGGCGCGCAGCGTCGTTGGGCTGATCTTGGCGCTCAAGTCACTCCGGTTGGCCAAAGCCTGCTCGCGCTCCTTGCGGTCAGCCTCGATCCGGGCCTTGGCCCGACGCACGTCCTCGGCAACCTTCGTGCTCTCCGACTCCAGGCTGGCTTCGGCCGACGAAACATTCGCCTGGAGCTTCTCGGCCTCCTCCATTTTCCCGAGGATGGACTCTTCGTGCGCGTCGATGGCGTCCTTGCAGAACTGGATTTCGTGCTGGAACGCGCGAAACTGCTCGTTCGTCCGCGCCCCGTTCATCTGATCCTGCAATCTTGAGATCTTCTGCTTCTCGTCGTCGATCTGACGCTCGAGCTGCCGGTGGTCCTTGTTGTTCTGCTCGAGTACGGCCTTGGTGTTGGCCAATGCCTGCTTGTGCGAGGCCAAGCGCGCTTCTACTGCCGCGATACGTTTGGGCAGGCCATCAATTTCACGAGTGAGAGCTCGGATTCGCAGATCCATCCCCTGAATCTGCAACGCTAGGGAAAGATCTGTATGCAATTCCGCAAGGCCCCTCTGGGCCGATTTTATCACGCTCGCCGACGCTTCGGGCCGCCCACAAGCGCCCGCGAAAGCGCCTTAGCCGTGCGGTGACCGGTCCCAGAGCTGACTCGCTAGCGTGCGCCGATACCCGCAAACGGTATCGCTCCCGGCACGGTCTCGACTTCGAGCGGCAGGGTGCCGACGGCCTCGCCGTCGACTTGGATGGAAACTTCTTCGTCCGACTCCGCGACGATCCGGCGCGCCCTGAAAAAATCGCACTTGGGATGCGAGTAGATCCTGCCGGAATACAGGTACGGCAGCGCCGCGAGGAACTCGAAGAACCCGGCCTTCCTGACGACCGAGACATCCACCGAACCCGAGTCTAGCGTCGCTCGCGGGCAGACCCGCATGCCGCCGCCTTGAAACTGCCCGTTGCCCAGGGCGACCTCCATGATTGACGTCTCCACTGTCGCATCCTCGTCGAAGGCTAGCCGCACCTTCCTAGCTCGGTAGGTGAGGAACGAGACGGCGGTCGCCCAGAAAAAGGCGCCTGTGCCGGAATAGCGGGCCAGGAAATTGCGCTTGGCCGAGATGGCGACCTCGCCGCCCAGGCCGAATCCTGCGACGTTGACAAAGTAGCGCTCGAGCGGAGTTCCGTCGTAAGCGCGGAAGCGGGCCAAGCACGCATCGACATGGCGGAGCTCCTGTTCTGCGATCGCCGCGATCACTTCATCTGAAGCCTCAGGGAAATGAGCGGATCTTTTGAAATCACCGCCGGTTCCGAGCGGGAATAATGCGATGGCAGCCTGCTCTGACAGGGCCTTGCCGTTGGCGAAGAAGCCGTTCACGACTTCGTTCAGCGTGCCATCCCCGCCGATCGCGACGACTAGGTCCGCACCGCTCTCGATCGCGCCGCGAGCAAGCTGTGTGGCATGGCCGGGTGCCTCGGTGAACAGTGCTTCGACAGGGCCGAGACGCCCTTCGAAGAGCGGCTGGAGCCGGGGCCACATTCGTAGCGACTTCCCGCTGCCCGCCGCGGGGTTGAGGATGACGCAGGGCTGGCGGAACCGCCGGGTGTCCATCCGCCCGCTCAGCCCTCGGCGGTCCAGCCAGGCCGGCCCCCGCAGCGCATGCAGCGGACCTTGCCGAATATCTCGTCCCAGTTCCCGTCCGCGGCCACGTAGTCCAAGATGCAGCGCAGTGCCTTGTCGCGTCCGGACAGGCTGTACTGGCTTGCAGCTTGGTCCAGCATTGCGATCAAGTCCTGCTGTACCTCGAATGTTGTGGCGCTCTTCATTCCTGCCATGTCAGTTCTTTCAATCCTCCTCTACGCCGAGCCGCTTGACCGCAGATAGGCGATAGTGTCCCGCAAAGTCGCCTCGGTCGGCCGCGTCTCGAGTCCCAGCTCTCGCCGCGCCTTGGCAGCATCGCAGTACCAGAACAGCGATGACATGCGGATCGAGGCGTCGTCGAGTTCAAAGCTCTTTCCTACCAGAGGGTATAGGCGCCGCAACGTGGCGGCACCGAATCTCGCCACGGCCTCGCCCGGCTGCAAGCGAGGGCCAGACACGCCCGCCACGTGGGCGGTCTGGGCGATCCATTCCTTGAACGTCAGGTTCTCGCCGCCCAGCAGATAGCGCTCGCCGACAGAGCCAGAGCGCATCGCGCTGGCCACCGCCGCGGCGGCGTCGCGCGCATCGATCAGGTTGAGTCCCCCGGTAGGGACGGCCTTGATCTGGCCCATCAGGAACAAGCGCACGTCGTTGGTCGAGGAGCGCCGGTCGTCGCCGGGGCCGAGCAGGAGGCTGGGATTGACGATGACGAGCGGCAGCTTGCGGTGCTGGCAGTACCACAGCGCCTGCTTCTCTTGGTAGATCTTGCTCAGGTAGTACGGCCATTGATGCACCACGGCCTGCTTGTAGCCCGATTCCTCGGTGTGCACGACAGGCTCGCGGCTGACCGCGATCGTGCCGGAGGTGGTGGCGATGACGCAGCGGCGCGGGCCGTGCTTGATCAGCGCCTCGCAGACATTGCGAGTGCCGTCAACGTGGGTGCGATACAGCCTCCAGTTGTCGGTCGGCGAGCGGTCTACGACACCGGCCAGATGATAGATCTCGTCGCAGCCGGCGACGGCTGACTCCACGTCGCGCGGCTCGGTGATGTCGCCTAGCACGCTGTCGACCCGGCCGTCGCCGTCGCCAGGAAACGGAGTCCGGCTGAAGGCGCGGATCTGGACGTCAGCGTCACCTTCCAGCAGGTGCTGGACCAAGTGCTTGCCAAGGAATCCGCTGGCCCCGGTGAGTAGGACTGTATGCATGAATCCGCGCTTAGGTTGCCAACGAGGGCAGCCACGCGTCTGTTCGCAGGAAACTGCGAGAACCGACTCGAACTGGCCGGGGCCTCGCGAGACAACTCATGATACACGGGCGCGAAGGCCGAGGCGCGGCCATCAGCGGCGCCCCGCCTGCCCCGCCAGCGCGCCTAGCCGCGGCTCCTGCGGATCGGGTTCTTCAGCACGCCAATGCCGGAAACCTCCACTTCGCAGATGTCACCGTGCTTCATCGCGCTGGTCGAGCCGGGAGTCCCGGTAAAGATCGAATCTCCGGGTTGCAAAGTCACGTACTGGCTGATGAAGCTCACGATCTTCTCCGGCCCGAACAACAGGTCGCTGATCTTCTGCTGCTGCTTGACTTCGCCATTGAGGCGGAGAGTGATCTCGGACTGCATGTAGTCGAGGCCGCTCACGATCCACGGACCCATCGGCCCGAAGGTATCGCAGCCCTTGCCGCGCCACCATTGCAGGTCGCCGCCCTGCCAGTCGCGTTCCGACACATCGTTGCCACAGGTGTAGCCGAGGATATGGTCTGCCGCCTCGCTTTCCGAGATCCGCCTTGCCCGCTTGCCCACCACGATCACGAACTCCGCCTCGTAGTGCGTGTTCTTCGCGCCCGGAGGGATCACGATTGGATCGCCAGGATTTTGCAGCGAAGTGGTCGGCTTGTAGAAGATCTCCGGATTCGTCGGAGGGGGACGGTCGCCAAGGTGACTCTTGTAGTTCAGGCCCACGGCGAACACCTTGGGGGAGCGCACCGGATAGAGCAGCTTCACGTCGGAGAGGGCGACCTTGTCGCCCGAGCGCTTCTTGGTCTTGAGCAGCGTGCCCTCGAGCGGATAGATCGTGTCGTCCTCGAGTTCGCCATAGGCTTGTTTGTTCCCCTGGCGATAGCGCACGTACTTTGCGCCGTGATTGTCGGCTCTGAGGCCGGGAATTGCGATCGAGGCAACGGCCGCGCCGGCCATCAGGTCTCGTCTGGTGATGGACATTCGATTGCCCTCCTCAACGGAAATGGTAGCACCGCGCGAGACCGTTCGTTGGTCCCAGCTTGCAAACCCACGGCCCAGACGCATTCGTCTGGGCCGTGGGTAGGGGACGGGGGCTCTTCCGGTAGCGATAAGATGGAGAATTATGTACGAAAGTGGCGCTAGGGATGTTATCCTGTAGTCATGAAGCCAAACGGTGAATGTCGGGCGGGAAATGCGGTGAAGACCGTTCCCGGCGGCACGCTAACGTGGGCGGTTGCGCCCCGCGTTGTGCCAGAACCGTGTGCGACGGTGTTTCGCCACTTTCGTACATAATTCCCATAAGATGATCAGCGATGCGCCCGCACCTGCTGGTGCTCCTCGGAGCGTCTGTAGTCGCCACGCCTGGCGGGCTTGACGCTGCGCCAGGACTCGTTTCCGAGAGCGCCGGAATCACGCTGGAACGTCCTGCTCCACACCTGTATCTAGAGGCCAACGAGGGGTTTACACCGCTTTCCCCAAGTGCGGACATCGAGTTCGGCGGGCGAATCTTGATTCCCCGTGCGGGCCAGCACCGCTTCTTCCACGCGGCCGGGACACTGCGGATCGATGGCCAGGAAATCGGTTCCGGGAGCGTGCATCTCGAAGCGGGGCGGCATCCGTTCGAGTTCCGCTCGCCGCGGCAGGCGGGCCCCCTACGTGTGTGGCTGGAGTGGGAAGGGCCGGGATTCGCCCGCGAGCCCATCCCCCCTAGGTTTTTCTCGCACGATCCGGAAGGTGTCGCCGGGCTGGATGGCCGGACGTTGTTTGAGGAGCTAGGCTGCTCGAACTGCCACCTGTCCGAATCGCGCTCTATCGCTCGCCGGCCAGGGCCGGTTCTCACCGGCTTGGGGGGGCGGGTCAAGCCAGCTTGGATCCGGCATTGGTTGGATGCGCCGGAAGACTTCCGTCCTTGGGCCACGATGCCGCAAGTGCTGTCCGCGACCGAGCGCGGTGATGTCGCCGCGTTCCTAGCGTCTCTGGGCAGCGATCCGATTCCCGAGCCCAGTTTCGGCGAGCACCACTCGCGGCGCGGACGAACTACCTTCCAATCGTTCGGTTGCACGGCCTGCCATACGGGCGAACTTGCCCTCGCCGGCCTTGGTTCCAAGATGGCGGTCGGGCGGCTGCAGGAGTTCCTCCTCGCGCCCTTGCAGTACGCCCCGGCCGGGCGCATGCCGTCGTTTCACCTGAGTTCCGAAGAAGCCCTCGACCTTGCCGCATACCTTGCGCTGTCGACCAATGCAGCCTTCGAAGGCCCCCCTGCCCGAGGCGACATCGACCACGGGCGGAGACTCGTTCAAACCGCCGGCTGCTTGGCGTGCCACGCCTTGGAAGGCCTGCAGGCCGAGCACGCTGCCCCCGAGTTGGCTGCGTTGAACCCCAGTCAAGGCTGCTTGTCGGAAACCGGCTCGGCCCGCGCTCCCCGCTATCGACTGGAGGCGGGTCAGCGGGATGCGCTACGGAGTTTTGTCGACAGCTACCGGCGCGCCCCCGACAGGGCGGCAGCGCCAACCTTTGATTTGCAGCGGCGCATGCGGCAGTTGCGCTGTCACGGCTGTCACGAAATCGACGGACGGGCACCGACAGGTGTAATAGCCGAGGACGCGCCGCCGCTGACTGGCATCGGGCGCAAACTGAGGGCGCCGTGGACAGAGCGAGTGATCAGTACCAGGGAGGTCTCGCTGGACTGGCAAGAACTGCGCATGCCGAATTACGGCTCGACGCACGCGGCGTGGCTCGCTGCGGCCCTTGCCAAGTCGGCCGGCGTGGACCCGCGAGAAGCGCCGACCATTCCGCCGGCCGGCGATCGGCAAAGCGGCCACGACATGCTCGGCGTCAGCGCGGAAAGGTCCGGCATGGGCTGTATCGGCTGCCACGGATGGCGGGAGTTCCCGTCGTTGGGCGAGAACGGCCCGAACCTGTTCGAGGTCGGGCGGCGCTTGCGCTATCCCTGGTTCGAGCGATGGATGCGTCAGCCGGCCCGAATCCTCGAGGGCACCTCCATGCCCAGCTACTTCGCGGACACCTCCGATCCGGGCAGTGCGCTCGCTATCGCGAACCTCTGGGCGGCGTTCCGATCTGCGGCCGAGCTCCCCCCTCCGTTCGGGTTTCGGCTCGCTGACGCGTCGCAAGGCGCGGAATCTAGGCCCGTCCCCGTCGACCGGGCGGTTGTGATCCGGTGGGACATGCCCGAGGCGAGCCCGGCCGCGATCGCGGTCGGGCTGCCAGGCGGGGTGTCGTATTGCTTCGACGCAGGCGAGTCGAGGCTGCTTTACGCCTGGCGCGGGGGCTTCGTGGACATGACGCGGACGCTGCTCAGCAAGAAGAACCGCCAGACCAACCTGACGGAGACCGCCGAGATCATCGGAGAGATCTTCTTTCGCGAAGGACCGGCTCCGATCCGCGTCGGAGACCGCGAGCGGATCCCGCAGAGGCAATTTCGAGGGTATCGGTTGGTGGATTCGCTCCCAGAGTTTCACTACCTCCTCGATGGCGTGGACGTCTATGAGTTGATCGCCCCCATCGAGCACGGCTTCGTGCGGCGGTTCCGGATCGGGAACGTCTCGCAGCCAATGTGGTTCGTGGCAAGCGAGGCGGAGGGCGTTCGGATCCAATCCAGTCTGCCGGGCGCTCAGATTCCCCTGGGCGCAGATGTCCGATTCGAGGTCTCCGTTGTCGCTCGCTAGGCACTGGGGTGCGGGGGCCGTGCTGGCCCTGAGCGCGCTGGCTTGCGCAGCCGCGGGACGCGCACAGGTGCCGAGCAGCGCCTACAAGGTCGAGACCATTGCCGGCCCCCGCGATATCGCTCCGGAGGTCACGGCGGTCGAGTTCGGACACGATGGCAAGCTCTATGCCGCGTTTCGGCGGGGCTATATCTATGCATTCGATCCCCGGTCCAACCGTTGGCGTCGGTTCGCCGAGGGCTTGCATACGCCGCTCGGCATCGCCAAGGGCGACAAGCCGGGCGAGTTCCTGGTCGCGCAGGTCCCGGAACTGACGCGGGTGGCCGACACCGACGGCGATGGCATGGCGGACCAGTTCGAGACCATCTCGGACGGCTGGGGGCTTTCGGGCAACTACCACGAGTTCATTGCCGGCCCGGTTCGCGACACGGAGGGGAACCTGTACGTGTCTCTTGGCTTGGCCTCCGGCAACGCCGATCCGCGCCCGCCGGTGCGCGGCGAACTGACGCGCCGGCCGCGCAGGGCTGCCGATCCGGTCGAGGGCAGGGTGAACCGGGTCGGGCACTATTCGCCCGTGCCGTATCGGGGCTGCGCCTTGCAAATCTCCCCCTCCGGCTCGGTGCGCGCTTTCGCGTGCGGCTTCCGCCAGCCCAATGGAATCGTCGCCAGCCCCGCGGGCGACGTCTTCGTGGCTGACAACCAAGGCGGCTGGGTCGGCACGTCTCCCCTGCATCACGTCACCGACGGTGCCTTCCACGGCCACCCCGCGTCCCTGCACTGGCATCCGGAGTTTCTGGGCGTCAACCCGGTCGAGGCGGAGGTGGCTGAACTGGACAGGCGACGCAAGAAGCCCGCGATCCTCTTCCCCCAGGGCGAGATGGGCGGATCCACGGCCGGCCCCGCATTCGACCTGACGGGAGGCGCATTCGGGCCGTATGCGGGCCAGCTGTTCGTGGCGGAGTGGACGTATCCGCGCGTCTTGCGCGTCGACCTGCAGAGAGTGCAGGGCGAGTACCAGGGGGCCGCGTTCCTGTTCGTCGAGGGCAACGGCTTGCGGATGGCCAACAATCGCCTCGCATTTTCGCCCGACGGGGGCAGCCTGTATGTGGCCCAGACCTCGCGGATATGGGGCTCGATCGAGGGCCTGCAGCGCATCGTCTGGCAGGGCAGTGTGCCGCTAGACATCTTGACGATGAGGCTGACCAGGCACGGCTTCGACCTGACATTCACCAAGCCCCTTGACGAGGAATCTGCGGGACAGGCCGCCAACTATTCCCTGACCCGATACTACTACCGCTATCACTCGACCTACGGCTCGCCCAAGACCGAGCTCACTCCCGTCAGGGTTTCGGATGTCTCGGTGTCAGACGACGGATTGCGCGTGTCCCTGAGGGTCGCCGACCTACGTGAAGGCTGGCTCTACGACCTGCGGCCGTCCGGCATCTACGGCCGTGACGGGGACTCGCTCGCGACGACGATTGCAGCGTATACGCTCAACCGCTTAGTGGATTGAATCCGACGCACTCGGGGTGGAGCGGCCTCCGAGCGTGCGAATGCGAATGTTGCGAAACTCCACGCGCATCGGTTCGCCGCGATGCAGCTGCATCGCCAACACGCCAGTCAGCGCTCCCGGATCGAGTACGTCGTTGGTGACTGTTCCGTTGACGCTGATGCGGATGCGGTAGCCCTCGCATAGAACCTCGATCCGGTTCCAGCCAGTTCCCACGACATGTTCGGCCCGGTCTTGCCAGCCGTCCAGGATGAGCCCGCGGGGCAGGCCCTCCCCGTGCAGGTTGCCCCAGCCCTTGCCCGAGGCGAAATCCGCCTGGTAGCCTCGCACTGTCCAACGCTCGGTTTGCTCGCTGCGAAACTGCATCCCGCTGTTGCCGTTGCGCAGCTTGACCTCGAAGCGGAGCACGAAGTCGCCGAACTCCCGCTCGGACACCAAGAACGAGTTCGCGCTCAGCGGACGCCCGTCGGTGGTTCCGACGATTGAGCCGCCCGCAACGCTCCACAGGAGCGGGTCGCCGTCCCAGCCGCTCAGGTCCGAACCGTTGAACAGCGGCACGAAGCCGTCCGCGAGCTCTCGGCGGGTCAGTTCAGCGGCTGTGCCCGGCCAAGCCAGCGCCAGCGTCGCCAGTGCCGTCAGCAGCGGGAGAGCGATCCCGGGCGCGCGCCGCTTGCCCAGCCGAGGATTCATCGGGTCAAGCCGCCTGTGCCGCCAACTCGTCTGCCTGCTGGGCAGTCGTGAGCGGCTCGATCAGAACGTCGAGATCGCCGTCCAAGACTTGGGTGAGCTGGTGGACCTTCAGGCCGATCCGGTGGTCGGTGATGCGCATCTCCGGGAAATTGTAGGTGCGGATCTTCTCCGACCGGTCGCCGCTGCGGACCATGGCCCGGCGCTGCTGGGCCTGCTCGGAGTGCTGCTTCTGGCGCTCGATCTCGTACAGCCGCGAGCGCAGCACCTGCAGCGCCTTCTTGCGGTTCTTGATCTGGGACTTCTCGTCCTGGCACGTCACCACCAGGCCGGTGGGCAGGTGCGTGATGCGGACTGCCGAGTAGGTGGTGTTCACGGACTGCCCGCCGGGGCCGGACGAACAGTACGTGTCGATCCGCAGCTCGGCCTCGTCCACTTGCACGTCGACCTCGTCGGCTTCTGGCAGCACGGCCACGGTCACTGCAGAGGTGTGCACGCGGCCTTGAGACTCGGTCTTCGGCACGCGCTGGACGCGATGCACGCCGCTCTCGTACTTGAGGCGCGAGTACACGCGCCGTCCCTTGACCAAGGCGATCAGCTCCTTGATCCCGCCGGCCTCCGAATCATTGCGGGTGGTGACCTCGATGCTCCAGGCGTGACCCTCGGCATACTTGCAGTACATGCGGAAGATCTCGGCCGCGAACAGCGTGGCTTCGTCGCCTCCGGTGCCGGCCCGGATCTCCAGCACCGCCCCTTTCTCGTCGGCCGGATCGACCGGCAGCAGAAGAACGCGGATCTCCTCGGCAAGCCTGTCCCGGTCCACTGTCAGGCTCTCGATCTCCTCGGCCGCCATCTCGACCATTTCGGGATCGGACTCGTCGAGCAAGCCCCGAGCCTCGTCGATCTGGGAGACGACCCGCTTCCACGAGCGATACTTCTCCACCACTCCGGCGATCGAGGAGTGTTGCTTGGCGAACTGCTGGTAGGCCTGCTGGTCCGCCAGCAGCGTGGGGTCGGCAAGCTTCGCGGACAGTTCCTCGAAGCGCGCTTCGACCTCTCCAATGCTCTGTTCCCAGCTCATCACTCCTCTCCGGCAGCCATTCGCCCGTTAAACCCTTGGCCGCGGTCGCACCTCGGGCGCCCGCGGCACAGCGCCCTTGCTCGGACCGCTAAGCAACGGCCGGAGTGCCGCCGGCGCGGCGTTCGAACTCAAAAGCGGTAGTGAGAGCGTGGATGGCGACTTCGACTTGGCTGTTGTCCGGCTGCTTGGTCGTGATCCGTTGCAGCCATAGCCCAGGGCAGGCCATCAGCATGAACACTCCCCGCTGGTGCTTGGCGGTGTAGCGGATGATCTCGAAGCTGATGCCCGCGATCAACGGCAGCAGCGCGACACGGGCAACGAACGGTCCGATGAAGCCCTCGAACGGCACCAGCGCGTAGATCGCGATCGCCACCAGCATGACGACCATGAGGAAGCTGGTGCCGCAGCGCGGGTGCAAGGTCGTGAATCGCTGGGCGTTCTCGATCGTGAGATCCTGGCCGGATTCATAGTTGTAGACCACCTTGTGCTCGGCACCGTGGTACTCGAATACCCTGCGGATGTCCTTCATCTGCGAGATCGCGAGCAGAAAGCTGAGGAAGATAGCGATGCGAATGCCGCCTTCGACGAAACTGAAGCCCACTTGGTTGTCGAGGGCGGGGAGCCACCCCTGCAACTGATTGGTGGCCAGCAGGGGCACCAGCTTGTACATCACGATGAAGAAGCCGACCGAGAAGGCGATGTTGAGTCCCAGCACCCAGCCGGGCAGTTCTTCGCTCTTTCCGCTGTCGCCGGAGTCCTCGCTTTCAGCCGCTTGGTGCGCCGAGAAGTTCAAGGCCTTCATGCCCAACGTCATCGACTGGCCGAGGATGCCGCAACCCCTCACCAGGGGCAGGGCCCAGAAGCGGCTCCGTTGCGACAGGCGCGTGGCGGTCTCTTCCTTGCTCGTGATCTCACCGCTCGGCTTGCGCACGGCCACGCAATAGGACTGGGGCGTGCGCATCATCACGCCCTCCATCACCGCCTGGCCGCCGATCAAAGGGTCTCCGTCACTGTTGAATACGGGCCAGAGGGTGCCGCCCGCGAACAGTCTTGCGAATCCATTGAGTCCTCGCATGGTCTTGTACCGGGCAGCCGGGCCGAAGCCTCGATCCTCCCGTTTAGGATACACCGGAGACTTACTGTCAGAAGACTGTGGCGCACCCTGTGACATACTGAAAGCAAATGCAGCCAGCGGCAACATTGATGCGGTTTGCCTGTATTCCGGTGGCCGGGGCTCTTGCCGCCGAAGCGCTAACGCGGGCCGTTGCGCCGTGCGTTGCTTCAGAACCGTATCGAGTAGTGGTCCGCCACCCTTCGATATAAGTCCCGTACACTGACACCATGCTGGGACGGCTCTGGTCACGCTTGCGTCCGGCCGTGTTCTGGGAATTCCGCCGGGGCTCGTGGCAGTACGACATCATCGTGGCCCTGATCTTGGCGTTCATCTTTCTCACCCCGGCCGCACTGTTCAATGATCGGGCGAGCGAGGCCGTGGTTCAGGAGGTAGAGCACCACGCGACCGATGCCCGGGTGTTCTGGATCGATCCGGGGGCGTTGGACCGCGCCGACCCCGACGGCGCCACCGAGCGCCTGCAGCACCTCTTGGCCAGCCATAGCGGGGAAGCCCTGCGCATCGTTTCGACAGAACCGGCTACGGACGCCGCCGGGAATGTCCAAGCCTACTTGGTCTTCGCGCAGCCGGCGGGCGAGTAGCGGCCGCTCCTGGGACTGACAGGCATGCCGCGCTCGGATCTGCTGTCTTCGACCTGTCGCCGCGGCAGGCTCGCCGCAGCGGTTTCCGCCCTAGTCTTGGCCTGTGTTGCTCCGGTGGCCGCCGCCGCGCCCGATCTGGCAACCGTGCTCGCCAACATGGACCAGGCGGCTGCGGGCTGGAAGGGCATGCGGGCCAGCCTCGAATGGGTGCGCTACATGGCGCTGGTGGATGACAGGAGCGTCGAACACGGCAAGATCGTCGTCCGCCGCACGGCGGATGGCAGCGCCTCAATGCTGATCTCGTTCGAGGAGCCGAACGTCTATTTCCTTTCCGTAGAAGGCACTAGGGTCGAAATCTACAAGCCAAAGATCAAGACCGTCGAAGAGTACGACGTAAGCGATTCCAAGGCCGAGGTGGAGAACGCACTGTTGCTGGGCTTCGGCACTTCGGGCAGCTACCTCGGCCAGCACTACGACATCAAGCTTCTGGGGCCGGCGGCAGTTAAGGGAGAGCCTGTCGCGCATCTTGATCTGCAGCCGAAGGATCCGCAGGCAGAGCTGAACAGCCAGCGAATCGAGATGTGGGTCTCCACTACCATCTGGCAGCCGGTTCAGCAGAAGATCTATGATCGAAACCCGGGAGACTATCGGCTGTACTCGTACTCAGAAGTAGTTTTGAATCCTGCACTTACAGCAGAGGACTTCAAGCTGCGTCTTGCTCGGGGCACAAAGCGAGTCCACCCACAGCGATAGCGCTGCTCGACGCAACGGGCCCTTCAGGCCGCTCCAGGCGGAGCCCGCCGCGCTCAGCGCCGAATCGTCACGCGAGCGCTGACCGGCTCGACGATGTAAGGTGTCGTGCCTTCGTCCGAGAGCACCGATTCGGCCCGGATCTCGACCTCGTGGTCGCCTTCCGGGGCAGAGGCGGAGGCCTTGCATTGGAGAGCGAAGGCAGTCTGGGCATCGCTCAGCTCGGCAGCCTCGCATTCCACGCCAGCGGGCAAGCCGATGGCGCTGACCGTGACGGGCCGCCGGAACTCCTCGGCGCGCCAGATCGACCCCCGCCAGGTCGATTCGCTCTCCGGCTGCATCACGAGCCCATCGCCCGGCGGTGTGAGCATGTAGCCATCGACGATATCGACCTCCAGCGGCTTGGAGATCAGCGTCTGCATGCGGCCTTCGAACTCGACCGTGGCTGAAAGATTGAAGTTAACCATGCCCAGGGACGTCCGCTCGTGAGTGAACATCCGAAACTCGCCCGCTTGCATGTCTTCGTTCTCGTCGTTGCCTCGCAGGCGCAGACCGCCCGAGTTTCTCGGAATCTGCACTTTCTTGGTCAGCTTCGCTCCCGGCCGGCGAGGCTTGTACTGCCACTTCGCAATCAGTCCGCCGCCACCGCGCACGAGCCGTATTTTCCGCTCGGTAACGAACTCCAGCTGCGCCGCCTGTTCGGGCGTCACCCGGGTCGGGAGGTCCAATCCCAGCCACTCGGCCGTGACGGCCTCTTGGCCCGGACCCTTGACGCCGACGCGTACGCCCGGACCGGACGCGCGCCGGTCAAGATGCCGCTTGCCGTCCGCTGTCGCGCGGCCCCTCACCACGAGATCGAGCATCCGCAGCTCGGCGTCCGGCTTGGCCGTCAAGGTCAGACGGCCGGTCTCGAAACGGGCCAGAGTGTTGTTGAGCGTGGACATGGGCGCGATGTGTCCGCCTGATACCTCCAGGTCGTCGGGCAGATTGTCCACGTAGAGTTCGAGAGGGCCGAGATACCCGCGGCGTTCCGCCTGCACCGTCACGATCGCTGAGCCGTTGCGCGGAACGTTGATGTACGGGTCGTTGAGAGTCAGCAAGAAGTCCGGCCCCTGCTTGCGGGCCACCAGCCGGTAGCTGAACGTCCGGCCGCCCCGACCGAGCAGGTCTTCGACGGCGACCGTAATCTCCTCTGTCCCGGGCGGGACCGCGAGATTGACAAACGGGTACGTGGCGGTCTGCCCCGTCGTGCTGATGACGTATGGATTGGGGTCTCCGGCTTCCTTGCCGGCGATTGCCAGAATCTCGTCCCCGTCTGAGATTGTGAGCACGCCGTAGAGCGACGATCCGGGCAACTCCCCGGATCGCAGCTCAAAGGACCACTCCTCGCCGCCTTCCACGGTTAAGCTGTAGCGGTCAGTCTCGCCTTGCGCCGAGATCCGCCCGTTCATCACGACGCCGTCGCTCAAAGTCCTCGCAGCTTCGGACTCGACGACTTCCTCGCCATCGCTGAGGAGGAAGGGCACCGCGGACGGGGTGTCCGGCACCTGGACCCAGGTCTCGCTCGCGGTTGCGGCCACGTCGGTCAGATCGACCTCGGCTCGCACGGGCTGGTCTAGGTTTCCGCCGAAAAACTCCGCTTGCACCGTGGAGTTTCGGCTCCAGCCGAGCGGAAACACGCTGTCGGCGAATTGATAGTCGCCGATCGTGAGTCGGTAGAAGTCGTGCTGCTGTTCGCTGAAGCGCTCGTCCCGGATCACAACGATGTAGTCCCCGTCCTCCGGGACCTCGAACGAGAGGCGGGCGTCAAGGCCCAGTCCGGGGGAGTCGCTGGTCCTCGCTCGCACGAGCCCAGCGCTATCGCGCAGTTCAAGATTGGGGTCGATCGCCGATCCGGCCCGGCGAGCCGCGACTTCGGCTACGATGCGCTGCCCCTTGGTGGCGCGAACGCGGTAGATGTCTCGTTCTGCGCCCTGCAGGCGTCCCTCGACGGTGACGGGCACCGTGACCTCTTGTGCCAGCTCGGGGAAGTCGTTCGACGATTCGCTGCCATCGGAGGCTTCGTTAGACTCTTCTTCGGCCACTTGCGGGAAGCCCCCGATCGTGAACAGCACGGCGTTGGAGATGCCGTCGGCGGTCTCGATTCGCAGAGGGACGACTCCCTGCCGGGCGCTGCTGTCGACCTCGAGTAGGTAAACGAGGGACTGCGGCGATTCCTCGCTGGCCTCTCCCGGGACTGACAACGGGGTTGCGGTCATGGCGGCATCGGTGTGCAGCCGGGGTGTCGGCGCAAGCCGCTGGCCGCGGAGCTCAAGGCGCACGGCGCTGCCGACCTGCGCACCGTGGGGATAGATCGATTCGAGCACCGGTTGCGCGCACAACGGCGTCGCCATTGCGAGAGCGAGAGTTATTCGGTAGCTGCCGATGGTCCGCATGGTTGACTCGGGGCGGCCGCGACCCTAGCCGCCCGGCCGGCGCCCGATTCAAGAATACCAGCGATGAAGCGCTCGGCACGCTTCGAATCGGACTGGACGAGTCCGTTTGCGCCGGTCGCCGGCCAGCGGAGAGCACAAGACCGCCGAACGGTTCCGGAGGGATGCGTCTAACCTGAAAGAAATGCCACACCGGACTTTGCTCGCCCTGTTCTTGTTGGCCGCGATGCTGCCTGCCGCCGAACCCGACTGGCCGGCCGTCAAGAGCGAAGCCTTGGAAACGCTGGTCGAGCTGGTCCGACTCGACACCGCACAGCCGGAGGGCAACGAGATCCGGGCGGCGCGTTATCTCAAGGAGAAACTCGACCGCGAGGGCCTTTCCTCGGAAATCTTCGAAGCTGCACCCGGCCGGGCGAGCCTAGTGGCACGGGTCACGGGCAACGGTCGCAAGCGTCCCCTGCTGTTGCTGGGTCACCTCGACGTGGTCGCAGTGGAGCGCGACGAGTGGTCCTTCGATCCATTCGGCGGAGAGGTGAAGGACGGCATCCTGTTCGCCCGGGGCGCGGGGGACGACAAGGGCGTCGTGGCCGGGTCGTTCCATGTCCTGTTGGAACTTTGGCGCCAGAAGACGCCGCTGGATCGCGACGTGATCTTTCTGGGCGTGGCCGACGAGGAAGCCGGCGGGGACTTGGGCATCACCTACATGCTCGCCGAGCATCGTGACAAGATCGAAGCCGAATTCGCGATCAACGAGGCGGGGAAGGGGGTGTTCGACCGAGACCTGCGCTACACGCGATTCGAGATCCAGACCGCGGAAAAGACCCCTCGGCGGATCGACCTAAAGGCCGCGGGCACTTCCGGCCACGGCTCGATTCCGCTCAGGGACAACCCGATCGGGGCGCTGGCCCGGGCCGTCGGGCGCCTTTCCGAACACGAGATGCCGGCTCGGCTGAACGAGACCACCCGCGAGTACTTCACTCGTCTGGCTGAAATCTCTGAGCCCGACAAGGCCGCGGTGTTTCGCGCCATCCTGGCTGACGAGCCCACCGCTGACGACTACGAGAAGCTGCGCGACTTGTCCCCGGTGTACAACTCGATGGTTCGCACCTCGATGTCGCCGACGATCCTGAGTGGCGGCTACCTAAAGAACGTCATTCCATCAGAGGCTCACGCCACGGTGGACATCAGAGCCCTCCCGGACGAAGATCCCGAACGGCTGTTCAGCCTGCTGAAGAGAATCATGGACGAACCCGCGGTGGACCTCGTGCCGCATCGGCAGACGCGCCCGTCGCATTCCCCCTCCGCGTTGAGCAGCGATGCGTTCCTGGCCTTTGAGACCGTGCTTGGCCGTATGTACCCAGGCGTGCCGATACTGCCCGCCATGTCCACCGGCGCGACAGACTCGGCGCAATTGCGGCACGCTGGGATCGCGAGTTACGGCTTTGGGCCGGCGCGGCCGGAGTGGGATCTGGCCAGCGGCATCCACGGCCGCAATGAGTATCTGTATGTCGAGCCGTACCAAGACTACGTCGAGATCCTTTGGAACGTCGTGGTGGAGATCGCCGGCGCAAAGTAGGCGGGTTTTCCCAGCCGGTCCGAATCTTGTGTGGAGCCGAGAGACAAGCTCGAGGACGTCGGGCGAGCGCTTGAGTCCGTCCTGACAGCGACTCCTGCCAGGCACCTGTTGCGCAGTTGCGAAGATGCCACCGAGGCCAGAGATTCGGACTGGGCTGCTAGGCTGGACTGCATCCGGCAATCATGATCGACGTAAGCGCCGACCGTGAGGGACTTATTCGGGCTCGCTGGTGGGAATGGTGCTATGAGCAAGAACTTGACACGAATCTGTCCGGCGATCCTGGCAATGGCCTTGCTGTTGCCAGATGCACTGCCGCAGGCTCCCTCGGCTGGGTCCCAGACAGCCCCGGGAGAGTCAGCCGCGCAGGCTGATCCGGTGCGGAGGCGCCGCCGGCCCCCCGATCCCTTCGCCGGTCAGAAGCGCATTCGCGCGCTCGTTGTCACTGGCGGGTGCTGCCACGACTATGCCGGTGAAACGAAGGTCCTCATGGACGTGATGGCGTCCCAGGCACCCGTCGACTGGACCGTGGTGCTAGAGACTGAGGGCAGGGCGACCTGGACCACGACCAAGGCCCGTCTCTACAACCAGCCGGACTGGTCGGAAGGGTACGACATCGTGGTCCACAACGAATGCTATGCCAACGTGGACGACGCCGAGTTTGTTCGCAAGATCGTCGCCGGGCACGACGGCGGCTTGCCAGCGCTAGTGATCCACTGCGCGATGCATTCGTATCGAGCGCTCGAGTCCGACGAGTGGCGCAAGTTTCTGGGAGTCACCACCCGCCGCCATACGCGGCAACACCGTATCGCCGTCCAAGTGAAGGACGCGAATCACCCGGTCATGAAGGGGTTCCCACCGGACTGGGTGACCCCGATGGACGAGCTCTATGTCGTCCAAAAGCTGTGGCCGCGAGCCAAGCCGCTGGCGTCCGCCGTCGATCCCGAGACTGGCACCGAGCACCCGCTGGTCTGGACGAACGAGTACCATGGCGCGCGCGTCTTCGGAACAACCCTCGGACACGGGGCCGTGACATGGGATGACCCGACGTTTCAGGACCTGCTGGTGCGCGGATTCAAGTGGGCGGTGGATCGGCAGTGACTCAAGCAACAAGGAGAGCCCCAATGACCGAACGATTTAGGTCCGCACGCCTTGCGCTAGCCGGCGCTGCGCTCGCGGGCCTCTTGGGAATGATGTGGGTCGCCGAGACCGCCGCGCAAGCGCCTGAGCGCGGGGGGCGGTTCGGTGGCCTCTACCCAGAGTACGAACCCGACGACAACACGGGATTCGTCCCCATCTTCGACGGGGAGACCTTGGACGGCTGGGATGGCGACACGACCTTCTGGCGCGCCGAAGAGGGGGCCATCATTGGCGAGAGCACCCCGGAGAAAGTGGTCAAGCAAAACAACTTCTTGATCTGGCGCGGGGGCACGGTCAAGGATTTCGAGTTGAAGGTCGAGTTCAGGCTGGGTGGTGCCAACAGCGGCATCCAATACCGCAGCGTCGAGCTTCCCGACGTAGGCAAATGGGTCCTAAAGGGCTATCAGGCGGATATGGACTTTCGGGTGGGGTTTTCGGCCAACCTGCACGAGGAGCGCGGGCGCAGGCCCGGCCACGTCGTGCTTGCCCGCCGCGGGCTGCTGACCCGCATCACGGACGGGCCGAAGTACAAGGAACTGGCGAGCCTGGGCGACGAGACGCTGCTACGCGGAGTGATCAACGTGGGCGGCTGGAATCAGTACCACATCATCGCTCGCGGTCCCGTGATGTTGCAGATCCTGAACGGCCGGCTCGTCAGCGGAACGATCGATGAGGACTCAAAGAACTTCACGCCCGAGGGATTGATCGGATTCCAAATGCACACGGGGCCGCCGTTCAAGGTCGAATACCGCAATATCCTCTACCGGAAACTGTAGCCGCCAGGGCCGACGGTATTGCTCCGGGACTCAATCCCTTTTATGTTGGAGAGGTGCCGCAGAGAGTGGTATGGCCACCGCTGTTAGGAACCCTCTCTCCGCAGTGCCGCAGGTGGCGTAAGCCACCGCTGCGGCAGGTAACAGATCCTTCCCCGCCGCAGTGCGGGGAGGCCCCC
>JAJEHF010000039.1 GCA_022823865.1 Bryobacterales bacterium
GGTGGGAGGCGTGAAGAACACGATAGATTGTGCAGAGACGGCCCAGGCCGCTGAAGTCGTTCACATCAAGAAAATCCGTTCAACTTATTGAAATATAGTGGGTTATGAGACTGACAATGGCCGTAAGCCGGACAGCCGTGACCTACCTCATCAATTCGTCCCACCCCGGCTGCGAAGGAGTCTCAATTTCCGGCCTTGTCTCCAAGGAGCGCATTTGGGCTCGTTCTGATCTGGAGAGCCGGTTCCCGTTAAGCTAGAAGCGCAACCGGCGCGAAATAGACCATGGGAGCGGAATCGAGCATCGAATTAGAGATCAAGTGGGATGGCGCCGTAGCAGGGCTGGATGAGCAACGTCTAAGTATTGGCAATTTCGCGATGCCGTTATGGCACTTGCTCGCGGCCATAAGGCGCAAGGCATCCAACATCGTCCGAATCTCAAGGAACTTAGAGCCATCGGCATTGGGTCGGCTCGCGGAGGAAGCTAGGTGGATCGATCTCGAGGTGCAACAGTTGCTGGCGTCTTCTAGCGGAATTCAAGGGTTGGTGCGAATGACCGAACCGGCTGTTGGGAAGCAGTTTACGATGCGGCATCTGGACCTACCGATGAAGGCCGCAGTTCAGACGCTCGAGGACATCGACAGAGCTCGGAACGGCGAACCTGCCGATCAGAGTGTCAAGAAGTACCTCAGGTCGCTTCCTCAGGGCATATCCAGTCAAGAGTACAAGCTGTCTTGGGGAGGGAGAGTGCTACAGCAGATCGTCTTCGGAAGTGTTTCGCAAGCCACGGAGACAACCTCGCTGCCGTGCTTGAGCGAGACGGTTGGTAGTGTGACTGGCGTGGGTCTTGAACCCGGACACAACTGGGTTCGGATCAATTGCGAGATTGGCAACATTACGCTACAGTCCGACCTTGGTGGCGTGAACAGAGCTATCGAAATGCGACACAACGATGTAAGGGTTCTCTTTGTGCAGACCACAGGCAACAACCGCCGCCTGTTGCGCATGGACGATCCAAGACAGCTCCGCGCCAAGATAGACGATGACGATTATGTGTTCAAGAAGTGGAAATCTGTGCTGGACGCGCTAGCAGAGTAGGGGCTGGGGAGACCTAGATGCTCGCGAACCAGCACAGCCTAGTCACGACAGATCAAATCAACAGTCTTCACGCCGTGGCAATGAAGACGAGAGGGCAGGTTCGATTCCCAATCGGTAAACGTGTCCGAGACTGCGTCGACGAGAAAGTCGGGAATGCGATTACAGCCGATCAGATTAGTGCGACGAATAACGACATCGCGCAGCCCGGACTGTCATTTGCGGGATACGCTCTGTTCTACTTGGTCAGAGGTCATTGCTTTGTCGATGGCAACAAGCGCATAGGCTGGATCGTAGCAGTGGAGGTGCTGCGGAGGAAAGGGCTTGAGATTAACTCAACAGATGACGACGCCATCGATTTCGTGAGAAGGATTGCCAGCGACGAAATATCAGACGGCGCCTCGGTTGTCAGGTGGATAGCCGAGCGCATCGTGGCAATCGAGTCCGAGCAAAGCTCCTCCGATTCGGTCTAGATTCCTTCCTCTCTGTAGCTGGGCCAAGGATACGAGCCCCAACGGGGCTCGGCTCAGCGCCACCGAACTGGACCCTCAACAATGGCACCCAAGAGGGTCCACCACGAGTGCCTACCGGAGGCAAGGCAATGGCTGTCAATGCCCGCGGATCCAGTCCGAGTCGAAACTCGCCACGGTCAAGTACTTCACGTGCGTTCCGCGATCGGTGGGAGTGCCGTCTTCGTACACCAGGTAGATCGTTCCGTCGGGGCCGGCAGCCAGGTCGCTGTAACCGCTCACGCCGGGCTCGATGACCCGCTCGTACGGCCAAGTGGCACCCTCGTCCTGGCTGAGTCGCACGGTCAAGTTGTGCCGCTTCCAGTTGCCCTCGGGATTCTCCGGATCGCGCGGCTCTTTGCTGTCTGGATTCGCAAACACGAGCGCGTCGCCGACGCGCAGCAGGCTCGCCATGCAGATTGGCTCGAAGAGGGCCTCGTCGAACCGCAGCTCAGACCATCCCGCCGCGCCATCCGGGCTCACCGTCACGGCGCGCCGGTGATTCGGAGACTCGTGTCGGATGTTCAGCATGACGCTGCCGTCGGAGAGCTCTACGGCCAATGTCTCGGAAGGGTTCTTGAGGTCGGGGTGCCGCACGACCACGTCGCCGCGCTCCCAGGTGGCGCCGCTGTCGTCGCTGTAGATCGTCGAGACGATCGATGGTCGGTGCGCATGCCCGGCCGTGCCGTCGGAGAGCCAGACCGGCACGATCAGCCGCCCGTTGCTGTGGCGGATGCCGTGGCCCGGCCCGGTCGCGATGACCTTCCAGTCGTACTCGTCGCGGAAGCGCTCGAAAGTCTCCGTAATGTCCACCGGCTCGGAGAATGTCTCGCCATCGTCCGCGCTGCGCATGTAGTAGGCGCGCTTGTACGCGCTGCAGAACAGGAAGTGGACGACGTTCTCCTCCGAATCGACGATCGGCACGATGTTGTTGTACGTGGTGACGCCCGGCTCGGCCAGGCCCTGTGCCAGGGCCGCTTCGTTCTGTTCCGGTTCGCCCTCCAGAGCCACGATCTTGCGCGGCTCGTCCCAACTGCGCCCGCCATCCCTGCTGCGGACCATCAGGATGTCTTGCAGCCCCCAGTCGCCTCGCTCGCTGGCGCGGGCTTCGGTCACGACCATGACTGTTCCAGCCGGGGAGACTACGATGGCGGGCACGCGGTAATGGGCGTAGCCGCCCTTCTCGGCCTCGAAGATCTGAACCGACGTGGCCACCGGCGTCGGCTCCTCCGGAATGGGACCGGCAGCACAGGCTGCCAGCAAGAACGCGATCGAAAGAGCAGGGAGGGCGTTACGCACGTTGCAAGTCTATCAGCCCGCTCCGAAGTGCCGCGGCGATACAATTCGACGGATGCGGCGACGTACATTCATCGCGGCGGCCAGCGGCCTCGCCGGCTGTTCCACGCCGCTGCGTCGAGAGGCCCCAGCACCGCGCTACTTGGAGGATTGGCAGGCGCTCTACGCGGGCAGTCCGGGGCCCGCCGCCGCGGAGTGGTTCCGATCCTGCGACGTCGGCCTGAGTCTTGAGTACGGCGTGTTCAGCCAGCTGGGTCGCGGGCCATCGGTGCAGTTTGACGAGCGAATCCCTATCGCGCAGTACTCGCAGCTCCGTTCCAGGTTCGATCCCAGCGGCTTCGACGCCGAGCGCCTGGCAGACTTGGCGGTCGCGTGCGGAATGGGCTACATCGGGCTCACCGCCCGCGGCGCTGACGGCTTCTGCCTGTTTCGGACCGTCCAGACCGATTTCAACTGCTTGGAAGCCAGCGGCCGCGACCTCTTGGATGAGCTGTGCCAGGCTTGCAGCAAGCGGGGGCTTGGCCTCGTCATCTCGTTCTCCTACGCGGCGGACTGGAGGCATCCATACTTCTATCCGGCCGAGACCGCGCAGACGGCTTGGACGGGCGCGCGCCCCGGCTACGAATCAACTCCGGCGGAGTACCGCTTCGAGAAGGACGAGGATTTCTTGCTGTACATTCGGCACGTTCACAACCAGCTGCAAGAAATCGCCTATCGCTACATCCCGCTTGCGGGGATCCGTTTGGAACCGCAACAGGGCTACTTGGCCCGCCCGGATCTGTTCCCGGTCGGCCAGACGTACTCGATCATCAGGGAGGCCCAGCCCGGGCTGCTCATCGCTTTCGGCTCGGGGGTGAACGGAGACGAGGACTTTGTCGCGGCGCAGGGGCTTGGGCTGCCGAATCCTGAGACCGGACTAGCCGCGCAAGCTTGGGCGCGCAACCGGGACAAGCCGCTGGAATTGACCTGTCGGCTTGCCGGTGACGGGGCGTCCGGCGTGCGGGCCTTGCTCGATGGCCAGCGCGCGGCCGCAGAGCGGGGCGCCCGACTGCTGATCCGCCTGCCGCTTCGAGCGGACGGGTCCCCTGGCCGCTCTGCGGAGGCGGCCTTGCTGGAATTCGCGAAGCGGCGCGCCACTCCGCCCGGCCTTGGCGTGGCGGCCTAGGCGACCAGAGCGTCCGGACTCTCCGCGCCGTAGAAGGAGTACCAAGGGGCGGCCGCTGCCAAGCGGTCGTTGATGTGGCCAATGTTCTCGACGCCTCGCGTGCCCAGCCAGTCGTCCAGCGCGGCGACTCCCTGCTGGCAGTAGATCGGGATCGCCTCCTGCCAAGTCGCCCGGCCGCACAATACGCCGGAGAACTTCGTGCCCGATTCGGCAGCCCATTCCAGCGACTCGGTGAACACCTCGTTGCTCACGCCCGCGCTGAGGTAGATGAACGGGCGCGCAGCTGCTTCGGCCGCGGCGCGGAAGTGCTCCATCACCTCGGACTTCGAGTAAGCGCTCGGTCCGCTGCAGGCGCGCGAGCCCTGTGCGAACTTCATGTTGACCGGGATCTCGACCTTGAGCACGTCAACGCCGTACTTGTCCTTGGAGAATTCGCGCATGCTCTCTCGAACCACTTCCGGCTTGCGCCGGGCGAACTCGAGACCCTTCTCGTCGCCTCCCGCCGGATCGTACCCGACGAACTCGAGAAAGAACGGGATGTCGTTCGCGGCACACTCGTCGCCGATGCGCTCGATGAACGCGTGTTTGACGTCATTGACGCGGGTATCTTCGAACGGCGTGTAGTACAGCAGGATCTTGACCGCGTTGGCGCCAAGCCTGCTGATGCGCCGCACGGACAGGTCGTTCACCAGCGTGGCCAGCCGTCCCGGCTGGGTGTTGTCGTAGCCGCTCTCTTCGTACGACAGCAGCAGGCCGGCGTTCGAGGCTCGCGCCTTCGCGCCCGGCATGCCCCAGATGGGATCGAGCAAGATGGCGCTTGCATGCGGGGTCAGAGCTCTGGAAACGCTGAGCTTGAACTCGCTCATCATCTCGTCGGTGACGTCGCCGGGCTCGATGCCCTTGCCTTTGGCGATCGCCTTCTTCAGCGATCCGCGCTGGTCCATCGCGGCGGCGCCGATGATTCCTCGCTCGGTGGCCAGAGCCTGCAGGTGCGCGCGCTTGGCGGCGGTGAGTTTGATGCTCATAGGTCTTCTCGTTTCTGGGGAGCGGGTGCGCTCCGCGTCTGTTCAGGAGTACGTCCGAGCTCCGTCTGACAGTGACCGCAGCCTGCGAAAGAAGCGCCGGGCTGCCTCGATATCAATGCCAATCTGATCCCGCAGCGACTCGGCGGACGGGAACGGGCGCTCGTCCCGCAGCTTCCGGACGAACCCCAATTCTAGCGCGATCGGGGCGGCCGCTCCCAGATCGTCCAAGACGTAGGTCTCGATCGTGCGACTCTGCCCGGCAAAGGTGGGTCGCATGCCGATGTTGGTAATTGAGTCGCGCCAGCGAACCTCGCCCGCGATGCGCGTCAGCGTCACGTAGACGCCGTCGGCAGGCAGGACATCGCTGTCCGGAACGAGGTTCAGGGTCGGCACCGTCTGCTTCGACCCGATGCCGGCTCCCTTCACGATCGGGCCGCTGAGGCAGAACACCCGTCCCAGCAAGCGCCGGGCCCGGCTCATGTCCCCGCCGCCGACCACTTCGCGCACGCGGGTGCTGCTGACCGGCGCTCCGCCGACCGTCACGATGCCGGCATTGCCCACCGCGAAACCGAATTCCGATCCGAGCGCCCGGAGCGTGTCCGTGGTGCCGGACTGCCCTTGGCCGAATCGAAAATTGGCGCCGACCGTTACGCGCGCCGCCCGCAGGCTTCGGACCAGAACTCTCTCGACGAAGCCTCGCGGCGACAGGCCCGCGATTTCCGGGGTGAAGCGCATTACCACCACCTTGTCGATGCCCTGTTCCCGGATCAGCGCGGCCTTTTGCAGAATGCTGGTCAGGCTCTTCGGGGCCTTCGCGGGGGCCACGACTGCCAGCGGGTGGGGGTCGAATGTGAGCGCCACGGACGTCAGCCCGTCCTTGCGGGCCAGTTCCGCCACCGTGCGCAGGATCTTGCAGTGCCCTCGATGTACTCCGTCGAAATTCCCGATGGTTACCGATGACGGGCCGAAGCTGTCGCCCAAGTCGTCAAGACCTTCCCACCGGCTGTCCACGCGCTAGCCCTCGACCTCGATGCGGAGCCCGTCATAGGCAAGCGAGACGCCGCTGGGGAGCTGGCGGATGGTCTCCTTGTGAGAGAGTTCGTGGCACACATGCGTGAAGAACGCCCGATTGGGCCGCAGCATCTCCACCAGCTCGAGCGCCTGCCCGACTGTCGAGTGCATGGGATGCGGAAGGTGGCGCAGGGCGCCGAGGAAGAGCACGTCGAGGTCCTGGAGCTGCGCCAGAGATTCCGCCGGGAATCCGGTCTGGTCGGTGACGTAGGCGGCGCGGCCAAAGCGATAGCCGAGGATCTTCTTGGGTCCGTGGTCCACCTGCACCGGCTGGAAGACCATTCCGAACAGGTTGATCGGGTCGGCGTTAACCGGCCTGGCATCCAGTCGCGGCACGCCGCCGGGATGGCTGCCCTCGCCCGCGAACCCGTAGGGAAACACGCGGCGCAGGGATTGCAGCGTACTGGGAGATGCGTACACCGGAATGCGGTCCGGCCTGCCGTAGTTGAACGGCCGGATGTCGTCCAGTCCCATGATGTGATCTGCGTGATCGTGGGTGTAGATCACTGCGTCGACGCGCTCGAGCTTGGCGCGCAGCGCTTGCTGCCGGAAGTCTGGCGATGTGTCGATGACCACGGTCCGCCGGATGTCTTCGTCGTAGAAGCGAACCGCGACAGAGGGGCGGAGGCGCCGGTCCCGGGGGTCGTCCGAGGTGCAGACCTTGCAGTGGCAGCCGATCGTGGGCACTCCCACGCTCGTCCCCGAGCCGAGCACCTCGATTTCGCAGCCCGCGAATTCGGGCTCGGGGGTGACCGGCGGGCGCCTACGTCGCGTCGGCCGCATTGCAGTTCCAATCTTAAGCGAGCCGCTGTCCGCTCCCCTTCTGGGCCGGGGCTTCGCGGGATCGCGCGCGAGCGGGTCCGGACGCGCGACGCCTCTCTCGCTGCTTCCGCGTGGCGCGGGTTCCACCCGCGCGCGCCAACGGACCGATTGGGCGAACCGGGCCCCAAGCTATGCTGTTGAGAGCGCATGTATCTCAAGATCCTCAGCCACCCGGTCTTCATGAACCTGAACTTCCACATGCCGATGGTGGTGGACCTGTCCCATCCTCTGATCATGCTGGAGGGAGAGAACGGCTCGGGCAAGTCCACTCTCCTGCATTCGATCTACTACGCCTTGCAGGGGGAGGAAGTGGACAACTACGCCTACCGCTTGGACAAGGGAGGCGCGGAAATCCCGAAGGTCCTGCTGTTCGATGCCGAGCAGCACAACCCGCGCAACGCGCCGTCGCTGTATGACGACCAGCCGGCCATGAAGGAGTTCCTGCTTACCGCCAGCCACGGGCAGGTCATGCTCTCGCTGTTCAAAGACCTGTTCCCGCAATTGCCGAACGGCTCGGTGCTGCTACTGGACGAGCCCGAAATGGCGCTGTCGCAGTCAAACCAGCTGCGCATCCTGAAGATGCTCAAGGAACTTGTCGACACAAAGGACTTTCGTATCGTCGCGGCGACACACTCGGCGCACCTGCTGAACTCCCCCGAGACCTATATCATCAACCTGGACCGTCACGTCAATCGCAACGTCACGACGGGTCCGCTTGGCATGGAGGGCGCGTCCACCATCCACTGAGTCGTGTGCGCGGCCGGCGGATTCACCGGCTCATGGCCAGGGCCAGCTCCACCAGCGTCGGGACTCCGGCGCCGCTGGGTCCGACGGGCGCGTGCGGCAGCTTCTTCTCGTACCACGCCGTGCCGGCGATGTCGAGGTGCGCCCAAGGCGTGTCCCCGGCGAAGTTCTCGAGAAAGGCGGCCGCCGTGCAGGCCCCTCCCCAGCGCGGCCCGATATTGGCCATGTCGGCGATCGGGCTCTCCAGCAGCTTGGTGTATTCTTCGCCGAGCGGCATGGGCCACATTCGCTCGCCGGCCTTGCCGGCCGCGGAGAGCACTTGCTCGCGCCACGAGTCGTTGTTGCTGAACACGCCCGTGTGGTCGGTGCCCAGCGCCACGACAATGGCTCCCGTCAGGGTGGCGGCATCCACGAGGTGGGTGCAGCCCTGCTCCTTGGCGTACGTCAACGCATCTGCCAGGATCAGGCGGCCCTCCGCATCCGTGTTGAGCACTTCGATGGTCTTGCCGCTGCGCGAGGTCACGACATCCCCGGGCCTTTGGGCGGCCCCTCCGGGCATGTTCTCAACGGATGGGATCACGGCGGTGACGGGCAGGCTGGGTCGAATCGAGGCCAGGGCCAGCATCGTGCCGATCATGGCCGCGCCGCCCGCCATGTCATGCTTCATCAGGTGCATGTCGGCCGGGGGCTTGAGCGAGATTCCGCCCGTGTCGAACGTGACCGCCTTGCCGACCAGCCCAAGGTGTGCCCCGGGGTCGGAAATCCCGGCCTCGGGCTTGTATCGCAGCACGATCATCACCGGCGGTTGGACGCTGGCGCGGGCCACACCTAGCAGGGCGCCCATGCGCAGCTCCTCGAGTTGGGTCTTGTCGAGCACCTCGCACTCCAAGCCCGCCTCGGCGGCCAGTGCCATGGTCCGGGCGGCCAGCTCCTGCGGCGGCAGCAAGTTGCCGGGCTCGTTAACCAGCTCGCGCGCGCGAAGCTGGCCTTGAGCCACGGCAGTCGCGCGGTCTAGCGCGGCTTGCGCGTCATCGGGGCAGGCGATGACGACGCGTTCCAGCGCGGAAGCCTGCTTGTCCTCGGTCTTGTGGGCATCCGGTTCGTAGTCGGCTGCCGCGATGCCCTCGACGATGGCCATGAGGGCGTCGTCGCGGGCCATCCCGTCTGGCAGCGCGGTAGCCAGGCTGCGCACTCCGGCCGTGCGCAAGCGCCGCCAGCCCGCGCTGGCCGCTTCGCGCAAGCGCACCGTGCTGGCCTTGGCGTGGGTGCCGCAGCCGACCAGCAGCAGGCGTCCGGCGCGCATGCCCGCCGGGCGGTGCACGAGCGATGTGGACTGCTGCTTCGCGCGGAATTCGCCGCTCTCCGCCAGTTCGCGGGCCAAGCCTGCAGTGAGTTCGTTCCAGTCGGTGGCGGCGGTGCAGTCGTTGCCGCTGTCGTAGACGAATCCAATCGCGGCATCCGCTTCAATCTGTTCCAAGGCCGTGTCGGTAAGCGTGAATTGCATGGGTCTTTGGTCAATCATGGCATAGGCGCGAGGCGATCCCGGGGAGGGGTCAGTCTGCGCTCGAGCCGGAGGGTGTTTCGGCCAGGCCTCGGTAGGCGATGGCCGCCAGCGCAAGGAACGCCGCGAGCACCTCGCTGTCTCCCAGGGTGACGTCGAAACAGCTCAGGACGGCCATGACCAGCGTCCCGGATGCGCCGGCCTGGAGCAGGTAGCGGCGGTCGTCGCATGCTTCCGGCAGCCGTTTCAGGCCGCGCCGCATGTCGAACAGAATCTGCCCGAACAGCCACAGGACTATGAGCGCGGCCGGAACGCCGCGCTCGGCCGCGTAGTGGATGTACAGGTTATGCAGGTGCCCGTAGAATCCGGGCGGAAGCTCTTCGACATCTTCCGGTTGGAACTCTGCGAACCGCGGTCCTACGCGTTCCGGCCCGACTCCCAGCAAGGGGTGGGCCGCGACCATATTCAGGCCGGTGCGCCACATCACGATGCGTGATTGATTGGCCTCGGGACGGATGGACCGGATGCGTTCCTGCAGGCCGCCCGGCGCGCAGAAGTACAGCGCGACGGCGGCAACCGGCACGAGCGCGAGAGCTCTTGGCTTGGCGCTGGCCAACAGATACAGCCCGCCGACCAGCAGGGCCAGCCAGGCGCTGCGCGTGAAGCTGAGCACGAGCGCGACTGCCATCACGACGCCGCACGCGAACCAGATTCCGGATCCGGGGCGCCGGCGCCCGTACAGCAGGTAGCAGGCCAGGGTCAGAGCGCCCAGGGTCGCGACTTGGCTGAACGTCATCCAGTGGCTGTAGAAGCCCCGGATGCGGTCGGCGATCAGCAGGCCGTGGAAATCTCCGCCCCGCCCCAACTCGCTGGCGGCCGATGCTCCGAATTCGGCAATGGCCAGCCCGCAGGTGACCACGAGCACGACAAACCAAGCTTCCGTCGCCCTTCTGCACATGTCCGCCGTGCGCAGCGCGGTGTACACCAGGGGCAGGATCGCGAACACGTAGAGCTTCTTGATCTGGGGCAGAGCCGCCGCCGGGTCAGCCGAGGCAGCGGCGGACACCAGGGTCCACGCCAGCAGAGCAATCAGGGGCCAGGCGACAGGCGGCAGCCGCACTGCCCGCGGCCGCAGCAGCAACAGCCCCAGCCCCGCACCCAGAATGCTATGGGATGCGGCGATCGACGCGAAGTTCGCGGCGGTGGCGCCGAGGGCGGACCAAGCAGTCCACTCCCTCCACTTGCGTTCGTCCAGGGTCACGGCCTCACGACTCCCGCTGCGGCCCGGCGGCTATTGCAGGGCTTGCCAAGCCGCTTCGTAAGGTGCCAGATCGGGCCATGGGCCGTTGAGGGTTTCGAAGAATGCCTTGATATCGGAGTGGTCCTGCTCGCTCAGGTCCAGCGGGTCGAGTTCGGTCTGGCCCAAGGCGTCCGTCTTGGGCTCGTTGTAGAACGCGAGCACGTCGTCCAGCGTCTCGAATCGGCCGTCGTGCATGAACGGCTCGCGCCCTTTCCAGTTGCGCAGCGCCGGGGTCTTGAACGCGCCGATATCGTAGTCGTCCTCGCTGATCTTCGAACGACCGGGGTCGTCCGCCGTGCCGGTGCCGATATTGTGGAACGCTCCGTCTGTGAAGTTCGGGCCGAAATGGCAGGTGGCGCACTGGCCCCGCGTGAAGAAGATCATGCGCCCTCGTTCCTGCGCCTCGTTGAAAACCGAGCGGTCTCCCGCGAGCCACTTGTCGAACAGTGCTGGACCGGTCGCGAGCCCGCGCTCGAACGCCGCAATCGCCTGAGCAATCGCGTCGATCGTGATGTCGTTGATCCCAGCCCGCCCGAAGGCCGTGGCATAGGCCGCTTCGTCGCGCACGCGCCGGGCAGCTTCGTCGAGAGCGAGGTCCATCTCGATCGGGTTCTCGATCGGACCCCTGGCTTGTTCTTCCAAAGACCCGGCTCGGCCGTCCCAGAAGAAGAACTCGGCATCGGCTAGGTTGACCACGGTCGGAGCATTGCGCGGCAGCGTGTCGCCATAGGCGCCTTCGCCGAGAGCGACCCCGGATTCGAAACCATTCTCGGGAATGTGGCAGCTCGCGCAGGAGGTATTGCGGGGCTTCGACAGCAGCGGGTCGAAGAATAGCTTCCAGCCGATCGCCTCGAGCGGGCTGACGTCGCGGCCGGCGGATTGCGCCGGCAGAGCGAGAGC
Source organism: Bryobacterales bacterium (assembly GCA_022823865.1). Taxonomy (GTDB): domain Bacteria; phylum Acidobacteriota; class Terriglobia; order Bryobacterales; family UBA6623; genus VXMF01. The sequence goes on from JAJEHF010000039.1 coordinate 11,426, forward strand.
GGCCAATGCCAGGGCGGCCAGTATCCGACGGCAGCTAGTCATCCAGCGCAACGCCCCACGGCATCTCGCCGGTCGGGATCGTCTTGACCTCGGACATCGTGGTTGTGTCGACCACCGAAATCGTGGCATCCGGACCATTGGCCGCGTAGAGTCGCTTGCCATCTCTCGACAGCGCGATGCCCCAGGTCCGGACCCCGGTCTCGACGGTGTCGAGCACCTCGAGAGTCTCCGGGTCCAGCGCCGCCACGGCGTTGCCCCGGCCCATGGACACGTACAGCCGTGAGCCATCGGGGCTCAGCAGAACGCCTTTCGGCTTGACGCGCGGGCTGATCTGCCGGCGCAGCTGTCTGTTGGCGACCGCGATGCGGTTGGTCGCGCGGTCGACCTTGGAGACGTGACCGGCAACCTCGGACGTGACCCAGAAATACTTGCCGTCCGGGCTGAACGCGACCTCGCGGGGGCGGGCGCCTACCAGGATGTTGGCAACTAGGCGCTTGTCGGCCACCGAGATGACGTGCACCATGTTGGAGGATTCGCTGGTCACGAGCACTTGCTGGCCGTCCGGGCTGACGCCCACGCCCTCGGGCTCTATCCCGACCTTGATCTCGGCGAGGATCTCGCCCGACACCGGATCCAAGGCAGTGGCCAGGCCGTCGTCTTCGTTCGAGAGGTAGATCGTTCCGTCGGGATGGACGGCGAACGCTTCCGGGTCGGAACCGGCCGGGATCGTGCGCTCCAGCTCGAGGCTGGCGGTGTTGATCACGCCAATGGCGTTGTCGTCGCCGAGGGCCACGTAGACGAGCTTGCGGTCGGGGCTGAAACCGATCCCGCGCGGACGCCCCCCGACCGGGACTGTCGCCTCGACCGCGCCGCTGCGGGTGTCGATCACGGTTACCGAGTCGCCGGCTTCGTTCGTGACGAAAAGCCTGTGCGTGGGCTCCGCCAGCGCTTGCGCCAGCGGCAAGAGTACGAGGGCTGTGAGAATTCGGAGCATGGTGTTATTGGCAGGGCGAGCTTCCCAGGCTGTCCAGGCCTCCCCGTGCGCCGCGCACGGGGGCCTCGCCCAGCAATTCACCCGTTGCGCCGACAAAGACCAACGGCTGCCGCAGCTGGCCGCTAGCCCGGAAGCTGTGAGGGTCGCCCTTCTGACCGTCCAAGCCGTCAGCTTGTTTGAGGGCCTCCAGCAGAGCCGCGGCATCGGAGTCCGGCTCGCGCATCAACGTGTCGCCCACGGCGCGCGCGGCGAACCAGCCAGCCCAGGCAAGCGCGTCCATCGGGCTGCCGTAGCGATCCAAGTAGCGCCGGTTGAGGTCGCGCGCGGCGAACTTGACCGCCGAGCTGTGCCAGGCGGCGGCGGAGACCTTGCTGCCGGGATTGCCGGATTGCCACTGCGCCACGGCGTCGGCCTTCATCTTGGCACTGGGAATGATGTGCAGAGCGTTGGCCTGGCAGGCCGAGCGCAGCTCGTCGGAGTCGTCGCTGAGGTTGAACACGGCCCTGCCGCCCGCGCCCGCGGCGATGTCGGCGATCGAGCCGGGCCTGTCCGCGAACACGGCCAGAGCGCCGTCCGGCACCATCTCGCCTGTGAGTTCGGTCAGGGTTAGCTTGACATCGAGGAACTCGCCTTGGAGGTTGGACTCGTCGATGCCCAGTTTCAGGCCACGCAGCGATGAGCTGTCGGCCGAGCCGATGTAGGCCAGTTCGAATTCCGCTGCAGGTGCCGCTGCGATCAGGACTGTAGCGGCCGCGATCGTGTAGAGATAACTCCGCATGAGGTGACAGCGCGGAGGCGCGTTGAACGTGCCCGCCAACTTAGATCGTATAGCAGTCCGGTTGCGCCACGCCTTTGCCAGGCACACAAAACGGCCCTCAGCGGGCGATCGTGCCGAATCGCGGATTGTCGGCGTTCAGCCAGTTGGCGAGTTGCGCCGCCGGCAGGCGGATGGAGATGTAGAACGGGCCGAAATCAGCGTAGACGGCGCTGGCCTCGTCGAAGCGCATCTCGTAGATCAGTTCCTTGAACACCAGCGGATCGTCGGCGAACAAGTCCACGCCCCATTCCCAGTCGTCGAACCCGATCGAGCCCGAGATGATCTGCTTGACCCTGCCAGCGTAGCGCCGGCCGATCATGCCGTGCTCGCGCATCATCTGCAAGCGTTCCCGAATCGGGCGGGTGTACCAATTGATTTCCTCGCCGCGCTTCTTGTCCATCGGATAGAAGCACAAGTACTTGTGCGCGGGCACGGACGGATCGAGGCGAGGCGCCATGGCAGCAGCCTGCTCGTCCATGCGGGTGCGCACGCGCTGGGCCCATTCGTCGCTGTCCGGGGAAATCTCTTGCTCGGCCAGTTCCTGGTAGAGCTTGTAGGACGAGTCGTACAGGCCGAGCTCGACGACCGAGACATACGATGTGGTCGGCTCCAGAAACTCCGCCAGGCGCAGGTTCTCAACGTCGAGTTCGGCCCGATGGGCCTGCTCGAGGTCGGGTCGGAAATGCACTAGGAGCAGGTCGCCCTTGTGGCCCAGTAGCGAAAACACAGCCGAGCCGTTGGTGGCGTTGTCTTCCATGCCGTGCAAGACCGAGGAGGCCTCGCTCGCGATCTCGTCACGCTCGCCGCTGTCCAGCATGCGCCAGGCCGCCCGGTCGAACCGAAACATCTGGTGCAGGATCGCCGCCCCATCCAGCGTCTGCGGATGGGGAGGAATCCCGGGGGGTCTCGCTGCCGCGCTAGGAGGCCCGCCGCCGGCATGTGGGGGTCTGCCCGCCATCGAATCCCCACTCTATCAGAGCGGGCGGGCAGCCAGCCGGCGCGGCCGCGCCCGGCTACAGGGCGATCAAGGGGGCTATGACCAGCGCCACGATCGACATCAGCTTGATCAGGATGTTCATCGACGGGCCGGACGTGTCCTTGAAGGGGTCGCCGATGGTGTCGCCGACCACCGAGGCCTTGTGCCCTTCCGAGCCCTTGCCTTCGCCGGAGACGCTGCCTTGCTCGATCTCTTTCTTGGCGTTGTCCCATGCTCCGCCGGAGTTCGCCATGAAGAGGGCCAGCAGCACGCCGGTGACGGTTGCGCCAGCGAGCGTGCCGCCCAGCGCTTCCGGGCCGAGCGTGAAGCCCACCAGAACCGGGGCCAAGACCGCGATCACGCCGGGCACCACCATCTCCCGCAGTGCGGCCGAGGTGGCTATATCGACGCATCGCCGCGCATCCGGCTGGACGCCTGGCGCGCCGTCCAGCAGCCCCTTGATCTCGCGGAACTGCCTTCGAATCTCGTCGATGATCTTGCCGGCGGCCCGGCCGACCGCCTTGATCGTCAGGGCCGCGATCAGGAACGGCAGGATGCCGCCGAGCAGCAGGCCGATGACCACGCTCGCGGAGTTGAGCGGGATCGAGATGGGATCCAAGCCAGCCGCGGCGCGGGTGCTGTCGAGTGCCTGGGTGTAGGCAGAGAAGAGCGCCAGAGCGGCCAGAGCGGCCGAACCGATGGCGAACCCCTTGCCCATCGCGGCGGTGGTGTTGCCGATCGAGTCCAGCTTGTCGGTAATCGCACGCACTTCCGGTGGCAGCCCGCACATTTCCGAGATTCCGCCGGCGTTGTCCGCGATCGGGCCATAGGCGTCCACGCTCATGGTGATGCCAACGGTCGCCAACATCCCCACGGCGGCGATGCCGATGCCGTACAGGCCAGCCGATTCGTGGGCTACGAAGATCGCCGCGCAAATCACGAGCACGGGCGTAGCGCAGCTGCGGAACCCCACTGCGAGGCCCTCGATGATGTTGGTCGCGGTTCCCATCCGCGAAGCCTCGGCGATCTCCATGACGGGCTTCATGGAGGTGTAGTACTCGGTGATGTAGCCGATGGCTACGCCCGCGAGGCATCCGGCTACGACTGCGCCGAAGACTCCGGTGCCAACTCCCATCGATTGACCGGTGAAGTATCCCCCGACCAAGAACAGCAGAGCGCTCAGCCAGGCTGCGTAGCGCAGGGCGGCAGCCGGCCCCATGGACTTCAGCGCGCGGATCGCACCAATGCCGATCAGCGAAGCGGCCAAGCCAACCGCGGAGAGCACCAGCGGAAGAGCCATCAGTGCCGATCTAGCGGCTTCCTCTCCTCCCGCTGCGAGCTGTCCGAGAAACGCGGCCGGGAGGGTTGCAGCGATCGCGATGGTCGCGATCATCGAGCCCGCGAACGACTCGAAGATATCGGCCCCCATGCCCGCGACGTCGCCGACGTTGTCACCGACGTTGTCGGCGATCACACCCGGATTCCGCGGGTCGTCTTCCGGGATGCCTGCTTCCACCTTGCCCACCAAGTCGGCTCCCACGTCCGCCGCCTTGGTATAGATGCCGCCGCCGACGCGGGCGAACAGCGCGATCGAGCTGGCCCCCATGGCGAAGCCGTTCAGATAGACCGCGTTCTCGGCACCTTGGAAATTGACCGCCAACAGGCCCACGCCCAGCAGGCCCAGCCCGGCCACCGCCAGGCCCATGACCGTGCCGCCGCTGAAGGCAACGGTCAGCGCTGCGGCGAGACTGCCCGAGCGGGCGGCCTCGCTGGTGCGCGAATTCGCGAGCGTCGCCGCTTGCATCCCGATCAGGCCGGCGATTACCGAGCAGGCAGCGCCGACCGCGAAGCTCAGGGCCATGCGAGCACCCAACTGCCAGCCGATCAACCCGGCGACGAGGACCACGAAGATCGCCAAGATGCGGTACTCGCGGTACAGGAAGGCCATAGCCCCTACGCGGATCAGGCCGGCGACCTGACGCATCTGGTCGGTACCGGCCGAACGCTTGCGGATCGTGAGAAAGGTCAGGAAAGAGGCCAACAATCCGATGGCCCCGAGTGCGAGGGAGGGCGCTAGGTAGTTATCCATGGCAATGCCGAATCGAGTGCGGGTGCGGATCCTGCCTGCCGCGAGAGACTGTGCTCAGCAGCCGCAGGGCAATAGGTCTGGGTCGGCGCAGGGCGGGTTCCGCGAGCCTTCATGTTGCGACGAACAGACTAGCCCCGGCACGGCTTCCCGCGCGGGCCGACCCTAGCGCTCCGCTTGCTCTCTAGGCTAGCACGCGCGGGCGTCGAATTCGGAGGCACATCCGCGACCGGTCGATCGGACGGGGTGCGCTAAAGTGCAGTCTTCGCAGCGGAAGGGAACGTCTGTGGCACGCACGATCCGCCGTGTCGGCAATGGGCAAGCAGAGCTTGTCCGGAAACGGGCCGAAGAAGGCATTGCGGAGGCGCAGTTCAACTACGGGCGCCTCTGCTACGAGGGCACGCTGGTCGATCAAGATCCTGACGAGGCCGCGGCATGGTGGCTGGCAGCCGCCATGCAGGGTCACGTCCAAGCGCGAACGCGGCTCGGCCATCTGCTCCGGAGCGGTCTCGGCTTTGAGATTGAGGACGACGCAATCGTGCGCTGGTGGTTCGAATACGAGCGTTCGTTCGCCGAAGCCGGCGACGCCGAAGCACAGCTCCATCTCGGGAAGATGTACGCCGCAGGCCGCGGAGTGGACCGCGACGATCTCAAGGCCGCGCACTGGTGGCGGCAGGCAGCTGCCCAAGGCGATGGCGAGGCCAAGCTGCAGCTCAAGCGTAGAAGCGGCGAGGCAGGCGACCTGCACGTGCAGTGGGAACTGGCCCTGACTTACTTGGAGGGCCGAGGCGTCCCCCAGGACGAGTCCGAAGCGGCACGCTGGCTAGGCTTGGCGGCGCGGCAGGACCATGCGGGGGCGCAGCTCCGGCTGGGACAGCTGCTCATGCGCGGTCCGGCTGGCGTTCGAGATAGCGTCAAGGCAGTCGAGTGGTTGCTCCGTGCAGCGGAACAGGGCAGCCGGGAAGCAGCCCGCGAGTTGGGGGACCTGTACCGGCAAGGCGTCGGTGTCGAGGCAAACGACAGCGAGGCCCAGCGCTGGTGGCGACAAGCAGCCGAGTTCGGGGACGCAAGTGCCCAGTACAACGTTGGAATGATGAATCTCGACGGTCGAGGCGTGACCGCTGATCCCGCGGCCGCCTTGGAATGGCTGCTGAAGGCCGCTGGCCAAGGTCACAGTGACGCTCAATTCCAAGTCGGCATGATCTACAGGGACGGGCCGAGTGAACTGCGAAACCCCGCCGAAGCGGAAAAGTGGTTGGAGCGCGCTGCCGAGCAGGGGCATTGCGAGGCGCAGCAAGAGCTCGGTTGGTGGGCGGGCTAGGGACTGCTTGAGACGTGCGAGCGAGCGAGTTAGGCGTCCGTTGTTGCGGCTGCAAGTTTGGCGAAAGGTCTGGCAGGTCAGGTCTGGCAAGAGTGTAGTTCTGCTGATAAGTTTTTAGATATCGCATACAAAATATTTTAAGAAGCTATATATTGATACTTATGGGGCAGCGTCTCTATACACCATCCGTCCGGCGCGCATTGCGGGAACTCGGTCAAGACATTCGGATCGCGCGCAAGAAACGACGCATGCCAGTGGCGGATTTCGCCGTGCGCATGGGAGTGTCCCAAGGGACCCTTCTTCGCCTCGAGAAAGGGGATCCCGGCGTTGCCATTGGCGCCGTGGCGATGGCCCTGCTGGCTCTGGGCGAGTTGCATCGCCTTGGAACAATCATCGACGTATCCACGGACGACACCGGCCTGATGCTCGACATCGGGAGCCTGCCCCAACGGATACGCAGCCCTAAGGCTTTGGTCTTTGCGCCCGGCGGTGCCCCAGAAGGCAACGAATGAGCAAGCAGACGAAGCGCGTCCGAGTCGCGCTTGGCGAACCGCGCCAACTGGTCGGCGAGATCGTCTTCGAGACGGATGGCAGGCGCCAAGCAAGCATGTTCCGCTACGCCCTCGAATGGCTTGAGAATCCGCAGCGATTCTCCATAGCGCCTTCGATGCCCCTCGGCGAGTCCCCGTTCTACGCCTCCTCGTCGCGCGTCAATCCGCGGGACGTCCTGCCGGGGCCGGTCTGTGACGGCTCGCCAGACTCCTGGGGGCGCGGCCTGATCGGTAGAGCACCGAACGGCGCCTTGACGGAACTGGACTATCTCCTCGCCGCGGACGATCTGACCCGCCAGGGTTCGCTTCGGTACCTCGGTGAAGAGGGGATACCGCTGTCTCGTTCGGATTCCCCCGTTCCCCGCCTGAGTCAACTCGCCAGACTCAGGAGTTTGGCGAGCGCCGTCGGCAGAGCTGCGGCGATGGCTTCGTCGGACATGAATCAACTCCTAGGCAGCGCGGGCTCCCTTGGAGGGACCCGTCCTAAGGCGAGCGTCCGCGACGATAGCGGCCACTTGCACATCGCCAAGTTCACGACCGACGAGGACTCCATGCCAATCGAGCGAGCCGAGGTCGCGACGCTGAGACTCGCTCGGGCAGCAGGCATTCGTGCCGCCTCGGCACGGCTCGAGCTCGCCGAGACGAATCGCCCAGTCGCTCTGATCAAGCGATTCGACCGCGGCGTCGGGGCACGCTTCAGCTATCTCTCCGCCCAGTCGTTCCTGGGGACGAAGGCTGCCGGCGGCGCATTCTACACGGACATTTCGGACAGCCTGCGGGCGCATGCTCTTGATCCTCGGGAACAGATGGCCGAACTCTACCGGAGAATCCTGTTCACGATCCTTGTCTCGAATACAGATGACCACCTGAAGAACCACGGATTGCTACACGCTGGCGGGGGCCGCTGGACTCTCTCCCCAGCTTTCGATATCAATCCACAGCCTTTCCGACGGCGGCAATTGGAGACGGGCATCAGCGAGCTCAGCGGCAACACGGCCTCGATCGAGGCCGCTCTTGAGGCGAGTCCCATCTTTGGGGTCCCACGGGACGCAGCGGCTGCAGAGCTTTCGCGGATTACCTCGATCATCGACGAGCAATGGCAGCCAAACTGTCTTGCAGCGGGCATGACAGCCGAGGAAATCGCGCTCTACCGGCCCGCCTTCGACCATGACGAGACCCGGATTGCCCGGCGGATCACCGCAGGTGCTCACCCGCGAGCCAGCAGGTCATGACGGAAGCTTCCAGGCGGTAAGGCGATCAGAGCAGTCTCCGACCACGGTCTCCATGTCGGGTTGTCAGTGAGAATGTCCGACAGCAGACGCGAGTCGGCGAGCGCCGCCTCACTTGTCCTCGCGAGTCAGCTGCAAGATCTCGTCGGTCGAGGGGCCGTTGGCAGCGACTCCGCTAGCCTTACGAAGGCGTTGTTCCATCAAGTCTTTGAGGCTCACTACAGGACGGATCAGGGCTCCACCGTGCGATTCTTCGAACACGACCTCGGTGTTGGGGAGTAGCCCGAGGCGTAGCCGAAGGCTCACTGGAATCGTCACTTGACCCTTGGAATTGATTCGCATTTTCGGACTTCTACGTGCCAAGTTCTTAAGTTACAGGTTCGAAGCTTGAATGGTGAGTCCAGCCGATCGGATTCCTGGCTTGAGTCTTGATCTGCGAGATACCGATATTAGGAGGTCGATCATTTTGCGCCCACCAGCCGCTTAGCTATGGTGATCGCGAGCCACTGTCACTCCAGCCAGCTCGCGCGAAACGATGTCGTCGCGGGCGAATTGACACCAGACGGTTTGGCCGGTGCATTACGATGGATTCTTATCGCGATGATCATCGGGTTGACCGGTACGAACGGCTCGGGCAAGACCGTTGCCTGCGAGTTGCTGAAGCGCAAAGGGTTTCAGACCTACTCGCTCTCGGACGTCATCCGCGAAGAGCTGGCAGAGAAGGGTCTCGCCGCCAATCGCGAGAACCTGATCGCCGAGGGCAACCGTCTGCGCACCGAGCTTGGTTCGGCCATTCTGGCGCACCGCGTGGGGCGCAAGCTACGCCCCGACCAGAACTACGTGATCGACTCGATCCGCAACCCGCTCGAGGTGCGGGCCCTGCGGGAGTGGGGCGAGTTCCGCCTGCTGCACCTGGACGCTCCGCGCAAGCTGCGCTACGAGCGCGTGGTGCGCCGTGGCGGCGAGCGCGTGCCGGCTTCCTTCGAAGAGTTCGCTGAACTGGAAGATCGTGAGATCAATGGCGCTGACCCGGCACACCAGCGGCTGCGTGACACTTGGGCCGAGGCCGACGAGACGCTGGACAACAGCGGCACGTTGGACGGATTCAAGGCCGCCGTCACGGAACTTGTCAAGCGCTGGATGATGGGGTCGGATCGGCCGGGATGGGACGAGTACTTCATGCAGATCGCCCGCATCGTGGCCTTGCGCTCCAATTGCATGAAGCGCCGGGTCGCGGCCGTGATCGTGCGTGACCGCCGGATCATTTCGACGGGTTACAACGGAACCCCGCGCGGAGCGAAGAACTGCAATGAGGGGGGGTGCCCGAGGTGCAACTCGTTCGCGGACAGCGGCACGATGCTGGGCGAGTGCCTGTGCAGCCACGCAGAGGAGAACTCAATCGTGCAGGCTGCCTACCACGGCATCAGCGTCAAGGGCGCGACCATTTACTCCACCTGCTCGCCTTGCCTGATCTGCACCAAGATGATCATCAACGCGGGCATCTCGCGCGTGGTCTACAACCTTGACTACGCGCTGAACGAAACAGCCCAGGAACTGCTGACCGAGACGGGCGTGGAACTGTGCCACGTAGCGCTTCCTTAGACACTGACTCGCCCTCTTTGGCATCCCGCTGGCGTATGATCCTCTGCAATGGCTGACAACGAATTCCGCGAGCCGAGCATCTCACTGACGCGCGTCTACACGCGCAGCGGTGATGCCGGCACGACCTTGCTGGTCAACGGCCGCCGGGTGCGCAAGGACGATCCTCGCGTGGAGGCTTACGGAACGGTCGACGAGCTGAATGCGTGCATCGGGCGGGCACGGGAGAGCCTGCGGGCCGCGACCGGCCGCGATGCGGGACTCGGGCGTTTGGACGGGATCCTGCTGCGCGTGCAGCACGAACTGTTCAATCTCGGATCTGAGGTCGCCACGGATCCGGGTTCTGTTCGGGAGCGCCAGCCGAGAGTTCTGGAGTCGCAAGTGGAGCGCTTGGAAGCCGAAATCGATTCCATGAACGGCGAACTGCGGCCGCTGGAATCGTTTGTATTGCCCGGTGGCTCCGCGGTGAATGCCGACCTGCACGTCTGCCGGACCGTTTGCCGCAGGGCCGAGCGCCGAGTCGTGGCGCTGATGAGCTCTGAGCACGACTTGCGGCTGGTGGCGCGATACCTGAACCGGCTCTCTGATGCGCTGTTCGTTTGGAGCCGGTGGGTTTGCCAATGCATGGGCGACGCGGAAGTGCAATGGCAGCCCAACGCCACCTTGTGACGCACAGTTCGGGCGCGTAGAGTCGCCCCCTGCCGCCCGCAGGATCGCGAACGAGGAGCCACCCGGCCTGGGGGGCACTGCGCCATAATGGCAGCATGCTCACGCGCAGGGAACTATTGGCGGCCAGTGCCGGTCTGGGCGCCGTCAGCGGTTGTGCGGACAAGAAGGGAATGCCCGTCATCGGCGTTGTCCCCAAGGGCACGAACCACACATTCTGGCAATCTGTCCATGCGGGCGCGATCAAGGCGGGCCGCGAGTTCGAGCTCGACATCGAGTGGAACGCGCCCCAGATGGAAATCGATGCGGCGCGTCAGATCGCCATCGTCGAGAACTTCATCACCCGCCAGGCCGACGGTATCGTGCTGGCGCCGGTGGATTCCGAGGCGCTGGTCACGGTCGTCGAGCGCGCGGCGGATAGTGGCATACCGGTCGCGATCTTCGACTCGGCCATCAACACGGACAAGATCATCACGTTCGTAGTGACCGACAACTACCTTGGCGGGGTCATGGCGGCCGACCGCATGGCCCAGATCCTTGACGGCCGGGGCAAGGTCGGCGTGATCGGCTTCATGCCTGGCAGCGCTTCCACGATGAAGCGCGAAGCGGGGTTCGTCGAGACGGTGGAGGAGAAGTACCCGGATATCGAAGTCGTCGCCGTCAAGTTCAACATGGCCGATCGCGCCAAGGCCCTGGCCGAAGCCGAGAACCTGATGACGGCCCACCCCGACCTGGCCGGGTTCTTCGCAGACAACGAATCGAGCGTCGACGGCACGGTGCAGGCCGTCAAGCAGCGCGGTCTCGCCGGCAAGGTCAAGATCGTAGGCTTCGATGCCTCTGAGACATTGATCGACGACATGCGGGCGGGCGTGATCGACTCGATCGTGGTCCAGGATCCCTTCAAGATGGGCTACGAGAGCACGCGGCAGATGTCCCTGTATCTGAACGGGCAGCCGACGGAGGCCCACATCGATTCCGGAGCGTACCTGCTAGAGCCGAGCAACGTCGATACGCCGGAGATGCAAGCAGTGGTGTTGCCCGACCTGGAGTACTGGCTCGGAGAGGGCGCCGGCGGGCACTGACTTGCCGGGCGACAGCGAGCGGTTCATGCGCGAGGCCCTTGCGCTCGCGCGCGAGGCCGACGAGGCCGACGAGGTTCCGGTCGGCGCCGTCGTCGTGCATGACGGCAGGGTGGTCGGACGCGGCGCGAACCGGCAGATCCGCGATGCGGATCCCACGGCCCATGCCGAGATCGTAGCCCTCCGACAGGCGGCGCGGGAGCTCGGTGACCATCGCCTGCGCGAGGCGACTCTGTACACGACGCTGGAGCCCTGCGCAATGTGCGCCGGAGCCTTGGTGACTGCCAGGATTGCGGGCCTCGTTTTCGGATCACGGGATCTGAGATTTGGCGCAGTGCGCAGCAAGTTCCGGCTGGCAGACTCGGAGCTGCTCAATCACAGGCTGGAGATCGAGGAAGGTGTGTTAGCGGTCGAGTGCCTGGACTTGCTGCAGTCGTTCTTCGCTCGGCGTCGAGAGCGCGAAGCCCAATCCGTCGGTCAGGCATCTTGAATTTATCCACATAGGATCAACCGCCGCGCCAGCGGGCCCCTCGAGACGACAGCGCCTTCAGTCGGACGGCGTCTTGATCCGGTCTTTTCGTCGCAGCGGGCTGAAGCGGCTTCGTGACCGCAACGATGCCAGTCGAGTGCTTTCCACGCATGCTGGCAAGATCAGGTCAATCTTGCTTACACGCCAGAACGCCTCCGTTCCGGGTGACCTCAACGGCGTGGCTGGCCTGCATCCCTTGCAGAGGGATCGAGTTGGGTCTTGGTCCCTTTGGGTATAGGCCAACTGGCAAGTCACATTCCGATTCCAAGACGGTGATGCTTGGGCGGTCGACCTAGTCGATTATCATTTAGCAGCCGTGGATTCCGAACTAATGAGTGACCCGCCGCACCCGGGCGCTGTGATCCGCGACTTGTGGATGGACGGCATGAGCATCGAATCCGCCGCCAAACGCTTGGACGTGAGCCGGACGGAGTTGCAGCGACTTGTGGACGGAAAGCGCGGAATCTCGCCCGCTCTGGCCCTAAAGATGGCTGCGGCAGGCTGGTCAACCGCCCTGTTCTGGGTTCGTCTCCAAGCCTATTACGATCTAGCGCAAGAGTACGCGCGCCAACAGCGCGCCGCCTGATTGAGGCGGAGAACATGCTGCCATCTTCTTGCCGACATTCCGTGTAGTTGGCACTGCAACGAGTGCCTACAGTGCCAAGCGCCGGGTGCCGTCACGGCCATCGGAACGGACAGTCCACCAGCTCTGCCAGTCCGCCTGCTCCCGCTCCGAATGTGTATCCGCAAGAGCCAGCTCGCCGGGCAGGCGGGGAAGCGCTCCAATGAACGATCCCAATCGACAAACCACGCAGGGTAGAGCGGCTAGAATTGTCCTACCCAAGGCACGATGAGCCTCAAAATCAAGAACGGCGAAACCTGTCGGCTTGCGCGCGAACTGGCGCGGCTGACAGGCGAGACCATATCGGGTGCGATCACTGTCGCGTTGCGCGAGCGTCTGGCACGCGAACGGCGCAGCCGCAGCGTTCAGGCTCGCGCTGAAAGGCTGCGCACCATCGCTGAGCGGTGCGCGAAGCTCATGGGGCCGGGACCGTCTGCCGTAGAGCATGGAAAGATGCTTTATGACGAGCGAGGCCTACCAAAATGATCGGCAATAGTACGGCGCTGCTCGCGTCCACCATGGCCGCCGCGCCTGAGCCCCATCGTTGGGATTTCCGAATCACCAATCCGAGGCTGGCCGGGCGTGGCGTTCGACGCCCGAACCGAGGTTGAATTTGCTCGGATGGGCCATGCCCGAGAGGCGGCGGAGACAGCATGAGCAAGGCGCTTCGAGCGCTACCGGTCTTGATGGGCCTGCTACTGACCGTGGCTCCTTGGGGGGCCGCCCCTCGCGCATGGTATCGGGTATCGGCATGGCTTCAGCTCAGCCCAAGCAACCCGCCGAACAACTGGACTCTGGGGTACGCTCAGGTGGCGCCGGGGCGCGGGGTGCACGGCCTGGACGGGGAATGCCAACGCGACGGTCGTTCATTGCAAGCGGAGCCCTTCTCGCAGGGGCGGGCGGACTCGTTGGCGGACAAGTTCTCGCCCAGCCCCAACAGGACCCCGATCGTCGCTCGAATCCACCGGGTCGAGGCGCTGGGCGCGATGCCGGTCGTGACGCCGGCACTGAGGGTACTCACGGCCCGGTGATCGACGAATCGATTGGTTCGCAGGTCGAGCTCTTCGTCGATCGCCACCGGTGTTGCGTGCCACGATAAATGAGACGCGTGCCACGCTAAATGAGAATCACGCTGCCGGAGGAATCGGCCGCCCGGCCCGCGAAGGCGCTCTCAGGCGCTCTCAGGGCCGCTGCCGGGGGAATCGGCCGCCCGGCCCGCGAAGGCGCTCTCAGGCGCTCCCAGGGCCGCTGCCGGGGGAATCGGCCGCCCGGCCCGCGCTTGATGGTTGTGAGCGCTTCGAGCGCTTCACGATACTCCACGTTTGTACATGATCGCCTATGCGAGAATCTCTCAGCTAAAGCCGCAACAGCCTGCAAGCCAAGGATTGCTTGATCGCTCGCTGGTTGAAGTGACCGGCGGCTGATATCAGCGAGCTCAAGAACGGACTCGATGGCTGCTTGGATTGCCGGTCCCGCTTCCGTGTCTGTCCCGTCCGCTGCCTTGGCTGCCGCCCGCAAGGTGCGTATCGCCATTAGCCCGTGCCAGTTGAGCCGACTACAAGTTGTGGCAACGTATACCCCGCCACGCCTCTGCCATGGACCCCCAAAAGTGCTTTGTTGGTCATGAAAACATAGTGGTCATCTAGAGAGTTTACTATTTCAATCGTCGCCGTCATGCGCTCCTGCCAAACAAAGGGAAGCAGACCCGCTGATGCTTCCGCGATCAGCCACCATTTCTTTGCATCTGTCAGGCGTGGAGAGGCCACAACTTCATAGCGTCCCTTGAACGGGTTAGGATCATCGCCGCCTAGCACATCGCTCTCCATGAGCAGTGTTGCCGTGGTGTACAGATCAGGGGGAACCAGCAAGCATCCGCCCATCAATCCAAGCTTGTTGCCTTGGTGATCTTCCATCTTCATTAGGGCTGTTTCGGCGGCCCCCAATGCGGCTTGCGCAGCCGTTAGACTGGTAGCCGATAGCGGCTTGTCTATCTGATTGGAGAACGTCCTAGAGCCCGGCTGCCCGTCTAGGGGGTGTGCTTTGGAGATAAACGCTACCCCGTCGTATCCCTTCGACTTAAAGGAAGCGTTTACAGCTGCATAAACCATCTCGTCCGGCCACGTCCGTGCCACCATTCCGGCGGCCCGCACACGGCCCTTGAGCATCCCTAATTGATCATCTTCGATGTCGTTTCGATTCAGATCAATCGTGGTCTCCCAGTCCTCATTCTTCAGGCGATACAAGTGAGAGCCAATTTTGCGAATATGGCGCTCGTCGACCCACTTTCGCATCTTGGGAAGTGCATCTACCCAAGCGTACTCCTCGACGCCTGTAGATGAATTGATGGTTGTGGCGATCTTGGGATAGGTTACCTTCGCAAGATCGAAAGCATCGTTAAACTCCGCTTTAAGGCCTTCGAATACAGCCTCGATGTTGGACCGGTTGAAGATCATGACTTCCTCCTCTGATGATCCCGGATAAACTGCGCGTCTCTGCCTAGCAGCGCGGCGACCCGATCAATCTCCGGGCTAGCCCCCGGCTGGACACCCGGGGTGGCGCCCAAGCGCGAATCAGCCCGGCCCGCGATACCGCCCGGATACGCGGCCATCTGTGTCGTTACGAACCTACGGAATCGCTCCATGCCACCTTCCCCGCTGGTGATAGCGGCCCTATGGTGATCTTTGTCAGCGGGCGTTATGACGCCGCTTGCGCAAGCGGCGTTCAGTGCCGCTTCCACTTCCGCGGCAGCCCGCGACAATTCGGATTCCGCCACTTGCTCACGCAGCGCTTCCACTTCCCGACTCAGCGCATCGAGGCGGCCGGACATAGCGGCTTCACGTGCCAGCGCCTGCATTGCCAGCGCTGGCTTGTTCACGAGTGACGCGCCTGTTATTCGCACGATCTCTGTGCTCGGCAAGTACAGGAACTCAGGCGATACGTAGCGATAAGAGCGAGACTCTACAGACTGTCTACCGGCATCCGTCCAGCGCACATCCGCCCATATTCCGCCATCTCGAACAGAGAGAGAAGGGATCCATCCAGCAGCCGGGTTAGACCCGCCTTGGGGCTGCTGTTCCTCCCCAAAATGATCCCAGTCAATTGGTAACTCCAAGCCGTTAGACATGGATTCCGTAACTACGCTGTCCGGGTCCGAAAGCATCCACTTCCGACCGTCTATCGCAACGATTTCCGGCCCGGAAGGGAATAGCTGTATAGACTCCGGAGCGCTGCTAGACTCCGGAATCTCGATGCTGATCTTCATCGCCAAGGACCGCGCCCTTCCCCGATGGATTCTAGGTTTGCAGCCAGTAACTCAGCCCCGGCGGACGCCAAGATTCTCCGGGCATCTAGAAGATTGTCGGGGCTATTTGCGCATGGCTGCCGTTCGATTGCTTCAATGCCGACACGGTACGCTTCCCAGCTACTCTCACGCTGCCAACACAGGGAATTGAAACATCGTCTCGCAAGCTCCAGTGGGTGGGCGTCGATCTCACCATGGATCTGTACCAAACTCTGTGCTGAATCCATGATGCAAGCCGCCACTGCTCGCCCCTGTAGCAGCTCGATAGTGTCTCGCCTCGACATTTCAGGACAGCCTGTACAGCGACCTTCCGAGGTCGTCTTGCGGGCTGCACTGGAATCCAGCACGGCGCAATGCCAGCAGGCACGCTAAGGGAGCGTAATCTGCCGAATACAGAGACTCTTCAGCCTCTCTGTAAGCGACTGAGGATTCGGGAGCGACAGTCTCGAGAGCATCTAGCGTGATGGTCTCTCGGAGGTATCGTCGCGCCTCCCTCTCCGCAGCCGCCATCGCGGATTCATGCGAACGATGTTCGGACCTCTTCTGTCCGTGATCGTCCCAAGAGCGCAATGTGTCGCCTAAAGCTAGGTAGGACCGGCAAAATGAGCCGTTGTATTCGAGCACGGCGACATGCCCACCCGGGCATTCCATCCACCTCATGACCATATTGCACCTCCAAGAGAGACGCGCCCCGTGAAGGCACAACTGATCGGGGCGCGTCTCATGTGTTGAGGATACAGGACTTAGCATGTGTTCGGTTGATCTGCTTGACGGATTGCCACGCTATATGAGATTATGCGCATCAATGGCACAACTGAACTCCCTAGGTAACTGCTCAGGCCCTTTTTTGACTATGTGTCTTGTGGCCTGAGATCACGCGCAGCAATGCTTGCGCTGGTTGGGGCCGGGTAGGTTTCGAACGGTTGCTCGTGGCGGGGTCCTGTCTCTGAGCGGGAACCGTTGTGAGCGGCCAGCGGCTCGCTTGCGGGCCCAGCCGCTGGCGCGCTTGACAAT
>JAJEHF010000222.1 GCA_022823865.1 Bryobacterales bacterium
ATCAACGTATTTGTAGACCACCGTTACACTCTGCGGGATCACAAGCCGACAGCCCGCAGTTCCTCTTTCGCCCGGTCGTCGATGGAAACATGAACGGGTCCCGCGGGATCGCGAGCGGTATCCAGGTCATCCCAGCCAGGCGCCAAGCGGGCGCTCCGATCTGCGGAGTTACGCGGGAGATCCCCGCGCATCCTCGCGAACTGCCCCGCCGTGACAGCGCGATAGTCCTGACGGATCGAGCCCGCGAGCACGGGAAAGGCTGCCGCGACGGTCGTATTCCAACCGTTGGTGTTCGTACCGTCCACAACCGGGGTCGCCGGCATTGTCGGCGTCATGGCTTTAGTGATGGACCCGAGATGAACGAGGTCGTCGGCAATGATCTCTTCGGGAGAGTCTTGCCCGCGAATGCCTTCGGCGCCGAGACCCTCACACGATCGCCATCGACTATCGCAGCAATCGTCCCACTTTGATTGACCGCGGGTGCCAAAAATCGGGAAACGTCGATCCTCCGAAACGCCCATATTAACGGGGGTCGTAGGCACTCTAGGGCTCACCCCCATGCTGGCGCCTCCACCACTCCCACAGCGGCCAGCGCCAGCATGGCGATGAGCGGCAGCGCGGTCATGGTCCTGCGCACAGCGTTGACGTTCATGAGAGCCCCTTGTTGTTACCCGGTTCCGTCTATTCGGCCGTTCGGAGCCGGACGGCCACCGACAGCAATTTGTACACCGCACAGCGTGAAAGACGGTATGCGGTGCGAGCGGCCCACCTTCATGCGGGCGTGTTGATGTGGGAGTTAGGGCTTCGAATGAGACGAAGGGAATTTCTCATTGGAGCCCTCAGCAGAGATTCTCACCAACGCCAGTGTTGAAGTGTTGCCGGCGCGTGATGGCTTTCGGCGTCGCTGGCCGGCATCGGTGAAGGCGCGGATTGTTGCCGAGACATTGGAGGAAGGCGCGACGGTCGCCGGGGTAGCGCGTCGCTACGAGATCAACTCGAACCAGCTCTCGGAATGGCGCCGCCAGGCACGGAAGGGCCTTCTGGTGTTGCCGGCGCTGGAGGGCGATATAGGTTTTGCCCCGGTGGTCTTGCGTCAGAACGAGGGTCGGGTTCCGGCATCGGGCGGCGAGCGCCTGGAAGTGATCCGGGACCGGGTGACGCTTCGTCTGGACGCTACGACGCCGGCTTGCCGGATCGCCGAGATCGTCTCTGCGTTGAACGCTTCGGCATGATCTTCCCCTCGAACCGGGTCCGGATCGTCATTGCAACGAAGCCCGTGGACTTCAGAAAGCAGCACGACGGCCTTGTCGCGCATGTGAAGAGCGTGTTGCGCAAGGACCCGTTCACGGGAACGGTCTTTGCCTTCCGTGCGAAACGAGCTGACAGGCTGAAGCTGATCTACTGGGACGGGACCGGGCTGGTGATGGTCTACAAGCGCCTGGAGGACCAGGGCTTCGTGTGGCCGGCGATCCGCGACGGTGTGATGTCGCTGAACCATGCGCAGTTCGAGGCGCTGTTCTCCGGGCTGGACTGGCGGCGTGTGCGGGCGCTGTCGGCGCGGCGCCCGGCTGCGGCCGAATGACTCAGCCGGCGGATCGGGGCGTGCTGCATCCCGACACTGTGCTACCAGACTGGCCATGCCGGCTCTTGCGGAGATCGACCTCGGAACGCTGACACCCGAACAGCGCGAAGCTGCGGTGCAGGCGATCGCGGCGCTGGAGACGCTTCGCGCCGAGAACGAGACGCTGGCGGAAGAGAAGGCCCGTCTTGCCGCCGAGAAGGACGTGCTGGCGGACCGTAACGGGGCGCAGACGGAGCGTATCCGCCGTCTCGAACATCTGAACCTCGAACTGCTGCGCCTGTTGTATGGCAAGAGGTCGGAGAAGTTGACGGCGGACGAGCGCCAGCTGGCGTTCGAGGACCTGGAGGGCGCGTCCGCGGAGGTGGAAGCGGAGGCCGCAGCTGGCGATCCGTCGCCGTCGCGGACACCGAAGAAGCCCCGCCCGGCGCGCAATCTCGGCCATTTGCCGGAACACCTGGAGCGGATCGAGCAGGTGATCGAGCCGGAGAGCACGCTGTGCCCCTGCGGCTGCGGGGAGATGGTGCGGATCGGCGAGGACCGCACGGAGCGCCTGGACATCGTGCCGCCGCAGTTGCGGGTGATCGTCACGGTACGCCCGAAATACGCCTGCCGGTCCTGCGAGCAGGGTGTCACCCAGGCGCTGGCGCCGGCCCGGTTGATCGAGGGCGGGCTGCCGACCGAAGGCGCGATCGCCCATGTGCTCGTCTCCAAATACCTGGACCATTGCCCGTTGCACCGCCAAGCGCAGATCTATGCCCGCTCGGGCCTCGATCTGGACCGCTCGACGCTGGCCGGCTGGGTCGGCAGGGCCTCGTTCCACCTGAGGCCGGTGGCCGACCGGCTGGCGGAGCATCTCAAGCGCTCTTCGAAGCTCTTCATGGACGAGACGCGGGCGCCGGTGCTCGATCCGGGCCGCGGCAGGACGAAGACGGGCTGGCTGTGGGCGCTCGCCAGGGACGACCGTGCCTGGGGCGGGCCCGATCCGCCGGGCGTAGTCTACTTCTATGCGCCTGGGCGCGGCGGCGAATATGCCGAGCGCTTCCTCGACGGCTTCGACGGCATCCTGCAGGTGGACGGCTATGCCGGCTACAACCGGCTGACCCGGCCGGGCCGCAAGGGAGGCTCGCCACTTCAGCTCGCATATTGCTGGAGCCATTGCCGGCGCCGGCTGCGCGAAATCTACGACAGCAGCGGCTCGGAGATCGCGGCCGAGGGCCTGCGCCGGATCGCCGAGCTCTACGCCGTCGAGGCCGATATACGCGGCAGCCCACCCGAGCGGCGTCTCGTTGAGCGGCAGGCGCGATCCGCGCCCCTGGTCGCAGCCTTCGGCGGCTGGCTGAAGCAGCAGCGCGCCCGCGTCTCGCCCAAGTCCCGGCTCGGCGAAAAGCTCGCCTATATCGCCCGCCACTGGGACGGCCTCCAGCTCTTCCTCGCCGACGGCCGCGTCGAGATGGATAGCAATGCCGTCGAGAACCTCGCCCGGCCGATTGCCCTTACCAGAAAGAATGCGTTGTTCGCCGGCCACGATGAGGGCGCGGTCGCATGGGGCCGGATCGCTTCACTCACCCAGACCGCCAGGTTGAACGGCGTCGAGCCCTACGTCTGGCTCAAAGCCACACTCGAAGCTATCGCGGCCGGCCATCCCAATGACCGCCTCGACGACCTGCTCCCGTGGAACTTCATCAGCTCGTCAAGCTGAAACCCGGGTGCCCCGCTCGCACCGCATAC
>JAJEHF010000104.1 GCA_022823865.1 Bryobacterales bacterium
ACATCAACTCCTCCTGTTCCCGGAAGTCCGAACTCGGACTCCCAGAATTGGAGGATAGGGCAGTATCGGGCCGGTCAGGACCAGACGAACCGGCCATAATTTCCGGAATTTGGGCGGTCAGATTTTCCGGAACTCGCAACGCCCACCGTGCTATCGCCATACATGGTGGTCGAGGGTGTGGAGCGGCGGATGGTCAACCCATAAAGCCGAGGGCGTCAAAACGCCAGTTCCTGCTGGAAGTCCCAAGGTATGGGGAATACCCCGATAATTACCCAAGGATTAGGTGCAACGAAATGAAATTGCTGGGTTGTCCCCAAGAAAAAATGCAAATCAGTCTTGATGAATTCATCGAGGTACTTCTGCCGAACCTTCTTGAGCGCCCGTTCTCGGTCACCTCCAGAGTCCTCTAGGCAGTTCCAGTAGAGGGCTCCAATCTGCCACTCGAGAATCTGAAGTTCACTCGTCGTACCGTGAACGTCCTCAAACCGATAAGAAAAGTTGTATGGCAGCTTTGGGATGATCTTGAAAGTCTCTCGCCATGAATTGTCATCAAATAGGTCGTACTGGCTGTAATAGCTCCTCATTTTCTGCAACTTCTCTTGGTCCCACTCCGGAGTGTCTTCTTCCCATCTGAAATCGAGGATCTTCTTTGGCTTGAATACCGTTAGCGATATCTCGTTGGCCTTTGCTGCATCGATGATCTCCGCCAATGAGTCAAAGACGGCAGCGTTGTTTAGAAGGATCCGCCTACGTTCCCGCCAGTTGTTGGCGGTGCTCACGTGGTCCACTGGACGAATCAAAGTTGGATCGATTGGCCGAAAAGTCTCCGGTCTTGGATCCGACTGATTTCGCTTCAAGGGTGCCTCGACCCAATCAAACAATTTGTACTGCTCCGATTCACCGAGTCGCCTAAATGGAACCGGGTAGAGGCGAACCCAAGTGCCATCTTCACGAACACCAGCAGTGCAGACAGTCTCCCCGTACTTCGTCGAGAGCGTGGGGTACGTCTTTACGGTGATCAATAAGCGTTCACTCATCACCTTGGCTCACAGGTGCTTGACTCTTGCAATCGCTCCGCCATCGATTCCTATCGCGCTAGCGACGCAGCTCCGATGACAGCAGTGTGGTAGTCGCTCGAAGCACGTAAGGGCAACTCGCCCGCCGGAATTGATCCAGTTCCGAATCGTCGCAATTTCATGTTCTTGCTCAGGCAAGACCTCCCTCTCATACCTGTCGAACAGCCTATCGTAGTCTGCCTGCGACCTGAGATTTCTGCGGTGTTCCCCTGCCACTCCCAATTGGGGCAAATGCTCGTATCGAATTCCAACACCAGTGCAGGCATGCGCAAGAGTCTTCTTGGAAAAACCATACTTGCGGCTGATCGCATTCCTCCGCACGTCGCAAAGCAGAGTCACGCCCGCCAAGAGCAACGCATTCAAGTAGCTCTCGATGGTCCGCCCTTCGTAACCAATCGTGGTTAGCGGAGCGGGAGTTGCGATTGAGCGAGCAGACTCGATCTTTCGTAACGTAACGTTGTCACCACGGAGAATCTTGTCTGCGATCTCACTGCGAATTGCGAAGTACGGGAACTGGCGGTAGGTTGCCGCGATCAAGTGGTCGCCACGAAGATTCCGATTCCTTCGGACGAAATCCGTCATGTGTGGCTCGTGTGCGCGACCTGCAATCATCCGTCCTTTGTCCGAGAGGATCCAGCGTCCGTCGATGTCGTTCAGTAGTTGGAGAGCGACAAGTTTCCTGCGATCGGCATATGAAGTGAATGAGAACGCACCGAAGCGATATGGAACGAAGTCATAGATTTGTGGCACGTTGGGTTCTCGGCAATAGAGGAACAGCAGCTTTTGGAAGTCTAAGTTGCCAACTCGCCCTCCAAGTAAGTCAAGCAGTCCAAGTAAGTGTCGCTGCCTGTTTGGGAGCCGCAGTTTGCCCAGTCCAGTTGAGATCTCAGTCATCCTCAGGTCCTTGGTCTGACTCAGTTGGTCTCAGCGAGGTAATTGGCATCATGTCAAGAGGTAGGTCAGCGTCTCGACGTGCCAATACGCGCCCGTATCAGAACAGGTGACTTCGCACACGAATCGGACACATCCGTTGGGGCTTGGCTTCTCTTCCACGATTCGCATCAGTGAGCGTTGCAAACGCCTACTCGTTAGTGACTTCTCCCACGACGATCAGGTCTTGCTTCGCCCAAGCGACCATGAGATCAAATTAAACACAGGAATGTCAAACATTGGAGCGCTTATATGTTTAGAGCCATTGCGTCCACCTCCACCGCCGGGTGCTGCGGCCAGTCGGCCGTCTCTGGTGACGCTACGACGCTCCGGACGGTAACACCTCACGATTGCGCGTTGAGGGGCGGGCCTCCTCTTCGACATTGTGCCTCCCTCCGCAATCATCAGGCAGTGATGCTGCTGCGGCATCAGACTCTATGAGGTAATGCGCCAGTCATTCTGATGTCACTGGTACCAGAACCGCGTTACTCGATTGCGCGGTACGCTTCGGGCAGGCCTGGGAGGAATTTGGGCGGGCTCTGGTACAGGTAGCCCTCAAGGAACGTCACGGTCTGGCTTCGACTCGCCCTTGAAAGGGCATCCAAGCTAGCCTTGTAGGCCGCGTAGTCAGGGCCGTCTCCTCCCATGCTCACGATTTGGTCCGGGCGGGCGGCCTTCCAGTGCTCGTAGCCGGCGTAGCGCACCATCAAGAACACTTCGTCGTACTCAGAGCTCTCCTCGAATCCACTCTCCGGCGGGTAGACAGCCTTCCACTGGCCGACGATGCGGGCACCGACTTTTTCGAGGTATGGCCAGATCCCTTCGGCGCCGCCTCTCAGCAGGCCGTCCGCTGCGCCCTTCTCCACCTCCCACTTCATCAGAGCGATGATCTCGCGAGCGGGCCAATTCCGGTCGTTGCGGACAGGGCGCGGCCTGCCTTCGGGTGCCGCCTCGGCCGGTTCGTAGGTCTCGTCCAGCGCGGGCATGTAATACACCTGCGTGGTCGCGGTCACGCCCTCGAGGAAATATGCGCCGCTCGAGTCCGCCACATAGTGGTTGCGGGCACTGAGGGCTTCGCGGTTGCGCCGGTAGTCGGAGCCGTTTCCGCCCAGCAGCAGGTGGCCTTGGCGGGTTGCCTTCCAGTGCTCGTAGCTGGCGTAGCGGGCTAGGCGGTACCCGTGGTCGAACGCAGGATCCGCGCTCGAGCCGTCCGGGTGGACCACCATCCATTGCCCGACAATGCGGCTTCCGATCTTCTCGAACCAAGGCCAGACGCCATCCCGGCTCAGCCGGAGGTAGGCGTCGTGTCCTCCCTTGTGAAACTTCTGGTGGCGCAGGACTAGCAACTCCGTTCCTTCTCTGGGCACGTCGTTGCGCACTGGCCGCGGCGGATCCGCCGGCTGGCCGAACGCCAGCACGGCCAGCGCCGTCGTGGCCAGGGTCGCTGCAATCGGGGCATTGCGGGGGAATTCGGGCATTGCGCTCTACAGTGTAGTGGGCCTCACGTCAGCCGGTGGCCTGGCGCTACGACGCGCAACCGCCCGTCCCAGACCGGCTCGGGCGCGATCTTGCTGCGGGCGATAATGGATCGCTTGGCACTGTGCGCGAATGTCGCTGCCCGTTAACAAAGTCTCGACCGCGGACTTAGTAGCCTCTGCCCGCGGATGGCACATGCGCCACCCGACGCCGATCTTCGACGATCCCTATGCGAAGAATCTGTGCGGGCCGGTACTTGGCTTGGCTCTGAGGTTTCGCCCGTTCGAATGGCTGCTGTTCAAGGTCGTACTGGCCCCCTTGATGCCCGTCAGCATGTGCGTGATCATGCGAGCGCGCTACGCCGAGCAGGGTCTGGGGCGCGCGGTTGAGGTAGGCGTTCGGCAATACGTCATCCTCGGCGCAGGAATGGATTCTTTCGCGTTTCGCCGGCCGGATCTCTTGGAACTGATCAATGCGTTTGAGGTCGACCACCCGGTGACGCAGAAGAAGAAGCTGGATCGCATTGCCAAAGCTAGGCTCGCGGCACCCGCGAACCACCACTTCATCGCCGCGGACTTGTCCGCCGTCTCCATAGTCGACGCCCTGGCCGGTACGGCCTTCGACATGTCCAAGCCCACGTTTCTTTCCTTGCTGGGAGTCGCCTACTACCTGACTCCCGAGACTCTGGCGGAGACTGCGAGATCCATCTCGCAGGGATTGCGCCCGGGTACGCGGCTGGTGATTGACTATCTCTTGGACGAAGAATCGTGCGACCCGGCAACCCAGCCGCTACGGGAGACGCTGCTCAAGTTTGTCGAGGGAAGGGGAGAGCCGATGCGCGGCTCGTACTCGCTGGCCGAGATGAACGCGCTGATGGCGGACAGTGGCTTCAAGCCGGTCGAGAATTTCGCGATCACCGATTTGGAAGAGGGCTATCGCGAAGAATTCGGCGGACTGCCGTTCGAGATCCCCGGACTCTTTGGTTTTGGCACGTTCGAGGTTGTAGGCGAGCCCGATTGACCTGACATGCGGCGGGTTGGAGGGAACAGCGACTGGCGGGGTTGATCGGCGGGTCTAGGGTTCCGCCGCTGCTGCGGCTTCAACCGAATCGATTGCAACCCGCTGATTGCCCCCTCGGTGCGCCACCGCCTCCTTGTCGGGCGGCCTGCCGGATTGCAGCGATTGCCCGCTCGCGTGGCATGGCGGTGGCATCACGCAATATACGTGACTTCGAAGACACGAGGATCGAAATTCTCGACCCATGGAACAGCGCATGAGCGGAGTGCCTCCGGCCATAGTAGTTGCCGCCGCCCGCCCCCAGCCCTCCCGCTTCAGATGTCGGCTCATCCGCCAGCTCCCATAAAACGGATGTGACGGCAGCCAGCACTTTTTCGGAATCCGTAGACTGTGCCGGCTAGCGGATCGGCAGCCCAGTCAGCGTGCAGGCGTAGGCTTCGAGCAGCCGCGTCTTGCGCATCGGTGCGCGGCGTCCCTTGAGCCGAGCCAAGACGGGGACGACACCATGGCAGAACCAGGCGGCGAACGGAATGGCCCCAAGGGTCAAGTAAGCCCAGACTGTCCTCAGCATCCGCCGATGCATGTCGGTGATCTTCATCTTGGAGCGCAAGTCTGTGACTTGGTCGAGCGCTTCCTCCCAGGCTCGCGTTTGCCGCTGCAGGTTCGCGGACCTCCAGATGTCACGTCCTCGCAGCAGAGCCAGCCCGGCACGCGTCAGGCTGAAGTCCTGCGAGGCCCACGCGATGCTGCGAAGGCTGTCCCGCAGCAGCAGGTAGGCCGGCTCACCGAATCCGACGTGGCCGAGACGGGCGAATTCGAACAGTTCCACTTCCATGAAACGAAGTCGGCGTCGCAATCCCTCGGCGCTGCACTGCCTGGAGATCTTGGCAATCGCCAGCGCGGCTGCGCTGGCGAGCAGCGTTGCTCGCACCAAGCTTACGGTTTCTGGATCAAGCGTCATGAGTTGTCCTCCTGGTTCTGCCGATCGATCGCCGAGTGGACGTTGCTCGCGACGGACGCAGACATTGAATACAAGATTTTCTGGTAGTATTTCGGATTTTTGCACGAGATGTCAAGTTGATATGCAGATTTTTTCGTATTTTATTTTCTTTCGGCGTGTAATTGTGAATGGAGTTGGCTAGTGGTCTTCTGAGAATTGCCGAAGCAAGGGCCTGCTCGCTGGCGCGGGCCACGGCTCCGAAGTGCTGGATTCTTCCGAGGTGCGGGGTCTCATCGAGCGAGCCACGGAACGGCTGGCGCTAGAATCTAGTTTTGCGGTGATCCGATGTATCGAACTGCTCTTACAATCTGCTTGGCTGCACTGCTAGCGTCCCCGGTCGCTGGGCAGGAGAGCCGACGCCCAAACATCATCTTCATCTTGGCCGACGACCTAGGGTACGGCGATCTCGGCTCGTACGGACAGACTGTCATCCTGACGCCCGAGCTCGACCGCATGGCCGCCGAGGGAATCCGCTTCACCCAGTTCTACGCCGGAGCCACCGTGTGCGCCCCGTCGCGGAGCGTGCTGATGACCGGGCAGCACATGGGACACACCCACGTCCGCGGCAACGCCCCTGGTCCCCGGATGGATGCCCAGTCCCTGCGGGATATCGATGTCACCGTGGCCGAGGTGCTCAAGTCAGCCGGATACTCTACCGCTCTGTTCGGCAAGTGGGGCCTTGGCGAGGTGGACTTGCAGGGTCACCCGCTCAAGCAGGGCTTCGACACGTTCTTCGGCTACCTGAATCAAGTCCACGCGCACAACTACTACCCAGAGTTCTTGTGGAAGGGTCTGGAAAGGATGCCGTTGCGCAACAAGGTCCAGCGCGTATCGCGCACCTATGGCGGATTCACCGGAGGCTGGGCGACGGAGCGCAACGAGTATTCCCACGACGTCATCATGAGCGAGGCGATGGCTTGGCTGGAGGATCGCGGCGACGCGCCATTCTTCATGTACCTAGCTCTCACGATCCCGCATGCCAACAACGAGGGCACGCGCGGCACGGGTGACGGTGCGGAGATTCCCGATCACGGGATCTATTCCGGCAGGGACTGGCCGGGCCCGGACAAGGGGCAGGCAGCGATGATCACCCACATGGACCGCGATGTCGGGCGACTGCTCGACAAATTGAGTGAGCTGGGCGTTGCCGAAGACACCTTGGTGATGTTCTCGTCCGACAACGGCCCGCACAACGAAGCCAACCATGACTTGCTCAGGTTCAATCCGTCCGGACCCCTGCGGGGCACCAAGAGGGATCTCTATGACGGCGGAATCAGGGTCCCGTTCCTAGCTTGGTGGCCCGGTACGATCCAGCCTGGCAGAGTCTCCCGACACATCGGCTACTTCGGAGATCTGATGGCAACCTCTGCTGAACTGGCGGGCGCAGACCTTCCGCAAGACACCGACTCGGTGAGCTTTGCTCCGACGCTGACCGGAAGAGCTGGGGAACAGCGGAAGCACGAGTACTTGTATTGGGAGTTTTACGAGGGTGGTTCCGCGCAAGCCGTGAGGATGGGCCGCTGGAAGGGTGTCCGCCAGCCGATGTTGACAGGTAGAGTCGAACTGTACGACGTGACCCTTGACATTGCTGAAAGGTACGACATAGCGAGGAGTCATCCCGAGGTCGTGAAAGAGATCGAGGATGCTATGCAGGAAGCCCACGTGCCCCATCCGAACTGGAAGCCTCCGGCGGAATAGTTGCGGACGAGACCGGCACTGGCGTATTCGAATCCCTTCTATTCCACACAAGCTGCCGCCCGGTCTGCTCTATGATTGTCTGCTCATTCTGCTGGCCGCACTCCGACTCGCGACCCTCATGCCGTTGGGCCGGATATAGGTGGCTGTCACGAACCGATGACCGCCACCATTCCATTAGCTTCCTGCCGATTAACACGTGGAGTACCCCTAGTCCCAGAACCGTTCCACCGGCTGCGTATCCCAAGCGATATCCCAGCGCAGCACAATGCCACGGGCCGCTGTGTGCTGTTCGTAGCGGCCCGGAGTCACGTCTCGGGCCATGCAGTATGATGGGCCGGCGGCTGAAGTGCTGGCGCGGCGTCGAGCGCGCATCTGCCATTGGCTGACGGGATACCGGATCGAGTACTGCTTATGCCCGCTGATAACGGTCTTCGGAGGCGCCGATGCAATCGAACGGCCCCGCTTGTCGCGGCTGCGTTACTCTGTGCTCCAAGCGTTCTCCCGGGTGAACTGGTGTGGACGGAACTACCGGAAATGCCGGTAGGCAAGTGGGAGACCGCAACCGTCTCGATCGAAGGCAAGCTCTACCTGTTCGCCGGCTATACCCAGGGTGTCCGATCAAGCAAGCGTTCGGATTTTTTCGACCCGACGGACGGGAGCTGGACGCAGATTCAGGACATGCCGAGCGCTGTCACCCACATCAACGCAGTTCTGGACAATCGCACAGTCTGGTTCGCCGGAGGCTTCAAGGATGGCTACAAGGGCCACGCCATTGCCGAAGTGTGGAGCTACGACATCGAAAAGGACCGTTATACTGCGGCGCCGCTGCTCCCAGAACCCCGGGCAGGTGGAGGGCTGGCTAGGGTCGGCCGCGAGCTGCACTACATCGGCGGCTTGAAGGCGGATCGTGATACCGACTCTGGGGATCATTGGGTTCTCGACCTCGAACGCTGGGCCGAAGGATCGGCAGTTTGGAGGCCTGCGGCACCATTGCCCTTGCCCCGCAACCAGTTCTCGACCGTTTCCCTCGGTACGCGGATCTATGCAATCGGCGGCCAGTTGCATCACGACAGCGTACAGCTCGACCAGCCACGCGTCGACATATTCGACACCGAGACCGATACTTGGAGCCGTGGTCCGGATTTGCCCAAGGGCCATTCCCATGGGGAGGCCGGGACTTTCGTCCATGATGGGGGGATCTATATGGTGGGCGGGCACACCACTCCAACTGGCGGAACCAAGTCCGTCGATCCGGATATCCTGGTGCTACGGCCCGGCGACGGTTGGGAGCTTCTTGCCAAGCTGCCAATGCCTCTTTCATCGCCGGCCGCTGCCATCATCGACGGCAAACTCTACGTCGCTGGGGGTTCCAAGGACGGAAGAAGCGTCCAGGGGAGAATGTGGGTGGCCGACCTGCCCTGACCGCCACTTCCCTCACACGTGAACGGTCCAGCCTCGTTGATGAACAGGCCTTTGCACCGAGGGCAGCCGTGCGGCACAGCTCGACGGGGCTCTGATGTCATATCCTGCTCGTTAGCCATCGTCTACCTCTCTTTCTGTTTCTTGCTATCAAGACCTATGGGCATTCGATGGCCTCTCCTGTCACGCCAGTTTGTTGCAGAGCTATCTAGCGCCGCGACGCAGTGATGGGTAGTCTGCAGTTTTTCAGATTGGGTAGCACGGCGCCGTCGGGCGATGCCGTTGGGAACGCGACCGAATGCTCGCCGAATGCCGTCGGCCGCAACTGGTGAGCTAGGATTCCTCGGTGGTGGGCGAGGACTCGGTGCCGTCAGGCGAACGCTCCCGAGCTCTCGCGTCATGCTTCGCCCGCTGGGGGTAGCGCCCGGCCTGTCGCAGGCTGTGTCGAAGAAGATAGTCGATCTGGCCGTTGACGCTGCGCAACTCGTCGGCCGCCCAGCGCTGTAACGCCTCAAAGACCTCGGGGTCGGTGCGGAATAGGAACGGCTTCC
This sequence comes from Bryobacterales bacterium, assembly GCA_022823865.1. Classification (GTDB taxonomy): domain Bacteria; phylum Acidobacteriota; class Terriglobia; order Bryobacterales; family UBA6623; genus VXMF01. Next base: position 9,168 of record JAJEHF010000104.1, read on the forward strand.
GGGCCGACATTCACCAACTCCCCTCAGCAGCTGGGCATCGCAGGCATCCAACCTACTGGTAGAGCGTGCCGGTGTTGAGCACCGGCTGGGTGCTCTTGTCGCCACACAAGACGACGAGCAGATTGCTGACCATGGCCGCCTTGCGCTCCTCGTCAAGTTCGATGATGTCTTGACTGGCTAGTCGTTCCAGCGCCATCTGGACCATGCCAACTGCGCCCTCCACGATTCGGCTGCGGGCGGCGATGATGGCGCCGGCCTGCTGCCGCTGGAGCATGGCCGATGCGATTTCTGGGGCATAGGCCAGGTGAGTGATCCGGGCTTCGAGGACCTCTACGCCCGCAGCGACGAGACGGCCTTGGATCTCGGTCTTCAATTGGCCGGCGATCTCCTCGGTATTACCGCGTAGGGACAACTGCCCATCCGTCTGCGTGTCATACGGGTACCGGGTTGCTAGGTTGCGGACCGCGGCCTCGCTCTGTACCTGCACGAAGTTGATGTAGTCGTCCACCTCGAAACAGGCTTCGGCCGTATCAACGACCTTCCAGACCACCACGGAGGCGATCTCGATGGGATTGCCGTCCGTGTCGTTGACCTTGGAGCGCTCGGTCTCGAAGTTGCGCACCCGAACCGAGATCCGTCGCTTCGTGTAGAAGGGGTTGGCCCAGCGAAGACCATGCTTGTGCACGGTGCCCGCGTACCTTCCGAACAGTTGCAGCACGCGTGCCTCGTTCGGGTTGACCATGAACAGGCCGAACATCAGAACCACGTCGACCAGAGCCAGCAAGACACCGGCGGCGATTACGAGCGGTTCGTCGCTTGCGATGCCGACTAGGAACAGAGTGACGCCTAGGGCGAGCGCGCCCAGCAGGGCGAGCAGCGCAAGTCCGCCGTTCATTGCGTTGACCGTTTTTTCTTGATTCACTATTGCCTCCGATGATAGCTTAATGATATCGCAACAATATCATCATGTCAAGAGGACCGAGCGAGAAGCCGAAGATACTGTGAACGATCGGGCCGCAAATCCGGTGGTGGTTCTGCAGGGCGATTGTGGCAGGAGCGGTAGCCGATGCGGCATTGCCCGCCGCCGGCAGACTGCTCGACGGAGTTCACGGCGCATCAGTGTCATCTCCTGCCGGTTGGCCGCCGTCTACGTCTTCTGCTGGTCTCTGCCAACGAGGCCTGCTGGAAGAGGATGGCCTCTCCCACCTCGCCGGCTTTTCGCGCAGCTATCTGGATGCAATCCAATCGTCCAGATCGTCCGTCCGGCTTCCCGCTCTCGCTGCTCGCTCCGCAAGCCTGAAGTAATATGAGGGCTTGGCATGAGGATCGAACTTCGACAGGTGGGTTGGTGGGTCCTGCTGTTGGGCTCCGGTGCCGCCTTGTGGATCCTGGCCGACGCCCAGAGCCAACCGAATGACGCGCAAGGCTTGCAATTGCAAGAAGTCCGCAATCTGGGCAAGGCGTTCTATGAGACGCCGGGCTCTTCTCAGCAGGCTCTTGAACAACTGGCCAGGGCACTGGAGTTGAATCCCGGCTCTGCACAGGAACACCTCAATTACGGGCTTGCTCTCTTGCGCTCTGGCCAGCGCGAGGAGGGAATCGCCCAAGTTGTTCAAGCGCAAAAGCTTGACCGGACGCTGCCCCACACCTACTTCAACCTCGGCATCGAGTACAAGAAGGCGGGCGAGGTCGAGATGGCGCTCGACCAGTTGCTCCAAATGGAAAAGCTGGTACCGGACGAGGCCAAGACGCAGTACAACCTAGGGGCGCTCTATAAGCAGCAGGGCAACATCCGGCGCGCCATCGAGAAATTCGAGCGGACCATCAGCCTCGATCCATCCTTGGCCGCGCCGCACTTCCAGTTGTTCGGGATTCTGCGCCGAACCGATCCCGAAAGGGCAATGCGCGAACTGGATGTCTTCAAGGGCCTAAAGGCCGCCACCGAAGATGCGGCGGTAGGCGAGGACGTGGATTGGAGCTATTACTCCGAACTCTACGACCCGTCGTTGGCCACCGGCGAAGCGGCATCGGCGGCACCGTTCGCATTCGGCGTCGAACAGATCGGGGAACTGTCTGGCGACCCCTTGGGCGCCGTCGCCCTGGAAATCAACGGCGACGGTGTCTCCGATGCGGTGGCTTGGTCCAGCGATTCGGCGGTTGCAGTGGCGGGACGAGCGGCGGGTGGACCGGCTTCCATCGGCGCCGGCCTTGGTGGCGCCACTCATTACGCGCCAGGGGACTTCGATGGTGACGGGCTGGCCGACCTCTGCCGAGTGGACGGGGACGGGGTAGAGGTCTTGGTGAATCGAGCGGGTCGCTCGTTCGCAAGCGCCTTCAAGGCTTCCGGCAACTTCGAAACTTGCCTGTTCGCCGACTATGACCGCGACAACGACTTCGACCTGTTCGCCCTCGGTCAGGACAAGCGCCTGCTGCAGAACGATGGGGAAGGCGGCTTGGCAGATGTCTCAAGTCAGTTTCCTTTCGGCGAGGGCCCGGTCCGCTCGGCGGTGGTCGCTGAGTTGTTCGAGGACAACGGGCACGACTTTATCGCCATCTATGGCGACCGAGTGGCAGTCCACCAAGACCGCAAACTCGGCGTCTTCGGAAGCGCGGTCGCTGTTGATGGCGTGACCGTTCCGGCCGGCCGGGCGCGGCTAGATGTGATCGACATTGACCATGACAGCTACCTCGACGTCGCTGTCACGACCCCCGAGCAGACCGTAGTGCTCGAGAACCACCACGGAACCTTGCGTGGCGGTCCAGAACTGGACCGCATCAGGGCATGGGCCGACTTCCAGCTCCGCGGGCGCTTCGACGCCGCGACCGCGACTGGCTTCTTGGCGAATCGCGGCAGTTTCGAATTCCTGGCAATGCCCGCCAGCGATGTGGCGCGGGCCGGTGCCGCCGCTGCCGGCGACTTAGACGGAGACGGCCGCCCCGATCTATTGATTGCCGACCCCAACGGGCAGCTCCTTTTTGCGGCCAACCGCACCGAGACGAGCAATCGCGGATTGACGGTCCGACTCGAGGGAGTCAAGAGCCCTGCCATCGGCAGCGAGGCGCGCGTCGAGGTCAAGGCGGGGCTCACCTATGCCAAGCAGGTCTATGCTGGCGTGCCGCTGCACTTCGGGCTTGGCAGCGCCGAGTCCTTCGACACCGTTCGCGTCACATGGGCCAACGGCTTGATCCAAAACGAGATGCCGGAGGAACAGGCAAGCGAGATCTCGATCAAGGAAGCGCCTCGGCTCTCGGGGTCTTGCCCCATGGTATTCACGTGGAACGGCGCGGAGTTCGAGTACATCAGCGAAGTGCTGGGAGTGGCGCCGCTGGGCGCTAGCCTCGCTCGGGGCGTGTACTTTCCCGTGGATCATGACGAGTACGTCACGATCCGGGGCGACCAGCTCGCCGAGCGGGACGGATTCCTCGACGTTCGAGTGACCGAGGAATTGCGCGAGACCGCCTACATCGACAAGATCCGCCTGCTTGCGGTCGATCACCCGCAAGACATGCGCGTGATCGTCAACGAAAAGGCCAAGGGGCCGCCGTTTCCGGAATTCAAGCTGTTCGGTGTGCGCTCCCCGATCGTGCCCGTGGCGGCCCACAACCATCGCGGCGAGGACATCCTCGATCTGGTGGCCAGCAGCGATCGCCGCTACCCAATGTTCGAACGGGACTACGCGAACCGTGCCGAGCGACACACGCTGACGCTGGAGTTCCCGCACTTCGATGCCGAGGACGCCGTGCTGTTTCTCGAGGGCTGGGTCGACTGGTCGTCTGCCAGCAGCATCGTGGCAGCGTCGCAGAGCAAGTCCGCGGCGATTCAGCCGCCGTTCCTGCAGGTGCAGGATCAGAGCGGCGACTGGGTCACCGCCGTCGCCGACGTCGGCTTGCCCGGCGGCACCCTGCGTACCATTCCGGTCGACCTGAGCGGCAAGTTCCCGTCGGATTCCCGCGCGGTCCGGCTGGTGACCAACATGTGCGTCTATTGGGACGCCGCGTTTGTCGGCGTCCAGCCTTCCGCCGCCGAAGCGCGAGTCACCACGATGGAAGCTGGCACCGCCAATCTGCGCTTCCGAGGCTTCTCGCGCAACTACGTTGCGGACGGTCGCGCCCAGCCGGAACGGTTCGACTACCAGCAAGTGTCGGCCACGACCAATTGGAATCCGACGCCGGGCAGGTACACGCGCTTCGGCGCAGTGGGTGAACTGCTGGATCGGGAAGATGACCGCTACGTGATCATGGGTGCAGGAGACGAGCTCGAGCTGCGCTTCAGCGCTGCGGGGCTGCCCGCATTGGCGTCGGGCTGGGTCCGGGACTACCTGCTGCTGGTCGATGGCTGGGCCAAGGAGAACGAGGCCAACACTGCGTTCGGGGACTCGGTCCGGCCGCTTCCGTTCCATTCGATGAGCGGCTATCCATATGGCCCGGATGAGAGTTACCCGACCAGCGCGACCCACCAAGGGGACCTCGTCCGATACCATACACGGCCCGCGATGCGTCTGATCCGGCCGCTCGCGGCCCAGAGCACGCTGCAGTGACGTCGCATTCGGGAATCGGTGCAGAGAGGGAGTCCGCCAGCAATCCCGGGCGGGCGCGCACCCTCGTCGGCGTAGCGTTCCTCGTCTTGCTGCTGAATTCGGGCTGGCTGCTAGCCTTTCCGTCGGCTGACATTTTCTACGTCACCAACGTCTTGCTGCACGTCGTAGTGGGGATCGCCCTGTCCGCTGGGCTGTGGTTTTCCGGGATCGAGCTGTTTCGACGGGCTCGCTCCAACCGCCGCGCGATGGTCGTGCTTTCCGCGTGTGCCGCGCTGGGAGCGGTGTTGTGCGTCATCGGCGCCACGCGCCCGCACCTTTCCGTCGTCGCGATCCACGCGGCTTGCGGTTTCATCGGCGCTGGACTGCTGGCTGTCGGCATGCGGGACCGGCGCATAGCCGTTTGCGCTGCCGTGGCCCTCTCGCTGCCCGCCTACTCTGCCGTCAGGGACCGCTGGTTTCCCAGCGCCGACCAGCGGATCGTCAATCCCACGCAGGCGCCGCTGTCGATGGACTACGAGGGTGGTGGCCGTGAGAGCCCTTTCTTCCCGTCGGCCGCCCAGACCACGACCGGAGGCAAGATACCGTCAGATTTCTTCCTCGAGTCCGCCGCCTGCGGCGAGTGCCACAAGGATGTGTACGAGCAGTGGCAATCGTCCATGCACCGCTTCTCGTCGTTCAACAACCAGTTCTATCGCAAGTCGATCGAGTACATGCAGGAAACCGCCGGAGTGGAGGCTTCGAAGTGGTGCGCCGGCTGCCACGACCACGCCATGCTCTTCAATGGCATGTTCGAGGATCCCGTCCGCGACCAGCTGGACACGCCCGAAGCCCACGCCGGGCTGGCCTGCGTGTCATGCCACTCCATCGTGCATGTGCCCGACACCATGGGCAACGGCGGATTCGTCATCCAGTATCCGAAGTTGCACGGCCTGGCGGCGAGCGAGTTCGGGATTGTGCGTGCAGTTCACAACTATGTGACCAACACGGCGCCGGCGGCGCATCGACGCGCGTTCTTGAAGCCGTTCATGCGCGAGGACCGTTCCGAATTCTGTGCCTCGTGCCACAAGGTGCATCTGGACGTGCCGGTGAACAGCTATCGCTGGGTGCGCGGCTTCAACTCCTACGACAACTGGCAGGCCAGCGGCGTCTCGGGGCAGGGAGCTCGCTCGTTCTACTACCCGGAACAGGCGCAGGATTGTTCCGACTGCCACATGCCGCTGGTGCCCTCGAACGATCCCGGCAGCAAGGACGGCATGGTGCGCTCGCATCGCTTCGCCGCCGCCAACTCGGCCGTGCCGTACGTAAACCAGGACCAGCGCCAGCTGGACGAAGTCACGAAATTCCTGCAAGACGGCATCGTATCGGTCGACATCTTCGCGCTGTCGCCGGTCAGCGAGGAGTCCACGTCGCCCCAGATGGTGCGCTCGTCCGGACAACTCTCGGCCGCGACCAGCTTCGCTGTCGGAGAGGAGGCCGGCGCCCGCCGGGGGCCGGTCCTGCTGCGCGAGGTGGGCACCCTCGCGGCGCCCCTGGACAGGGCAGCCCCGCGCGTTCGGCCGGGTGAAACGGTCCGGATCGATGTGGTTGTGCGTACCAGGAAGGTGGGCCATTTCTTTCCCAGCGGCACGGTCGACGCATTCGATGTGTGGGTCGAGTTCGAGGCCTTTGATGCGGGCGGCGAGCGGATATTCTGGAGCGGCGCCGTGGCTGGAGGCACGGGCCCTGTCGATCCCGGCGCACACTTCTACCGCGCCTTGCAGGTCGACGCGCACGGCAACCCTATCGACAAGCGCAATGCGTTCCACATGCGCGGCCTGCTGTACGCCCGCCTGATTCCGCCCGGGGCGGCCGACGTCGTCCATTACCGTCTGGCCGTGCCGGCCGATGCTAGCGGGCCTCTCACGCTGCGCGCCAAGCTCAACTATCGCAAGTTCTCCCACGCCTACACGGCGTTTGCCTACGCGGGCAAGGCCGGAGCGGGCAGCTTCGGAGAGGGCTTCGACGACCGCCAGTTCACGTACGACCCGGAAGATATCCCGGACAACGTGCCGGGGGCGATCAAGGACCGGATCCCGGTGTTGCCGATCATCGAAATGGCGAATGCGGAAACCGTCATCCATGTGGGCGACCGGAACGACGAATGGTCGCCGCAGGTCGAGCCGGCAGACTGGGAGCGTTGGAACGACTACGGCATCGGCCTGTTGCTGCAGGGTGACCTCAAGGGGGCCGAGCATGCCTTCCGGCGCGCCGTCGACGCCGATCCCGAGCATCCGGACGGCTGGCTGAACGTTGCTCGCTCAATGGTCGAGGAAGGCAGAACGTCGGAGGCGGAGCCGTTTCTCGAAAAAGCGCTCGAGCTCTCCCCGGGCCTGCCGCGGGCTCTGTACTTCCGTTCCTTGGCGCGGCGCGCAGCCGGAGACTACGACGGTGCGCTCGAGGACCTGCGCGATGCTTCCGCCGAGTACCCGCGGGACCGGGTGGTGCTGAACGAGATCGCCAACATCCTCTTTCTGCGCCGGGAGTACTCCGCGGCGGTCGAAGTGCTGGATCGAGTGGCGGAGATCGATCCCGAGGACCTGCAGATGCACTACACCAGAATGCGCTGCTACCGTGGCTTGGGCGACTTGGAAGCTGCCGAGCGCGAGGAGGCGCTTTTCTTGCGCTACAAGGCGGACGAATCCGCCCAGACCCGCACAGCCGAGTTGCGGCGGGCCAGCCCGGAAGACAACAACGAGCGTCAGGCCATCCATGAACACGTTTCTGCCCATCCGTAAGGGGATCCTTGCCGCTGTGGCGGCGTGCGGCTTGCTGGGCTGCGGCCAGCCGGCGCCCCAACCGGAGCGCTCTGCCCTGGGGCAGGCGCAAGCTACGGTTGTCTTCACCGACGTGACGCAAGAGGCGGGCATTGACTTCGAGCATCACAACGGCAGGTCGGGCAGGAAGTACCTGCCAGAGACCCTGGGGTCCGGGTGCGCCTTCTTTGACTACGACAACGACGGCCTGCCGGACATCTTCCTGGTGAACTCCAGGCCCTGGTCCGGCAGTGCCGAGGGCATTACCTCCAAGCTGTATCGCAACGCGGGCGGAGGGCGGTTTGAGGACGTGACCGAAGCTGCCGGCTTGGGCTCGGCCATGTATGGTCTGGGCGTCGCGGCGGCCGACTACGACAACGACGGATTCAGCGATCTGTACGTCACTGTCTTGGATGGCGACCGGCTGTTCCGCAACCAAGGCAACGGCACCTTCGAAGATGTGACTGGGGCGGCGGGCATCGACAATGCTCGCTTTGGCACCAGCGCCGCTTGGTTCGATTACGACCTAGACGGGCACCTGGACTTGCTGGTGGCCAACTACGTGCAATGGTCTGCGGACAAGGACCTGTGGTGCTCGATGGACGGCTCCACCAAGACGTACTGCACTCCCGAGTCGTACACCGGCCAGCCATCGGCGCTGTACCGCAATCGCGGGGACGGCACGTTTGAAGATGTCAGCGCCAGGGCGGGAGTGGACGATCCGACGGCCAAGGCGCTGGGCATCGCCATCTTTGACTACGACTCCGATGGCCGGCCGGACGTCTTCCAGGCCAACGACACCCAGCCCAACAAGCTGTATCGCAACGAGGGCGATGGCACGTTCAGCGAGCACGGGGTCTCGGCCGGGATCGCCTATGCCGAGGACGGCAAGGCCCGCGGCGCGATGGGGGTTGACGCGGCGGACTACGACCGGAGCGGGCGCTTCCACCTACTGGTCGGCAACTTCGCGAACGAGATGCTCAACCTGTTCCACAACGAGGGCAACGGCCTGTTCGTGGACGAGGCCCCGACCAGCCAGATCGGTCGCGACAGCCTTCTCTCGCTGACGTTCGGGGCCTTCTTCTTCGACTACGACCTGGACGGGCACTTGGACATATTCTGCGCGAACGGCCACCTCGACGAGGAGATCGAGATCGTCCAGCCCGCGGTGAAATTCGCTCAAGCGCCGCAGCTGTTCCGCAACGACGGCCGCGGCGGCTTCGAGCTGATCCCGGCCTCGCCCGGCCAAGATCTGGCGGAACCCTTGGTCGGGCGCGGAGCGGCGTATGCAGACTACGATCGCGATGGCGACTTGGACGTCTTGATCACCACCAACGACGGTCCGGCCAAGCTGCTGCGCAACGATGGCGGCAACGCCAACAATTACCTGAGAGTCCGGCTAGAGGGCTCTGAATCCAACAGGTCGGGATTGGGAACCCTGCTCACGCTTGCCAGCGCGTCCGGCCAGCAGCGACAGGTCGTGCGGGGCGGATCGAGCTATTGCTCCCAGAGCGAGCTTGTCGCCACGTTCGGACTCGGGGCCGATACCGGGATTGATCTTCTCGAAGCGCGCTGGCCGAGCGGTCGCGTCGACAGGCTCGAGGGGCTGGAGCCGAACCGCGAAATCATCTTGTCGGAGGGCGGAGCGGTGCGTGCCGCGGGCACGTAGATCCGCGGTCGCCAAGCTCGCGTTCGAGTCGTAAGCGCCCGGAGCGAAGGCGCTGTTCCTTGCGGCCGGCTCCCGGCGGAGCGCGTCAGTCGTGCTTGCGCAACTCCAACTTCGCCACGGCTTCGCGATGCACCTCGTCCGGGCCATCGGCCAGCCGCAGCGTTCGCTGGCTCGCCCACGCGCTGGCAAGGAACGCGTCCTGGCACACGCCCAGTGCGCCGTGGGCTTGGATCGCGCGGTCCAGCACCCGCAGCGCGACGTTCGGCGCGATCACCTTGATCTGCGCGATCTCTTGGCGCGCGACCTTGTTGCCCACGGTGTCCATCATGTACGCGGCCTTGAAGACGAGCAGCCGCAGTTGTTCGATCTCCATCCGCGAATCGGCGATGTCCTTGCGCAGCGCGCCGTGCTCTGCCAGCGTCTTGCCGAATGCCACCCTCTGCTTCGCCCGGCGACACATGGCTTCCAGCGCTCGCTCGGCGATGCCGATCGAGCGCATGCAGTGGTGGATCCGGCCCGGCCCGAGCCGGCCCTGCGCGATCTCGAACCCCCGACCCTCTCCCAAGAGCATGTTCGATGCGGGAACGCGCACGTTGTCGAAGTGGATCTCGGCGTGGCCGTGCGGCGCGTGGTCGTAGCCAAACACGTGCAAGACGCGCTTGATCTCCACTCCCGGCGTGTCCAGCGGCACTAGGATCATGGCCTGCTGCTTGTGCTTGGGCGCGCTGGGATCTGTCTTGCCCATGAAGACCGAGAGCTTGCAACGCTTTTCGCCGGCGCCAGACGACCACCACTTGTGGCCGTTGATCACGTACTCGTCGCCATCACGCTGGATTGTGGAGCGGATGTTGGTGGCGTCGCTTGAGGCCACGTCCGGCTCGGTCATCGAGAAACAGGAGCGGATCTCTCCGGCCAACAGGGGCTTCAGCCAGCGCTCCTTCTGCTCATCAGTGCCGTAGCGCACCAAGACTTCCATGTTGCCCGTGTCCGGTGCCGAGCAGTTGAAGACCTCCGAGGCCATCGGGGAGCGGCCCATGATTTCGCACAGCGGGGCGTACTCGAGATTGGTCAGGCCGGCACCGTACTGGCTGTCGGGCAGGAACAGGTTCCAGAGGCCTTCGGCGCGCGCCTTGGGCTTGAGTTCCTCGAGGATCTGCGGCGGCGCCCAGCGATCCCCTTCGGAGATTTGCTGGCGGAACAGAGCTTCGTTGGGATAGATGTGCTCGTCCATGAAGGCGAGCAAACGCTGGCGATAGTCTTGGACCTTGGGGCTGAAATCGAAGTTCATGAGGCGGCGCCTTGCGGCGTCTGCCATTGTACCCGCCGTGATTTGGCCGTTCCGGCGGTCCTCAGCCGAACTTCCGCCTCTCCGCTGCCCGCACCTCTTTCTCGTTCATGCCGATGTGGTGGGCGAGCTCGTGCCACAGGGTCTCGTAGATCGCCTGCCGGATGTCGCTGCCAGAGGAACGTTCCAACGGGCCTTGGAACAAGGTGATCCGGTCCGGCAGCGCCATCTGGTAGTACCAGCCGCGCCGCTTGATGGGCACGCCTTCATACAGCCCTAGCAGCGTGTCCCCGCGCGGCACCTTGGCCTTGGCGAGCTGCTCCTGACTGGGCCAGTCTTCGACGGCGACGATCAGATTGGAGAACTCCCTCCGGATGGACTCGGGAATGCTCTCCCAAGCGTCATCCACCCACTCTTCAAAGCGTGTTCTCGAATACCTCATGCCACTGGTGACGGGTTTAGATGTGTGGCGTCCTATTTCGACTCGGCCCAAGCTCGAAACAGGCGGTTGATCTTCTCAGAGCCGCCCAATCCTTGGTGGATGACGACGCGGTAGCGGAAGCGGAGCGTTTCGCCCCTGGCGAGAGTGATGCTGCCGTCCCGGCTGGCGTCAGCGTGGAAGTCGTGCTCGCCGAACACGTTGGCGGCGAACAGCCCGTATCCGCGCACGTGCCAGTAGGTCGGATGCTTGGGGTTCTCCGGATGGTCGAAGATGGCGATTCCCCTGGGCTTTCCCTCGATGCTGCCTGCATAGTCCACCCAAGGCGAGCGCTTGCCCCAGGTGTTGGCCTCGGTCTTGGCGTCGTGCGCGTTCGTGATCGTGCCGGTCCGGGGAATGCCCTTGGCCCGGAAGTGCTGCTCTTCGAGCTCGGTAGCCATCCGCACGGCGAACGTGCCTTCCTTGGTGTCCCCGAACTTCACCGTTTCGCTCTCCGCGCTGAGCAAAATGTCGAAGTCCACGATGTTGTTCCCGTCGACTTGACGGAAGTGCATCGTTCTTCGTTCCGATACGAGGGTCTTCCCGCTGAGATCATTCCAGTCGAAGGTGGCTGAGATGCTGCCGCTGTCCGTGCCGGACTCGGCCGAGTCGATCGACCTGTGGGCGATGATGCCCTTCTTCATGCCTCGGTTGCGCTGTTCAGGCTCGTTGGCCCAGAAATCGATAGCGTTGACGTTTCCGTGGCTGAACCACGCGCCGCGGTGATGGCGATGATCGGTCTGCTCGCCCGCGATCTCCTCCATCGGATAGCCGCGTGTCACAACCGTGCCGTCAGCGGATCGCAGCGGGTGCAGGTACGGTTTGGTTGCCTCGGGCCCGAAGTAGAAGGACGTGAAAGGCTGTCCGCCGATCGCCACTTCGATGCGGTTGCCGTCTCGCGTCAGAGAAACGGTCTCCGCGGACAGGGTCGGGAAACACAGCAGCGGCACAAGCAACAGCGCACGTTTCATGACCCCATTGTGGAACACCGGTGGTTCGGGCGGAGCGAGTTCCATTCGTGTAGCCGGATGGCGCGCTGCCGGCCGACGGTCGCTGCGGACCACTGCTGCGGCTATGCGCTTCGTCAGAATCGATGGCGGGATCCGAACGGTCAGCATGGCAGGGGCTCTGGATACCATGATCTGTAGCGTCTGCCTAGAGCGAGAGCTCTAGTCCGTGAGGGCCTGATAGACCAGTGCCCGGAGCTTTGAGTGTTCGTCGAGCCCATTCGCCGGTATCAGCTGGGTCAAATAGACCACCACGAGCCCTTCCGGAGGATCGACCCAGTAGGTCGAGTGGTAGGCCCCGCCCCAGCCGAACTCGCCCACGCTGCCTGGTTGTCCCCGTGCGCCGAGATCCGTGACGACCGAGAATCCCAGTCCGAAGCCTTGGCCGGCGCGGAACGGGATGCCGTTCAAGTGGTCGACGGTCATGAGTTCTACGCTCTTGCGGCTCAACACGCGCCTGCCGTCCAAGCTGCCCCCGTTCAGCATCATCTGTAGGAAGCGCGCGTAGTCCTTCGCGGTGGACAGCAGGCCTGCCCCGCCGGAAAAACTGACGCGCGGGCCTTTGACATAGTGTCCCTGGCCTATTCCGAGTCCCGGCTCCGGCGCCCGCTCGAGACCGCCTCCTTTCGCTGAGTAGACCGTTGCCAGCCGACCCACCTTGTCGGGTGGGAGGTAGAAGTGCGTGTCTTCCATGCCCAACGGGTCGAGGATCGCCTCGCGCAAGAAAGCGTCGAGAGACTGGCCGCTGACGCGCTCGATCACGGCACCCAATATGTCGGTGTTGTAGCCGTAAACGAAACGCTCGCCGGGGTGCGCGGCGAACGGCAGCGCGGCCATCCGAGCGACGGTGTCGCGCACGGTCTCGTCCCGGTGTGCGAAATACCACCCTTGGATATCGGCCTTGGCCCAGCGATCCTCGGCTATGCCGGTGCCATAGTCGATGCCCGCAGTATGCGTGAGCAAATCGCGCAGCGTGATCGGGCGGCGGCTCGGTTCGACCTCGTAGCCGCCGTCATCCTGCTTGACGGCTACGGTCGTTGCCTCGAATTCCGGTAGATATTTGGACAGGTCGTCACTGATGAGCAGCTTGCCTTGCTCTTGCAGGACCATGACCGCCACGCTGACCAGTGCCTTGGTCTGGGACGCGATGCGAAAAATGGCGTCCTTCCGCATCGCGTCGCTCGACTCGATGTCGCGCATGCCGACGGCTTCGTGGTAAACGACTCGACCATGGCGGGCTATCAGGGCTACTGCACCAGCTAGGTGCCCGTCGTCTACATAGCGGTGAAGGGTGGAAGTGAGCCGTCCCAGGCGCTCGGAGGAGACCGCTTCGCTCTCGGGAACCCTCGGCGCGAGGACTTGCGCGAGGGCCGGCTGGATTCCGCCCAGGGCCGCGACCAAGCAGAACGTGAGAACAGCGCGGCCCAACCCGAGATTTCGCATGCCTCATGATATCCGAGGCGCCGGCCAGACTCTTTGCCGGGGGACGCGAATTCAGCCGATTCCCTAGCAACCTGTGCAGGCAAGTCAGCCTGAGAGATTCACCGGCCTTAGCGGAATCCCGCATCCGGGAGTTTCCGGTTTCTGTTCCAAGGGAGCTGCGGGCAGACGGAATCTTGGGGAAATCCGACTCGCCAGCGACAGGCAGCCAGCGATCTTGGCGTTCGCTGCTCGTACGGCGATCTTGGAGTGGCGGCGAGTGCCATGTCGCCGGTGCAATGCACGGCGGCCGGCGGGGCGCTCTGGATCTTCGGCGCCCGACCGGCCCAACCGACTGAGGTGCCAGCTTTCAAGGTGTCCGACATTGAAAGCTATTGCGCGCAAGCGGGCGAATCGATCATTCCTCGCGCAGCAACGCCAGCAACTCGTCAGCGGACATTTTCCCGGTCATATCCGCTCCCTCGAGAAGGTTCTCAGCGAGGTCGCGCTTGGCCCCGTGCAGGTCTACGATCTTCTCCTCGATGGTATCCCGCATTACGAGCCGATAGATCGTCACGGGCCGCGTCTGGCCGATGCGGTGCGCCCGGTCGGACGCTTGGTCCTCGACCGCCGGATTCCACCAAGGATCCAAGTGAATCACGTAGTCGGCAGCGGTCAAGTTCAGTCCCTGCCCTCCGGCCCGGAGGCTGATCAGGAACAGGTCCCCCTGGCCAGCTTGGAACGCATCCACCTCTTGTTTGCGGGTCTTGGAAGGCGTGCTTCCGTCAAGGTATCGGTACTCGACGCCTTTCTGGTCAAGGTGCTCCCGCACGATGCGCAGGTGGTCAACGAACTGGCTGAACACCAAGGCCTTGTGGCCGTTGGCGAGCAGATCTTCGACAGTGTAGGCAAAGGCCTCCAGCTTCGATCCAGGAATGCTCGTCTCCGGCATGACCAATTGTGGGTGGCAGCACGCCCGCCGCAGCTTCATGATTTGCGCCAAGATCTTGATGTGGCTCTTCGCCTCCTCCTGTGGAGACTCGTCCTGGAGAGCTTCCACGGCTCGCAACCGCACTGCCTCGTACAGTGCACGCTCCTCTTCCTTCATTGCCACCTTAATGGTGATCTCAGTCCTCGCCGGCAACTCCTCCAAGACCGCTGACTTCGTGCGTCGCAAAATGAACGGCTGGATCAGCCGCTTCAGGCGCTGTCGCGCCTCCGCATCAGAGTGCTGGTGGATAGGTGTGCCGAACTTCTGGCTGAAGGAATCGGTGGAGCCCAGCAGCCCGGGATTGATGAACTGGAACAGGTTCCACAACTCGCCCAAGTGATTCTCCACGGGCGTTCCGGTGGTGATCATCTTGAAGCGGCCGTTCAGTCTCATCGCGGCGCGCGAGCGCATCGTCAAGCGGTTCTTGATCGCCTGCGCCTCGTCCAGCACGACCATCTCCCAGTTCACTTCGGCAAGCAGGTCGACCTCTTGATGCAGCAGCCCGTAGCTGGAGATGACGAGGTCGAACGGCCCGGCCGCTTGCAGCTTCTTTGCACGATCGCCAGGGCCCAGCATGATCGGACGCAACGTGGGCGCGAATCGACGCGCCTCATCGATCCAATTGGGGCAAACCGAAGTCGGGGCTACGACCAGCGTCGGGCCCTGGGGAGCGCGGGCGACCGCCACAGTCAGCGCCTGCAGCGTCTTGCCAAGACCCATGTCATCAGCCAAACAGGCGCCCGCGCCCCAAGCAGCCAGCCGTGCCGCCCAGCGGTACCCCTCCGCTTGGTACTCGCGGAGGTCGGCTTGGATTGTCGAGGGAAGCTTCGGATCCAGCGCCAGTGCCTCTTGAAATTGCCGCAGGCGGTTGGACCAGGCCGCGTCGGCGTCGACGGCCCCGGCGTCACCCACCAGCCCTTCCAGAGCGTGGGCGCGGCTGGAATGAAAGCGCATGCCCTTTCCGTGGTGATCCACGTAAGCCGCCAGCTCCTCGACATGGCGCCGAAAGCGGTCGCTCAGAGCGATGAAGTCCTTCTTCCCCAGCTGCACGAAGCGGCCCGAGGCGTTCTCCATGTGATCGAGCAACTCGCGCAGGCCCAGCACCAGCCCGGACTCGAGTTCCAGCTTGCCGTCTATGGTGAACCAATCGTGCCTCTGACGGATCTTGAGAGAGAAGTGATCAGAAGTGGCCCGATGCGGAACCCGCAGCGTCTCGCCCTTGGGCCAAGCCACCTTGACCGCATCGCCGAGCCCTTGCAACTCGTCCACCAGTTCCAAGCACTCGAGCGGATCAGGCAGGGTCCACCCCGAGCGATCCCATGTGGCATTTTGCAGCGTCCGGCATGACGCCACAGCCGCTTCATAGCGGCTCGTCTCCTCGGCTAGGTCACGACTGGCCCGCGAGCGCTTGCCCGCGACTGTCGCATACACCACGGTGCCCCCCTTGCCGGGCGCGAAAGCTGGCCCCTCGTCCGAGCACGGGCGCACGTACGCCTCCACGCGCAGGCCGCTGTCCAACGGAGTGAGGTGGAATTCGGGCGTGGGATCGGATGCGATTGTTTCGGCATCGCCGGCTGTGCCCTCGATATCGGAGTGGACCGTTACCAGATCGCTGACTGACAGAATTGCCTTGGCAACCCGATCCTTGGAACGCTCGGGAACGACCAATCCCCCGGCCCCCAGCACGGCGTGGATCTCCCGGTGCCTGTCTTCGAATGACGTGACGCTCAGGCGATTGCCGCCCTCGTCGGTTACCAGCACGCTGCCGAAGTCGGGCGGATCCGGCACGATCTCGACACGGACCTTGCCGCCCGTGCTTGCGACTCGCAGCTGCGGCTCACGGCCCACGATTTCCAACGCTGTCTTCGGGGCATCGGCACGGAACACCAAGGGGTGCCCAGCCAATGCTGCCAGCGCCGTCTTGTCGTCGATGTAGTAACCTCCTTTTCCGCCGAATACGCCGTACTGGTCCAAAGAGATCGCCTTGCAGACCTGATTGTCTTGCTTGCTGAGGTAGTCAACTCCATTACGCTCAAACAGGCGCTTGAGCGCGACTAAGCGCCCCGCCGACCAGCGTCCTGTCTTGCCCAGCTTTTGCTCGAATGGCTGGACGCGGGAATGCTGAGGTGCCGACAAATCGACGCGCCACGTGAGGCGCGACTCCCCCGCGGGTGCCCTGCCACCGATTGCGATCCGATCGGTCATACGCTCCAAGGCGACCAAGCTCCGCTCCCAGGCCTCCTGCTCCACAACGCCATCCAAGACGGAAACGGTGCCGATCCGCCGGTGGGCCTCGCGGGCGGCTGCGACCTGGCTCGCCTCGCCGCTCAATCGAGCCAGCAGCGACGAGGCCTCGGCCGCGACCCAAGCGTAGCCATGCTCACTGGCCCGCTCCCGCATGGCCGAGATATTGCGGCGATACCGGCGAGCGGCCCGGATATCGCCCCAACACAGCGCGGCGTACGCGTAAATCTGCTGCACGGGCAGCAATAGCGGCAATTCGTCGAGCATGTCGGCCGATTCATACGGCTGCCAGGGCTTGCCGTTCACGAAATCAACCACCCTGAGTTGGAGGTCGTTCAGATGAGGGAATTCCCATTCAGGCACCTTCGATGATTGGAGATACTTCTGGGCGCGGCCGGCCCCGCTCCCCTCGCCCGCCGCTAGGAGGGCGTGTATGTAGAACACGCCAAGATCCGTCGGCAAGTGGACGTGCCTCCGCCGGGTAACCTTCTTGAGCGCCTTGAGCGATCGTTCAAATTCCTCGACCGCGCCACTGTAGTCGCCGCGCACACAGCGCTCCCAGCCCCGATACATGCCGCCATCCAAGTCGGGCTCGCGAAATCTCAGCGACTCTAGGCGGTCCAGTCGACCGCACAGCAGCTCATGCACGTAGAGCAGGGCCGTTTCGGTGTCATCGTGTCCTTCATCTCCGGCCAACCCTCTCAGCATCTCCATGTGTGTCTCAGCGGGAGCGAGCCGCCCGTGCGCGCCGGCGATGATCGGGGCCAAGACAGTCCGGCAGATCGTCGGATGCCTCGCAGCAAACCAGTCAGCGTCCCGCGGGTCGTTGCAAATCTCGATCAGCGCGCCGACCGCCGTCTCCATGTGGTCCCCGTAAGTCCGGCCTCTATCGAGAACCTGCATGAACTCCTCTGGCTCATTCAAGAAGACCGTCGCCCGCAGGTCCGCAATCAACTCGAAAGTATTCCAATAGCCAAATTGCTTCCGAGTGGCATAGGTGCCATATTCTCCCTGTTCGAAGCGCGCCACAGCCTCGGCAGCCTCTTGGAGGCGGCCGCAACGCTCAGCCTCGCGCGTCACCCAGTCAACGATGCGCGCATCGCAAGCAATCTCGTAATCGCGGCGCACTAGCAAGCCTCGGCGCCGAAGGCCGTCGACCAAGCGAGTTGCGCGCGCTTCTGCTGTCGGGGAGTTGTGGTCCCCTCCGATCTTGGCTGATTTCAGGTAGTTGATTGCCGTCGTCTTGTGAACCGGGCGGTAAACGACCGAGAGCAACTCCATCGCTCGCTTGGACTCACCGTCGAGTGATTTGTACTTCTCCCACAAGAGATCCTGTGCTTGGTGCTGCCGTGGGTCAATCAACTCTTCTCCTCTTGGCGCGGTCCGCCTGATGCAAGGAGCCGCCGTTCACCCATGCTACTCAACCAACAGGGCGTGGTCTCGGCGGGCTGTCGGCGTAGTGTCGCACCTTGAGAAGAGTTACGTTCCAGCCGGTGGCGAAGCGGCTCAAGTCCGCAACCGAGTGGTCATGCACGACAGCCATTTCCCGCTGTGAAGAGGCTCTGGAGATCGTGCTGGATCCGTGTGAGACTCGGATCTGAGCCACGCTGGGCTCCCGCAGTGTCCAGTGCGGTGCAACAATCTCGGAGAACGGCCGGATGGTGGTCCCGGCGCAACTGAGCAGGTTGCTCGACGTGGCTGGAGGTCGGGCTGCCCAGTCGGTCAAGGTCGTCGACACCCAAGTCACACTCACGACTCGTCGTCGGGGACTGCGACAAGTACAAGAGCAGCTGGCTCGAATCGCTCCTGCACGAAAGGCGTTGGTTTCCGAAGAGTAGATCGGGAAACGCCGTGTTGGAGCACGGAATTAGCCGGGCGGGGCTGGATGTATCGGCAGTCCTCGCCACAATGCTCCAAGATCCGGGTTCCGAGCGCGTGCAGGGCCATCTCGTTCGCACGATCATCGCGGGGCTGAACCGATTCCTGGTCGCCGCCAAGCTCGTCGGCCACGGACGATCGATCAGCCAACCTGCAACTCGGCTATCGACGTCGAACCTGGCCTCTGTACCTTGCGACAGGCCCAATTCAAGAAAGCATGGGCGGTTGTTCACTGACTCCGGAGGGATTCGCTCGCTAGCTCTGACAAGCAGGTATGCTGTCGTGATAAAGGACGGGGTCTGGACGGAGGTCGCGCCCACTGTCGGAGTGGAGGTGACTCTGCTTGTGCCAACTCTGTATCGGATTTCAGTCGTGGTCGTGCCCCTCAACGTGACGCACGTGACTTCCGGGCGATCAATATCGACCGATGGGAAGGCCCATGCTATCGTCTAAGGCCCGTTCTCATGCCCGCGGTGCCGCTGACGCAAGCCAAGACTCGCCTTGCCAAGTTGGTAGCCGGGTTGGAGAAACTCGGCGAAGAGGTGGTCATTACCCGATCCGGACGTCCAGTAGCAGTGCTACTTTCGTTTCCGGAATACGAAGGGCTGCTCGAGACCTTGGAGGTTCTAGGCGACCGCGAATTCTCTAGGCAGATCGAACTCGGCTTGAAGGAGGTGGCTTTGGGAGAGTTGCTGAGCCACGAGGAGGTGTGGGATGGCTTGGACCCTTGCATACACCGCTAGTGCCGCCCAAGCGATCAGCAAGATCGATCCGGCTATTCGGCGGCGTCTCAATGGCGCTATTGAGACGCTTCGCGAAGAGCCTGACTGCGGCAAGCCGCTGCAATTCCCCCTCCGAGGTCTCCAGTGCTGGCGATCAGGAGACTATCGAATCGTCTATCGCGCAGTCGAAAAGCGCATTGAAGTGCTCACAGTGGCGATCGCCCAAAGGTGGAGTGTCTTCAGTAAGCTGCGGGCCGCGCGACCAGCAGCTGGGCTGGGACGCCCGCACGTGCGGGGCGCGGATTCGGGGAGTCGTGTCGAATAATCGGTTTCTGCTGCTGCCGGGGCGTGCGCCGGTGCGGTAGGACACTCTCGACTTTCGAGGCCATGCCCCGCCGCTTGGCCGAGCTGCGAAGGCTCAGGCAGCCGGCTCGTGGCCGGTGTTAGTATCCGTCTGGAAGAAGGGCGGGGCAGTCTCTGCGTCTGCCCCGCCGAGCCGTCTGAGCCGCCGGGCTAGAAGCCGTAGCGCAGGCCGAGCTGGAGGATGCGGCCCGAGGCTCCGACCGTCAGGCCCGTGATGTTGCCGAACGCCCGGTTCTGGACGTTGCCTTGCGGGAGTCCGAAATTCGCGCGGTTCGGCAGGTTGATGACCTCCCCGCGGAACTGGAGGGTGTGCCCCTCCCAAGGCATGTTGAAGGTCTTGATCAATGACAGGTCCGCGCGCAGCGCTCCGGGAGCGATGAACGCGTTCCGGCCGACCTCGCCGAAGGTCAAGCGCGCGGGACGCTGGAATATCGACGCGTTGAAGAACTTCTCCCCGCGCACGTTGTCGCGCCAGGAGCCGTTTCGCTGGTAATCCCCGTTGACATCGGCGCGGACGCGCGCCGCTGTCGGATAAACTTGGCTGGCATTGCCCCAATACGCCGAGAAGGGGGGGCCGGTGCGCGCCTCTATGATGGTGCCGACCGACCAGCCGCCCACGATCTGGTTCAGCACCGAGTTGCTGAGTGCCACCGCGCGCCCTTGGCCCACCGGGAGTTCGTAGACCAGGCTGAAGATCGCGCGATGCGCGATATGGCTGCCGCCCAGCGACCAGGCCTCACGGCGGTCGTACTGGTTTGCGAACGGGACGTTGCCCGCCTCGCCGCCCAGTTCGTTGCGTCCCTCGACACTGTCCATCGCCTTGGCCCAGGTGTAGTTGGTCTGGAACTGAAGCCCGTTCGAGTAGCGCTTCTCGAGCTTGAAGTTCACGCCATGGTACTCCGAATCCCCGAACGTTGGCGAGATCATCACAACGTTCGAGAACTGTGGAAACGGGCGCAGCACTTGCGGTGCGATGCCTTGGCTGTCTACGAGGCCGATCTGCGAGGGGTGGACTTGGTTCTGTGTGGCCGAGCCGGGAATGGTCAGCTTGTGGCCAATCGTCGAGAGATAGCCGACTTCGAACAGCATGTCCCCGGGCAGCAGGCGCTGGAGGTTGAAGTTGTAGGTGATCAGATACGGATTTGGCCGGTTCTCAGGCTGGAAGAACTGCGGCGAGAACCTCGGGGTGTCTCCGATCGCGACTGCGCCGAAGCCCGGCACGAGGTCCGACTCTGTCGGCTCGACGATCCCAGGGAGCCCGTCGCGGAGCAGAAAGGCGGCGTCCGTCGGCCGCAGCGTGCCGAACGAGCCTTGAATCGAGAACCCGGCGTTCGTCACGACCGGAGTGGCCTGGTCGTACTGGCCCGTGTAAACGACCGACGCTCCGGCTCGAATGACCCAGTCGTCCGTTGCGCGGTAGGAAAGCCCAACCCGCGGTCCGATGTTGCCGTACACGAAATTGTGCGCGTACTTGCTGCCGCCGCGCGCGTCGCGCCCCGACCACGTGATCACGCCAGGGCAGTCGCAGGCGGGGTTGTTGCCCGTCGCGTCGAACGAATTCTGGCGGTTGTCGATAGACTCGAAGCGCGGCGTGTCGAAGTCCCAGCGCAGGCCCAGGTTCATTGACAGCTTGGGGGTTATCTTCCAGTCGTCTTGCAGGTACATCCCCATGGCGTTCGCCCTGCTGCGAATCAGGAACGTCTCCGTGCGGCTCCCGCCGGCGACCCATCCGTAGAGCAGCGCGGCGACGGAGTCGCCGGTCGCGTTCTGGTTGAAGTTCATCGAGCCGCCTGCCGAGGACAGGAAGACGTCATCATTGATGGACCAGCGGAACTCGCCTCCCCACTTCAGGGTGTGCTTGCCGCTCACGTAGGTCCAGTTGGAAACGATGTGGTTGTCGCGGATCGGGAACTGCCGCCGCTCCTGGCCGCCGCCGCGCCCGATGCGCTGGATCCCCCCGGCCAGGCCGAATCCGGGGAAGAACTCCGGGTTGTTGCCGGTGAAGCCGATCTGTTGGGACAGGCCCAGGCCCTTGGCGGCGATGGTGGGGTGCCATTTCCGCTTGTTCCACGTGAAGCGGTTCTCGGTGACAAGCTTGTTCGTGAGATTCGAGATTGTCGTCACCGACCAGTTGAAGTAGTGGTACTGGATGATTCGCTGGTTGTTGTGCACCGGTTGCGGCCAAAATTCCTTGAAGTCCTCTCTGTTGCCGATGGTGTGAACGTATCGACCGTACAACCGGTGGCGCTCATTCACGGTGTGGTCGACGCGGAGCGACAGCGTGTTGTTGTCGTTCACGTTGCGGGCGTTGTTCTGAAAGTTCCGGCTGCGCGAAGGCCTTCCCGCCACGTTCGGCGTCGGCCAGAACTTCGCGACGGCAGCCCCGACCGGGTCCAAGTCGGCTGCGGGGATCATATTGTTCGGAACGGGTTCCATGGTCACCGGATTGCGGATCTCCCTGCCCAACCCGGAGAAGTCGCCTAGCGTCTCGGCCGGGTTGGGGATGTTCTCGATCCGGGGAGCCGCCGTCCGTATGTTCGTGTATTCCTGGCTGGCGAAGAAGAAGCTCCGGTCCTTGGCGATCGGCCCGCCGAGGGCCCAGCCGTACTGGTTTCGGCGGAGGAGTTGCTTGTTCGAGCCCGAGAAGAAGTGTCGCGAGTCCATCGCGTCGTTGCGAATGAACTCGTAGAGCGCTCCGTGAAGGCTGTTGGTCCCGGACTTGGTCGTCATCTGGATGAAGCCGCCTCCGGAGCGGCCCATCTCGGCCTTGTAGTTCGAGACCTCGACATTCATCTCTTCCAGCGCCTCGATCGGCGGGTCATAGTTCAGCGAGGCCACGCCCAAGAGGATGTTCTGCGTCGAGCCGCCGTCCAAGGTCCACATGGCGTTGTTGCTGCGGCCGCCGGCGATCTGGAACTGCGAGCCGTTGCCGCGTTGGACGACGAAGCCGCTGAGGCGCACTAGCTGGGCCGCTCGCCGCCCGAGCAACGGCATGTTCGCGATGGACCGGTTCTGGATCACGCCGCCAACCGAGGAGTTCTCGGTCTTGAGCAACGGCACGTCAGCCTCCACGGTGACCGATTCGGTGACTTCGCCGAGTTCCATCACGGCGTCAGCCCTGACCGCCGAAGCCGTGTCGAGGCGGATGCCCTCTCGCGTGTACTGCTTGAAGCCGGCCGTGGTGACGATTAGCTCAAACGTGCCGGGTTTGATGAACGGTATCGTGTAGCTGCCCGTCTCGTTCGTCGTTGTCGTATACGACTCGCCGGTTTCCATGTTCATGATCACGATCTCGGCGGCGGGAATGACCGCGCCGGTACCGTCGCTGACGGTTCCGGTCAGCGTGGCGTTGGTTTGTGCTAGCCCGACGGCAGCGCCCATCAACAGCAGCGCGCCCACAAGCCAGATGTTTCGATGCATGTGACGTCCCCTCGACTCTTTACCTGCGTGGATGACCACGCGCACAACACTGCGCAGCAGACCCAAGCTGCGTGCCCGTACTCTACCACCGTCTGCGCGCCGAATGGGAACTGCTATGCCTAATGTGCTGTGATTCGCCGCGCCCGCGGCCATTCACCGGCTCCAAACCCCCTGCCAAGTGGCGAATTCCGAGGGCGTGACACGATAGCGTGCGAAGTTGCCTTGGTGCAGGGTAAGCAATTCGCGCTCGACGATGGACCGAAAGCGTTCGCAGTCAGATTTCTCGATGTGCTCGCCCGCCCATGACGCGACATGGGCGGCAGCCTGCTGCTTGTCCATGGTTGTGCGCACAACAGTGGCTACAACCTCCCGCAACGCATTGCGGTATCGCATCCGGAGCGCGTCGGGCTCGCCGATTGACTGGCGCACAGCCGCATAGCGGGCGGCAGACTGCCTGTAAGCCCGGACGAACAGATCGCGCAGCAGTTCGGTGCGCCGGAGTTCGTACACTCCCAGTAGAGCTTTGGAATATAGGTCGCGCAGCACCTCTTCGAACGATAGGGGCGACAGGTTCGCTCTAATGAACGGGATATTGGCGGCAAGTCGCGAAACCCGCTTGTTGACATCGTCGAAAGGTTGTAGATAGGGGAATTGCACCATCGTGAAGAACGCCTGCTCGAACGGGTCTTCTATCGCCGAGATCTTCGCGAGAGCCAGGTCGAAGCACTCCTCGATCAATTGCGGTACCTCGAGCGGGTGGAAGACCGATCCCGCGATACCAACGCTTCGGTAGCGGAGCCGGCCTGGCGCTGCCGGGTCCGGCAGTAAGTTATCCGCCAGCAAGGCGTGAAGGCTGAGGATGGTGTGGCGATTGAACCCGATCTCCGCCGCCCCGTCAACGAGAAAGGCGATGGCATCCTTGTGGTTCAGAATCATCTGGGTTTCGAGTGCACCCTTCCCCTCCGCTTCCTCCCCGGCTTCGATAAGGCGCTGCGTATCGAGCAGAGAATAGGTGTTGCCCTCCAGACGGCTGGAGTTCCACGAGAGGTCGATCAGCAGTCGGCTTAAGATCTGCTTGGCGAAAGTGCCCGCCGGCTGTTCAGCGGGCGTGGCCGAGCCAATTCTCCGAAGCTCAGTTCGTTCCACCTCCGAGAGATAGAAGGTCTGGTTTGGTCGATATGAGTCGAGAAAATCCCGATCATAGCCAACGGGCTTGCGCTCATTGAGAGGCAGCTGGACCTGTACTAGAACTGCAGCACCTTCCTCGGAAAGAGGGTTCATTGCGGAGAGGCGGCCGCTCGCTGTGGCTCTCCCGCTACGCACTTCGCCCGACAACTGGACAGTCGCCGGCATTCGATATCGCGTCCAGCGCCCCGAACCCTCGACAGTCAACCGCTGGCTGTCGACTAGGGCCTTGAGACGATACTGCAGCGTCCGGCGCGGCGGTGCCGGATCGAGCCCTTCCGCGATCTGCTTAGCAGTCGTGCCGTCCGACTGGCCTCGTACAACCTCTTCGATTGCACGTAGATTCGCCTCGGAAATGCGCTTCATGACGGGACCTCCTTTAGTTGCGCTTACAGCGTACTATACGCCATGTATGCGCAATTATCAATGTAATTGTCGACTTAAGTTGCGCGGTCAGGTCGAGACTTGCGCATAGACGGCGCCACTTGGAGTTAGGTCGTTGCCGGCGACCAAGACTACTAGGCACTGATGCCGTGGGAGGCTGGTCCCCACGGTCCAGCGGTCGCGTGAGGCGCAACCCAGGGCTGCGGCCTGCTAGGCCGGACAGCTGGACTCGCGACCCGATCAACCTTTCCATCCTGTCCCAGCTAGGCGAGGTGGCATGGAGCCGACGGGGTCGGAGTAGCGTACGAAACTCTCCGCACGGTTGCCTTGGATCGTACCGGATCGACCGCCCCGACCCCGGACTAGAACCGCGCATTCCTCGGGGACGATTCTCCTCGAGACCGCGAAACGGCGATCGACCGGCAGATGTCCTCGCCGCGGTTCGGCGAACGCGCGGCGCCGCGAGTTCGACTTGGTCCGATAGGGCGAGTGCCGATGTTTGCCGTGTCCGGCACAAATACCGATACCTGAATGGTAAGCCGCGGCAGTTCGCCCTCAGGAAGAACAAAACCCGATTGACTGCGGTATCAAATTTAGGTTAACCTAAAAAATAACTTCAGCATGGCAGTGATTCAAATCTTGTTGATGCTAATTCTGTATTCAGCATCCCCGGCAAGCGCCAGTCAGGCCGCCGCGACGCTGAACGGAACGGTGGTCGATCCCTCCGGTGGCGCAGTGGCTGGAGCCGCCGTGTTGCTGAGCCACCCTGTGTCCGGTTTTGAGCGCGAAGTCACAGCCGACGACCAGGGCGAGTTTCGCTTCACCAACGTCCCGTTCCAAGCTTACGAGCTGCGGGCGACCCAGCCCGGCTTCGGAGCGGCAAGCCACCGAGTGGAACTCCGCTCGAACCTCCCGGTGAGCGTTGATCTCCAGCTGGAGTTGTTGACCCGATTGGAATCGGTGTCCGTTGGCGCCAACGCGAACATCACACTGCTAGACCCGGAGGCCAGCGGGACGCAGGCCCAACTCAGCCGGCTGATCATCGAGAAGCTGCCGATCGGCAGTGCTACCAGGGGCTTGGAGTCGGTGCTGCTCGGGTTCCCGGGCTTCGCCGCCAACGCCAACGGCTCGATCCATCCGCGCGGTGCCCACAACCAGATGACCTACGTCATCGACGGAATGCCCATCAGCGACCAGTTCTCCGGGCAGTTCGCGACCTCGATCGATCCCAACTTGGTCGAGACACTGGAACTGTTTACCGGCAACATTCCTCCCGAGTATGGCGCGAAGGTTTCCGGCGTTGCGCGGGTGACGACGCGATCCGGTTTTGACGGCGGCGGCCGCACTTTCGGACAGCTCGACCTAGGGGGCGGGGGATTCGACACGTTGTCGCAGGCGGCACAGGTCGGCGGGACAATCGGAACGCTGGGCTGGTTTGGCTCGATTTCCAGCGTCAAGACCAATCGCTTTCTCGACTCGCCGTCGCTTGATAACCTCCACAACGGCGGCAACGCCCAGCGCGGATCGCTACGGCTGGACTGGCACCGCCCGAGAGGGGATCTGTTCCGCATCATGGCCATGGGCGGGCGGTCTTCGTTCCAACTGGCCAACCTGCGCAGCCAGCACGCCAATGGCCAGCAGCAGAGGCGGCTGCTGGATGATCAGGCGGTCTCGCTCGGCTACGTGCGGATCCTGGCGCCGATGGCCACGTTCGATTCCACCACGTCGTTTCGCACAACAGCCGGCCGCCTAACGCCGAGTCCAGGCGACACTCCAGTCACGGCGGAACTGGCCCGGTCGCTCTCGACTCTGGCGAGCTTTAATCGCTTCAGCTGGCAGCGTGGCTCGCACCAGTTCACGCTGGGGCTTGACGGTCAGTATTTTCCCGTGTCTGAGAATTTCGTCTTCGGGCTGACTGACCCGCTCGCGAACGTTCCGCGGTCTGATGACTTCAACCCGAACTTGCTGCCATTCGACCTGACCCGCAGTGGGGCGCGCTTCCGCTTCCAGCAAAGCGCTTCGGGCCAGCTGCTGACCGCGTTCGTGCGCGACCGAGTGCGCTGGCGCAACGTTGTGCTCGACCTTGGCTTAAGGCTGGATCGCTATTCCATGCTCGTGGTAGACAGCGAGCTACAGCCGCGGGTTGGCCTGGCCTACCACATCGAGTCCACGGGCACGGTGCTGCGGGCCTCCTACAACCGCAACTTCCAGACGCCGCCCAATGAGAACCTGCTCTTGGCGAACTCGCAGCAGGCAGCCCTGCTCGCGCCCCCGGCCGTGCGCAGGTCCCTGAACGGCGGATCGATTCCGATCCAGCCGCAGTACCAGAACGTGTACGAGGCCGGGCTGCAGCAGAGCATCGGGGGTGTCGTGTCGGTCGACGCCGCCTACTACCACAAGCATTCGACGAATCCCCAGGACAACGATAACTTCCTCGACACGGGCATCGTATTCCCCACCTCGCTGGCATTCTCGCGGGTGAATGGCGTCGATGCGCGCATCGTCTTGCCAGAGCGGCGCGGCGTTTCGGGATCTGTGGGCCTGACTCACTTCCGAGCGATCGTGACTCCGCCGTTCACCGGAGGGCTGTTCCTGGCCAGATCGAGCCTGGACGCACTGTCTGAGGGCCCCTTCGTGATCGACCATGACCAAGCCCTGGGAATGAGTGGAAATGTGATCTATCGCCCCGCGAAGCACTGGTGGACGAGTTGGCAGTTGCGCTATGACAGCGGCTTGGTGTCCAATCCTTCCGATCCCCGCCAGGTCGCGGCCGATCCCGACTATTTCGATCTGCTGCCGTATGTCGACTTGGCGGGCGACCCACCGCGGATTCGGCCGCGTACGATCATCGACGCTTCTCTCGGCTACGAGCACTATCGCGCTGACCGGCGGGTGTGGGAAGTTGCGTTCCACGCGTCGAACCTGACAAATCGAGAGGCCCTGTACAGCTTCCAGTCCGTGTTCGTCGGCACCCGCGTGCTGCAACCCTTCACGGCCAGCGTGCGGCTGCGCCTGTTTTGGTGATGCCGCGATTGCCCGTATGATGGGCTGGCAGGGAACGCGGCAACGCGCGGCTGACGCCTGATGCAAGACCACTCGAATCGGCTGGCAGCGCTGCGGAGTCGCGTGCGTGGCCAGCCCTTTTACGTTTCCGCCCTGCCGAATATCCGTTACCTGACAGGCTTCACCGGATCCGCCGGCCACCTCCTCGTCACAAGGGACGAGGCCACGCTGTTCACCGATGGCCGCTACGCAACCCAGGCGCGGGAACAGGTCAGTGCTGCCGCAGTCCGCATCTCCCGCGGAGATGCGCGTCCGGAACTGGTCGCGGAAGCGAAGATGCTGGGCTTGAAGCGCCTGCGCTTCGAAGCCAACCGCATCGACTACGGGACCTACTCCTACTTGGATTCCGAACTGCCCGGCTGCCGGCTTGTGCCCGTTGATTCGATCGTGGAGAAACTGCGCCAGATCAAGAGCGAGCCCGAGATCGCCGCCATCCGAGATTCGCTAGCTCTGAATTCCGCTGCCTACGAAGACGTCATCAACAGGCTGGACGACCGTTGGAGCGAAGCAGAGATGGCTGCCGAACTGGAATTCGCCATGCGCAAGCGCGGGGCGGCGGGCGCCGCGTTCCCGACCATCGTGGCGAGCGGGGAGCATGGCGCTCGTCCCCATGCCGAGCCCCGCGACCAGCGGATCGAGCCGCGGGAGCTCGTGGTGGTGGACCAGGGTGCTATACTCGGGGGCTATTGCAGCGACATGACCCGGATGATTGCCTTGGGCGATCCGGGCACGGCACAGAAAGCATTGATCCGAGCCGTTCTAGAGGCCCAAGCGGCTGCGATTGACGCAATCCGTCCCGGCGTAGAGTGCAGGACAGTGGACGGGCGGGCGCGCGATGTTCTGAAAAAGACCCACGTGGCGGGCGTCCGGCTTGATGAGCTGTTCGTGCATTCCACGGGTCATGGCCTGGGCCTGGAGATCCACGAGGGTCCGCGCATTGCGCCCGGCCAGCGGCAGCGCTTGCGGCAGGGCATGGTGGTCACTATCGAGCCGGGTGTCTACCTGGACGGGGTGGCCGGTGTGCGGATCGAAGACGTGGTGGCCGTCACCGCAAGGGGATGCGAAGTGTTGACCGGCACGCCGCGGGATCTGCGCGTGCTGTAAGGGTTGAGATCGGAGCGACATGGCGAGAACCAAGCTGGACCGAGCAGCGATCGAAGCGCTCGTTGGGATCCTCGACGATAACGGGCTGACAGAGGTCGAGTACGAGGCCGACGGCGTTCGCGTCCGGGTGGCCCGCACCGGACAGCCGCTGGCAGCAGCGCCGCCTCCCCAGGCCGCTGCCGCAGCGGCACCGAAGGCCGAGAGCGAGGCGCGGGCGGCCGCCGGCGCCGGCGGGCAACTCATCGAGTCCCCCATGGTCGGCACGTTCTATGCGGCGTCTTCTCCCGAAGCGCCGCCGTTTGTCGAGGTCGGGGATCGCGTGAAGAAGGGCCAGGTGGTCTGCATTATCGAGGCCATGAAGCTCATGAACGAGATCGAGTGCGAGTACGAGGGCGTGGTCGCCGAGCGCTTCGTCGAGAATGCCGAGGGCGTGGAATTCGGCCAGCCTTTGTTCCGCATTACTGCCGGCTAGGGCCGCGCCGAGATGTTCGAAAAGGTCCTCATTGCCAATCGCGGCGAGATCGCCCTGCGAGTCGTCGCAGCCTGCCGCGATCTTGGCGTGAAGACGGTCGCGGTCTACTCCACGGCAGATCGCGACTCGCTGCATGTCAGCTATGCCGACGAGGCGGTGTGCATCGGAGCGGCGCCGAGCTCCCAGAGCTACCTCAGCGTGCCCGCCATCATCAGCGCCTCGGAAATCGCCAACGTGGACGCGATCCATCCCGGCTACGGTTTTCTGGCCGAGGATGCGCATTTTGCCGAAATCTGCGGCGACTGCGGAATCCAGTTCATCGGCCCCAGCCCCGAGGCGATTCGCCTGATGGGCGACAAGGCGCAGGCGCGCAGGGCGGCGCAGGACGCGGGAATCCCCGTTCTGCCCGGCTCCCAGGAGCCGTTGCAGTCGCCCTCGGAGGCGCGCGGCTACGCGGAGGAGATCGGACTTCCCGTGATTCTCAAGGCGTCGATGGGTGGCGGCGGCAGGGGCATGCGCATCGTGCGCAGCGCCGAGGATCTCGAAGGAGCGTTCCAGCAGGCGCGAGCCGAGGCCGAGGCGGCGTTCGGGGCTGGCGAGGTCTACCTCGAGAAGTTTGTCGAGCGGCCCCGGCACATCGAGTTCCAGGTCTTGGGCGACAGCTACGGCAAGGCGGTCTCGCTGGGGGAGAGGGAATGCTCCATCCAGCGGCGACATCAGAAGCTACTGGAGGAGGCCCCGGCCAATGGCTTCGGCGCCGACCGCCGGGCAGAGATGGCCGCGATCCTCTCCAAGGCGCTATCCGCGATCGGCTATTCCAACGCCGGCACGGTCGAGTTCCTGATGGACGAGGACGGGGAGCTCTACTTTATCGAGCTGAACGCTCGCATCCAGGTCGAGCACCCTGTCACGGAAGCCGTCACTGGCGTCGACTTGGTGAAGAGCCAACTCTTGCTGGCGGCGGGCGAGCCCCTTGACTCGGTCGTGCCCCAGCCTGTGGAGGTGCGCGGCCACGCGATCGAATGCCGCGTCAACGCCGAGGATCCCGAGACGTTCATGCCGTCGGCGGGGAAGATCAATGACTTTTCCGCGCCGGGAGGGATTGGAGTCAGGGTCGACACGGCGGCGTACTCAGGTTCGACCGTTCAGCCCTACTACGACTCCCTTGTTGCCAAGATCACCGCGCACGGCGCGAGCCGGCCCGAGGCGATCCAGCGCATGAAGCGCGCGCTGTCGATGTGCAGGCTGGATGGGATCAAGACCTCGATCTCTTTGCACCGCAGGATTCTAGAGACCGCCGCGTTCGCAGAGGGCCGCTACGACACGCGCTTCATTGAAGAGCTGGGCATTTGAGCTTCGCCGCGTCCCTGGCACCACCGCCAAACGCCGGCACCGGCCAGCTGGCTCCTCTGCGGTCCGCGCGCAGCACACGCTAGAATGGCCGCGATGGCGATCCGCGTCAACGGTGAACTAGTCTCCGACGAATCGCTGGCGCGCGAAGCCGAATCCGTCCGCCAGCGCTTGGAGACGTTGTCACCGGACCAGCGCGGGGAGATGGGCCTAGACCAGGCTGGGATCCGGGAGCGCGCGATCGAGTGGGGCCGCGAGAACCTGATCGAACAGATCCTGCTGCGGCAGCAGGCCTGCTCGGATTCCCGGCCTGTCGACGAAGAGGCCGCCGAGCGGCGATTCGCCGACGCGCTCAAGCGTTATGGCGGAGCGAAGAAGCTCGCCGAGGCGGGCGTCGACGAAGACGCGCTCCGCGGCGATATCCGCGCCCAGCTCAAGGTGGAGCGGCTGATCGAATCGGTAACGGCGAAGGCTAGGGCGCCAAGGCCCAAGGAACTCGCGCAAGCCTACCGGCGCAACAAGCAGCGCTACACCGCCGAGGAGACGGTGCGAGCGTCCCACATCGTCAAGCACATCGAAAAGGGCGTGACTGAGGAGCAGGCCAAGCGCGCCGCGGATGGCATCTACAGCCGCCTTCAGTCCGGCGAGCCCTTCGAGCGGCTCGCCGACGAGGAATCCGATTGCCCCGGGGGGGGCGGCGACTTGGGCTACTTCGCGCGGGGCAAGATGGTGAGCGAGTTCGAGGACGTCGTCTTCGACATGCAGGTCGGCGAGGTCAGCGGGGTTTTCAAGACGGTTTTTGGGTTCCACATTGTCAAGCTCACCGACCGCAAGGCCGCCGGGGTGCGCCCGTTCGCCGAAGTCCAGGACGAGCTGACGCGAGAAGCCCTTGAGAACCGGCGCAGGGAGCTGGTCGAGAGGTACTTGGACGGCCTCCGCGAGCGGGCGGTCGTGGAAGAGGCGCCCGCTCCAGCGAGCGAAGCCTAAGTCATTGCTGCGCGGCCGCTTCGCCGTTCCGCAGGCTTGGCGTATCCCCGCCGCAGGCAAGCATTTGGGGGGTCATCGTGCTAAAATCGCCTACGGCCGTGCCGGTGCAGCACCACCACTCGCAAGCGCCAGCCCGGGATAGTCCGGGAACCGAATCCAGCTTGCCCGTGCTCCCGTTCGCGCCGAGCCCGTGCTGCGTTCCAAGCGTGTCGCGGGCGCAGCGGCTGGCGGAGTCGAAGAGGATGTCGGAGTCGCGGCCGGTAGCGCGCGCAGCCTCGACCGCCGAGATGTGTCGCATGGCCGGCGGGCGCTTCCTGATGGGCACTGAGACCGAGGTAGGCTTCCCCGCCGACGGGGAAGGCCCGGTCAGGGAGGTGCTGCTGGATCCGTTCTATATCGACCGGTACCCGGTCACGGTGGAGTCGTTTCGGGACTTCGTGCGCGCCACGGACTACGTTAGCGAGGCCGAGCGCTTCGGCTGGTCGTTCGTGTTCCACAAGCAACTGCCTGCCGAGCAGTACCGGGATCTGGCCGAGGACACGGTGGCCGGCCACGAGTGGTGGTGCAAGGTCAAGGGCGCTGACTGGCGACATCCCGAGGGTCCCGATTCCGGCATTGAGCAGCGCCCCGACCATCCCGTCACCCATATCTCCCACGCGGACGCGCTGGCCTATTGCCGCTGGGCCGGCAAGCGATTGCCCACAGAAGCGGAGTGGGAGTTCGCCGCGCGCGGCGGCTCGGAACAGCAGCTCTATCCATGGGGTGACGAGCTCGAGCCGGGCGGGAAGCACCTGTGCAACGTCTGGCAAGGTCGCTTTCCAGACCACGACACGGGCGAGGATGGCTATCGTGGTCCGTGCCCCGTCGACGCGTTTCCGCCGAACGGTTTCGGCATCTATTCCATCACCGGGAATGTCTGGGAGTGGTGCGCAGACTGGTTCGATCCGATCTACCATGTCACCGCGACGCGCTCCAATCCGGTCGGTCCGTCCAACGGGACGGCCAGGGTCATGCGCGGCGGGTCTTTCTTGTGCCACGCTTCTTATTGCAACCGCTATCGCGTGGCCGCGCGCACGTCCAACACGCCGGACAGCGCCACTGCCAACTTGGGCTTCCGCTGCGCTAGCGATGCCTGACCGAGAGGCGCCGAATGAGTACCGCTAAGCTCCTAGCGCGAATCTGCGCCCTGCCGCTGGGCTTGGCGTTGGGGGCAGTGCCGCCGGCCTATCCTCAGGAACCCGAAGCTCCGGCCGACGAGCAGCCCGCGCCCGTGCCAGTCGAGCAGCCCCTGCCGTACAGCCACAAGACGCATGTCGCGCTGGGCATCCAGTGCCGCGACTGTCATGCCATCGCGGATCCCGGCTTTACCGCCGGCTATCCCGCGGAGGCGACCTGCATGGCCTGTCATGCGTCGATCAAGACCGAGAGCCCGCACATCCAACTGCTGGCCAAACTCAGCTCCGAGGGCACGGCCGTGCCCTGGAACCGGATCTACCGAGTGCCGGACTTCGTCTGGTTCTCGCACGCCTCGCACGTGGAAGACGCCGGCGTCGAGTGCGAGACGTGCCACGGTCCGGTGGCGCAGCGCGAGGTCCTGTTCCAAGAGAAGCCCACTACGATGGCAGCCTGCATGGAATGCCACGCTCGCAACAATGCGCCGAACGACTGCGATCTGTGCCATGACCCCGGCTAGCCTCGGCATGCCAAGGCGGCGGGATGCGGCGCCTGGGGGGCAGCCCTGATGCGGCTCGCGTTGCTCGGGTCCACTGGCTCGATCGGGCGCAACACCCTGCAGGTGGTGCGCGAGATCGACAGCGAGGTCGAGGTGGTCGCGCTTGCCGCGGGGCGCAACGTCGCCGAACTTGCGCGCCAGGCTGCCGAATTTCGGCCGCGCCTGCTCTCGGTGGCCGACGAGGAGTCTCTCGCAGGGTTGCGCGACAGCATCGCCGGCATTCCGGGCTATTCCCCGCGCTGCGTGTGCGGGCCCGACGGGAACCACGAGGCCGCGGTCGGGATCGACTCCGACGTGCTGGTCTCGGCCGCGGTCGGGGTCGCCGGCCTGGCGGCGACGTACGCGGCGGTGCGAGACGGTCGGCGCGTCGCCCTGGCCAACAAGGAGGTGCTCGTGGCCGCCGGGGAGGCCGTGATGCGGGCCGCCCGGGAGTCCGGCGCGGATCTGTTGCCAGTCGATAGCGAGCACAACGCGATCCAGCAGTGCCTGCGAGCCGGGCGGCCCGACGAAGTGGAGCGGATCATCCTGACGGCTTCCGGAGGGCCCTTCCGCAGCACGCCCGCGGAGCAGCTGGCGCATGTCACGCCAGCCAGCGCCCTGCGCCACCCGACCTGGAACATGGGCAGCCGGATCACCGTTGACTCGGCCACGATGATGAACAAGGGCTTTGAGGTTATCGAAGCCTGTCACCTGTTCGCCCTGCCGCCGGAGCGGGTGGAGGTGGTCGTGCATCCGCAGTCGATCGTTCATGCCATGGTCGAATTCGTGGACGGCTCGATGATTGCGCAGCTCAGCCCGCCTGACATGAAGCTGCCAATCCGCTACGCCTTGACATTCCCGGCGCGGGAACCCAGTCCGCGCGAGCGCATGGACTGGGGCAGCGTGCCACAATTGGACTTCGAGGCGCCTGACCTTTCGAAGTTCCCGCTGCTGGCGCTAGCGTACGAAGCGTTGCGCGCGGGTGGCCCGTCCGGCTGCCTGCTCAACGCCGCCGACGAGGTTGCCGTAGGGGCTTTCTTGGCAGGCCGGATTGCCTACTTGGACATTCATGGCGTGGTCGAGCGGACCTTGGAGTGGGGCGCGGCGCGCCCGGTTTCCGGAATCGAGGACGTCATGGCTTGCGACCGCGATGCCCGCGCCTACGCGTCTGCCTTGGTCGCGAAGTGCGCACCCCCGGCTCACGTAGGCCAGGTGCCGGCCTGAGGCTGGGAGTCGCCCTATGGTCAATTTCATCCTCGTCCTGAGCGTCTTGGTGGTGTTTCACGAGCTGGGGCACTACTTGGCAGCTCGATACTTCGGAGTCAAGGTCGAGAGCTTCTCGATCGGTTTCGGCCCCAAGCTGCTGGGATTCGACCACAACGGCACGGACTTCAAGGTTTGCCTGCTGCCGATCGGCGGCTATGTGAAGATGGCCGGCCATGCATTGGCCGACGAAGCGGTCTATGAACCAGACGGGTTCTCGGCGAAGCCGCGCTGGCAGCGCCTGATCATCCTCGCTGCCGGCCCTGCCTTCAACTTCATCCTCGCGATCGGCCTGCTGGCCGGCGTCTACATGCACCAGTACTCGCGGGCCGCCTACTTGGAGGAAGCCGCCCGGATCGGCTACGTCAGGCCGGGCTCGGCGGCGGACCGCGCTGCGATTCGGACGAATGACGTGGTTCGCTCCATCGACGGCGTGGAGACGCCGACTTGGAAGGATTTGATCGTCGCCTCGACGCTCGTTCAGGAGAACGAGGCAGCCTTGACGCTGGAGCGAGGCGGCGCCGAGCTGAACACCCGCATCACGATTCCCGAGATGCAGGGGGAGCGCGGCGTGCCCGACCCCGGGTGGAGCGCGGCCCATCGGGTGGAACTGGTCGAGCTAGTCCCGGGGTCGCCGGCAGCCAGCTCCGGGATCGAGGTCGGCGACGTGCTGGCGAGCATCGACGGCTCCGAGATCATCGCCGTGGAGCAGGTCGCCGAGATCGTTGGCGGTTCGGATGGGAGACCGTTGCTGCTCGAGATCGAGCGGCAGGGCGCGCGGCGGTCTCTGGAACTTCAGCCCGCAAAGCACGAGGAAGGATGGCGGCTCGGGATCGTCATGCGGCCCATCCGCGAGCGGATCGAAGAGCAGCTGTCCTTCGGCGCCGCGGTCGGCGTGTCGGTCGAGGAGAATCTCGGGTTCGCGAGCATCATCTTCCGATCTCTCGGAAAGCTGGTCACGGGCGAGATGGCCGTCACGAACCTGGAAGGCCCGGTCGGTATCTACGAGCACACCCAGGCCGCGGCCTCCTTCGGACTCGCCGCCCTGGTCCAGTTCATGGCGCTGATCAGCGTCAACCTCGGGGTTATCAATCTCGCGCCAGTGCCGGTGCTCGACGGCGGTCAGATCTTGCTGCTGTTCGTCGAGTCGATGCTGCGCCGCGACGTGAGCATGAAGGTCAGGCAGCGCATCACGCAGGCCGGGTTGGTCTTCATCATCCTCCTGTTCGGGGTCGTGATGTACAACGACTTGGCGCGCCAGTTCTTCTCGCCTTGATCGGCGCCGCCGTCCTGCCTGGCCCGGCCGCAGGGACTGCGGGCACCGAGACGGGGCCGCCCTGTGGAATCGAGCGCGCGCGGCATGCCAAAATAGGGATTCGAGGAACACTGACCATGTTGCAACGATGGAACCCCATGCGAATGCGAGCCTTCGTGCTGGTGCCGGCTGCGTTGCTTTGCGCCTGGCCCAGCCAGCTGGCAGCCCAGGCGAAGGTGGCCGTCATCAACTTCCAGGAGGCATTGCTCTCGACCGCCGACATGCAGAAGGAATCGGCGGCGCTCGAAGCCAAGTACCAAGACCGCCAGGAGGAGCTCAATACGCTCTCGGCGGAGCTGCAAGAGCTTCAGGCGAAGATCCAAGGCGCCGCCGGATCCGAGCTGGCCCAGCTGCAGGCCGAGGGCCAGCGCAAGCAGGTCACGGCCCAGCGTCTGTCGGAGGACCTCCAGTCTGATGTCGAGTTCGACCGTCAGAACATCCTCACCGCCGCGAGCGGCCGCATGCGGGAAATCGTCCAGGGCTTGCGCGCGGAGAAGGGCTTCGACCTGATCGTCGACAGCTCGGGCGTGTTGGCCGCTGATCCCTTGATCGACCTGACCGCCGAAGCCACGCAGGCCTACGACGCCAAACACCCGGCCAACTGATTGCCCGCTCCGCTCGCATGGACTACCTAGGTGCCTACGGCAGCCAGCGTGTTCTGTTCGAGCGCATCGTCAAGGCCGTGCTGATCGCCTTGGCGGTGGGGGCGCTGCTGGGCGGGGTCTACTACATGTTCTTCCGCAACTGGCAGGAGGAGCGCCAGGCGAGGGCTTTCTTCGAGCTGCTCCAAGAGCGCCGCTACGAAGAGGCTTACCGCATGTGGGGTTGTTCTGTCGAGGAGCCCTGCCGCTACTACCCGTACGAGGAGTTCTTGGAGGACTGGGGGCCGGAAGCGCCGTTCGGGGAGCTTTCCCGCTACTCGCTGGGCCGCTCCTACACCCAGCCCGGCGGCGTGATCTTGCGCTACACCATCAACGGCGCCAACGGCGATCCGCTGTGGATCGAGCTGGATCCTCCGACGATCAACTTCGCGCCGAACTGAACCTGGCCGCGCGCGGTCAGGCTCGCGCGTCGCCCACTAGTTCCTGCCAAAGGGCCCGGTAGAAGCGCAGGTAGCGCTCCGGCTCGCAGCTCTGAGCTGTCTCGGCGAGAGTGTACCGGTCGTAGCCGATCGAGGCCAGCAGCCGGAACAGCTCGCGATGGGGGTAGTCTGGCAGGTCGCGAATATGGACGTTGCGGATGAAGTCTTTGAGCAGGTCGAAGGCCGGCTTGATGGTCCCGTTGCGGATATCGGTCGGATTCGAGTTCCAGCAGATCCCGACCGACGGGTGGCCGCAGGCGTCCATGATCTGCCGCATGACTTCGGGCTGCTGGGTCTGGCGGCCGTGGACCTCGACCCAGATTTCGATCCCGTAGCGCAGCGCGTGCTCGCCGCACGCCTGCAGCGCCTCGCCGATCCGGCGGATCGTGACGTCGTGGGGGACTCCCTCCGGCAGCCCGTTCGGGCGCACCTTGACGCCCCAGCAGCCTAGGTCGTGCGCGAGCTCGACGAAGCCGGCGGTCTGCTCCACGTTCGCCCGCCGTTCGGCCTCGTCGGGAGAGTGGAACTCGCAGGCCGAGCCCAGGCTCAGCAGCCGCACCCGGCTGTTCTGGAAGCGCGAGCGGACGCGCTCGACCTCCGCTTGCGGCAGCCCCGGTTCCACCCCGTGGCGATGCGTGCTGCGCAATTCGACAGCTTCGAAGCGTGCCGCCTCGAGCTGCTCGATGATGGTCTCGACATCCCAGTCGCGACCGACGTTGTACGTAACCAAGCCCAGCTTCATGGTGGTCGGATCCTCCTTCTGCGCAGATGGTCTGGAAACAGCCTCGATACGCCGCCCACATTGTCGCAAATAGTCGATGCCGGGCCTCGCGGCGTTGTGCCCCGGCCCCAATCCCGGGGTTCGGCTCTAGTTCGGCCTAGTTTGAGCGTACAAGATGTACTACTGATAGTCGTTTGCAGTCAATCGCACCCCATATCTAGTAAATCTTCACGGGGCCGAATCTTCTTTGGGATTCGGCCTTGACAGGGGGATTTTAAGCTTCCGATAATGTTGTGGTCGAAAGTGGTTAGGAGTAGAGCAAAGTGGTCCAAATGGGAACTTGCCCGCTAATGCGGTCGGAACCTGCGGAACGCGCTCGCCTCTGTCCACGAGGGTGATCGCACCATGTTTTGGGGCACGGAGACAGGCAGAGTCGACGCCAAGGGCCGGCTGAAGCTGTCGGCATCGGTGTATCGCAAGCTCAGGGAGCGCTGTGGCTCGGCCGAGCGCACGCCCGGTGCAGCGGCCGACACGGACGTCTTCGTCACAAGCCTGGACGGCGAGGAGATCAAGGTCTTTCCGTCCGAGGAGTGGGCCAAGATCCTGACGCAGCTGGCCTCGGGCGATGCCGCCACCGATGGACAAGCGAACAACAGGCTTCTGATGCAGGCAAACAACTACGGCAAGCCCGAGGATATCGATGGCCAAGGCCGGTTGCTGTTGCCCGCGGCACTGCGCGACGAGACGGATTTCACCGGCCCGGTCAAGATCCAATGGCGCAACCACCACTTGGTCGTGTGGCGCGAGGAGACCTTCAAGCAGCGCGTTGAGTCCAACAAGCCGACGGTGGACGACTTGGCCTACGGCGCGAACAAGTTGGGACTGTGATGGAGGCAAGTCTCGGACACTACTCCGTGATGGCAGACGAGATGGAACGCTACCTGTTCGGCCAAGGCGACCCGATCCCGCGCGGAGTCTACTGCGATTGTACTGCGGGGGCGGGCGGGCACGCGCGGCGCATCCTGCAACGCGCGGCCGGATGCACGCTGATCGCGATCGACCGGGACGAGGATGCCCTGCGGCGCTGCCGGACGCAGCTGTCCGAGTTCGGCAGTCGGGTCCGGTACTTTCACGGCGGATTCTCCAAGCTGGCCCAAGCGGCCAAGGACTGCCTGCCGCTGGTCGGGGTCTTGGCGGATCTGGGCCTGTCGCGTCTGCAGCTCGACGACGGGCGCCGCGGCTTCAGCCTGCGGAACCCCGGCCCGCTGGACATGCGCTTCGACCGCCGCCAGGCGCTGCAAGCCGACGAGTTCGTCAATCGGGGCGGCGAAGGCGACCTGGCCGACACGCTGTACGGTCTGGCGGACGAGCGCTTCAGCCGCCGCATCGCCCGCGCTGTCGTCCGAGCGCGTCCGATTCGCGACACCGCACACCTGTCCGAAGTCGTCGCGGCGGCTGTGCCGCGCAGCGCAGCCGGGCGCATCCACCCCGCAACCAAGACTTTTCAGGCACTGCGCATGGCAGTGAACGACGAGCTTGGCGAGCTAGGCAAGCTGCTCGCCGAGGTTCCGCGCCTGCTCGCTCCGGGCGGACGCTTCGTCGTGTTGAGCTTTCACAGCGGAGAAGACCGCTTGGTGAAGCAGAGTTTCCGGCAGCTTGCCAAGGCCGGAACATATCGCCTTCTGACGCGCCGGGTCATGCGCCCGTCCGAGGAAGAGGTGCGACGGAATCCAGCCAGCCGAAGCGCCCGCTTGCGAGCGGTGCAGCGCACGGAGATGGCGTATTCCGCCTAGAGAGAGGATCGGTTAGCAATGGAGAAGGTACTAGAGAGAGGATCGGTTAGCAATGGAGAAGGTACTAACGAAGAAGGCGCCGCTGGGACGGCGATCCCACCACGGCCGGTGTGGCGTGCCCAAGGAGCACGCCACGCCCAGCCCGTCCGCGCCCAGCGGCGCCACCCCGCCTGGAGGAGCTCAAGCGCAGTCGATGTCGATCGGCGGCGTGCCGCTGTATCCGAAGCGAATTGATAACAGCGGGATCCGCTACAGGCACGACCCGCGGGACCGGGAAGTCTGGCGCGTCGGCCTGAGCCTCGGCCTGTTCCTGCTGGTCCTGGCCATCTTGCTGTGGGGGCCGCAGCGATTGGTCACCCAGTCCGGCTACAGGCAGGAGGCGCTCCGCCAGCGGGCGGGACAGTTGCAGGCCGTGCGCGACGAGCTGAAGATGCAGCGCGGGCGGCTGGAGGACCTGCGGCGCGTCGCCGCGCTGGCCGAGCAGATGGGGCTGCGACAGACCGAGCCAGACAGTTATAGCTGGTTCGCGCTGCCGCCGGGAGACGGCGAGTCGGATGCGACCGTGGCGCGACTGCTGCGGTCAGGCGAGTGACTTCTCGGCGAGGCTGCGGGATTCCAACGGTTCGGTCCGAGCGCTGGAGGCAATAGGGGGCAAGCAAAGAGCCGGCGGTGAACTTGATGGTCAGAGCGCAGTGGGCAGGCGGCGCTGCGGCGTCTGTAAGGCGGCTGCTCGGCTCGCGCACCAGGCGTCGCGTGCTGGCCGTGGCCTGCGTCGCGGCGGGAGCGTTCCTTCTCGTCCTCGCCCGGCTGGTCGACTTGCAGGTCCTCCAGCACGAACAACTCTACGCCAAGGCGATGCGCCAGCACGTCGGTAGCGTGGACATTCCCGCGCGCAGGGGGCATCTCATCGATCGCCGCGGGCGAGAGCTGGCCCTGAGCATGCAGATGGACTCCATCGGCATCTTCTCCGACCACGTGTCCGACCCACCGGCTGTGGCGGCCGCTCTGGCCGAGGCCGTCGCCGTGGACGAACACGCGCTGCGCAGGCGGATCGAGCGGGGCGGGTTCCAGTGGGTCAAGCGCACGGTCACCTTGGCCGAAGCGCAGCGCGCGCGAGCTCTGGGCCTGGACTTCCTGCAGTTCGAGCAAGAGAGCCGCCGCTACTATCCCTATGGCTCTGTGGCGGCCCAGGTGCTGGGCACCGTAGGCATCGACCACACGGGCCAAGCCGGCCTGGAGCAGAAGTTCGAGAGCCGATTGCACGGCACGCCGGGACGCGGCCTGATGCAATACGACGCTCTGCAGCGACGCTACGGCTGGCAAGTGCTGCAAGCGCCCAAGCCCGGCAGCGACGTGTTGCTCAACCTCGATCTGGAGTTGCAGTCACTGGCCGACCTGGAACTCGAGCGCGCCGTGCGCGAAACGAAGTCCCGGTCGGGAACGATCGTCCTGATGCGCCCTGACAGCGGGGAAATCCTCGCCATGGCCAGCTGGCCTCGGTTCGATCCCAACGATCTTTCGCGAACCAAGGAGGATCTCGAGAATCTACGTAACTTTGCGGTCAGTGCCATGGTCGAACCAGGGTCCACCTTCAAAGTCCTGACCGCGTCGGCGGCCTTGGAGGAGGGGTTGGTGAGCGTCGACGATGAGTTCGATTGCGAGATGGGTGGCATGTGGATCAACCGGCGGCGGATCCGCGACCACCACCCATACGGAATCCTGACGATGCCGCAGGTGCTGATGAAGTCGAGCAACATCGGCACGATCAAGATCGGCTACCGGGTCGGGTCGGAGAAGTTGCACGACTACATCCGGCGCTTCGGGTTCGGCGCCAAGACCGGCGTCAACCTCCCGGGCGAGATCCACGGGCTGGTCCGGCCGTTGGAGAGGTGGTCCGATGCTTCGCTAGCGTCTCTCTCGATGGGACAGGAGATCGGCGTGACCGCCGTGCAGATGGCCGGCCTGTTCGGGACGATCGCCAACGGGGGAGTCCGGGTCAACCCCCGGATAGTCCGCGCGATTCGGGAGAGCGGCGCGCAGGAAGTGCCGCTAGACCGACCGGCGCCCGAGCGCGTGATCAGCCAGGACACCGCCGCGACGATGCAGGCGATTCTGGAGCAGGTCGTCCAGAGCGGCACTGGCCGCCTCGCGCAGATCCAGGGCTATCGCGTGGCGGGCAAGACCGGCACGGCCCAAATGATCAATCCGGTCAGCCGTTCGTACAGGGACGGCATGTACTTGGCCAGCTTCTGCGGCTTCGCGCCAGTCAACAATCCGGCCGTGGTGGGCGTGGTGATGCTGTTCGATCCGCGCGGCCAGTTCTACTACGGCGGACGAATCGCCGCGCCGGTGTTCTCGACCGTCGTGCGGCAGGCTCTGCGCGTCTTGGACGTGCCGCCGTCGCGGATCCCGTCGCTCCCCGTGCGCCCGCCGGCTGAGGTCGACGCGGTGCTGCTGGCGGACTTCATCGAGGGCAGGGCCAATGACGTCGGGGACGAGCCGATCTTTCCGGGCCGGAACGGCGCAGGGCCGGCGTCGGGGCCGGCAGGGCGGGAGGCTCCCGCTGCCGAAACTGTGGCCGAGGGCATGTCGCGCCAGGCAGAATCAGTCGCGACAGCGACTCTGGCTCAGGAGCCGTACGGCGAGTCGCTCACCGCTCCCGACGTGCTGGGGCTAACGATGCGCGAGGTGTTTGCGCTGGGAGCCCAGCACGGCATCCCGATCGAGCCGCACGGCAGCGGATTTGCCCAGCGGCAATACCCGGGACCCAACGAGGCCTTGCCCGCGGGCGATCCGATCAAGGTCGTTTTCGGCACGGAGAGGGTTGAACTGCGCGACGCCTCACATCCGGCCGGCGAGGGTGGCGGATGAGGCTGCCTGCGATGTTGGAGGGCAGTGCAGTCGGTCCGGTGCCGGACCTGGAAGTCACCGGTCTGCAGTACGATTCGCGCAATCTCCTGGCCGGCGAGGCGTTCTTTGCCTTTCCCGGCGAGCGCGTCGATGGCCACGAGTTCGTGCCCGCCGCCCTCCGGGACGGCGCCGCGGCCATCGTTAGCGAGCGCAGCGCTCCCAACGGACTGGAAACGCGATGGGCGCGGGTGTCGCACGGCCGCCGCGCCCTGGCGATGGCGGCGCTGCGTTCTTACGGGCGTCCGGACCGTGACGTCAGCATCACGGCCGTCACCGGGACGAACGGCAAGACCTCGACGGTGCATCTGCTCGATGCGCTGCTCCGGTCGGTCGGCAAGACCACGGCCTTGCTGGGCACGATCGAGCAGCGCATCGGCGATCGGGTAGCAAGGTCGGTCAACACGACGCCCGAGTCGCTGGATATCGTTCGATCGCTCGCGGAGCTGCGCCAGATTGGCGGCAGCCACGCCACCATCGAGGCCTCTTCGCACGCCCTTGCTCTCGCGCGCATCTACGGAATCGAGTTCCATACGGCGGTCTTTACCAACCTCTCCAGGGAACATCTCGACTTCCACGGAGACATGGAGTCCTACGCGGCCGCGAAGAGGCGCCTGTTCGTGGGCGCCGGCGCGCGGCCGCCGCTCAACGCTGTCATCAACGCGGACGACGAGGCGGGGCGGGAGTTGCTCAAGCTGGCCGGTTCGCGGTTGCTTTCCTACGGCCGGGGCTCGGAGGCACACGTGCGGGCCTCGGGGGTTGAGTCGGACGCCAGGGGCGTCCGCTTCAACGTCGAATCGCCGGCGGGCCGGATTCGAGTGGAGTCGAACCTGATCGGCGATTTCAACGTGGACAACATTCTCGCCGCGGTGGGCGCCGCCCAGTGCCACGGCTTGGGCGCGGCCGAGATTGAAGCGGGGCTGGTGGCGGTGCCGCCGGCGCCGGGGCGCTTCGAGACTGTCGACTGCGGCCAGCCGTTCTTGGTGGTCGTGGACTACGCCCACACTCCCGACGCCCTGCACCGCTCGATCGAGGCGGCCAGGGAGATCGCTCAGCGCAAGGACCCGCCCGGAAGAGTCTTGACGCTGTTTGGCTGCGGCGGGGACAGGGACCGGACCAAGCGGGCTCCCATGGGGAATATCGCCGGGGAGCTGAG
Source organism: Bryobacterales bacterium (assembly GCA_022823865.1). Lineage (GTDB taxonomy): Bacteria > Acidobacteriota > Terriglobia > Bryobacterales > UBA6623 > VXMF01. Next base: position 52,466 of record JAJEHF010000104.1, read on the forward strand.
CGACTTCGTGATGCTGACTTCCGACAATCCTCGCAGCGAGGATCCGCTAGCCATCATCCAAGAGGTGGCCACAGGGCTGAGACAGGCCAGCGATGCGTGGACGGTCCACCCTGACCGGGCGGAAGCCATCAAGGGCGTGCTGTACGAGGCGCGCTGCAGAGACATCGTGCTGATCGCGGGCAAGGGGCACGAGACTACGCAGACCACGCGCGAAGGCACGCTCCCGTTCGACGACCGCAAGGCCGTTCGGGCGGCTCTGCATGCCAAGGGGTACTTCAGGGCATGACACTGCAGCTGTCCCAGATTCGCGCATGGCTGGGCCTGCCTGACGAGGGTGCCCCCGGGACGGCACGTGGATGTTCGATCGATTCGCGCAGCGTGAAGGCCGGGGAGCTGTTCTTCGCGATTCGCGGGCCGTCGAACGATGGCCATGACTACGTCCCCGACGCACTTGCCAAAGGCGCGGCCGCCGCAGTCGTCCAGAGCGACTACCGCGGTGAGGGCCCGCTGTTGCGGGTGGCGGACACGTCGCTCGCCCTGGGCCGGCTTGCGGCCAGAGCTCGCAGGCGGTGGGGCGGAACAGTCGTCGCCGTGACTGGCAGCAGCGGCAAGACCACCACGAAGGACATCCTTGCGGAGCTGCTGCGGGACATCCTGCCGGTTGCAAAGTCGCAGGGCAACCTCAACAACGAATACGGCTTGCCCCTATCGCTGCTCAGGATCCCCGATCAAGTTCGCACGGCGGTGGTCGAGATCGGGATCAACAGGGTCGGCGAGATGCGCCCGCTCGGAGAGATCGCCGCGCCGGACGTGAGCGTCGTGACCAACGTTGGCACCGCTCACGTCGGGAATTTCGCCTCCGTTGAAGAGATCGCGGCGGAGAAGGGACGCTTGGTCGAGGCACTGGCGCCAGCGGGCACGGCCGTGCTCAATGCGGACGACGACCGCGTGGCGGCGTTTCGCGACCGACACTCCGGAACGGTCGTGACCTATGGCATTGAGCGCCCTGCCGACCTGCGGGCCGAGGATGTCGAGCTGCTGGGCTCCGATGGCGCGCGCTTCCGGCTCAATGGCCATCCGATGCATTCGCCGCTGGCCGGCCGGCACAACGTTTACAACGTCTTGGCTGCTGCCGCTGCTGCCGCGGCCCTGGGTGTCGCTCCCGAGCGCCTCGGCGAGCCACTGAGAGGCCTCCGGCCCTCCGCCATGCGAGGGATCGTCCGCCGGATCGCAGGCATCACATTCATCGACGACTGCTACAACGCGAGCCCGCCCGCCATGGAAGCCATGTTGGAGGTCTTGCGCGGCACCCCGGCGTCGCGCCGGATCGCGGTCCTGGGCGAGATGCGCGAGCTCGGCGCCCAGTCGCGGGAATTGCACCGCCGCGTAGGGGCTGCCGTGGGACGGGCAGGCATTGACCACTTGGTCGCCGTTGCCGGGGATGCCGCCGAGATCGCCGCGGCAGCAGGGGTCTCGGCGGAGTTCCACGCCTCTCCCGAATCAGCCGCTTCCGCCTTGACGGGAATGCTGCGCCGGGGCGATGCAGTGCTGTTCAAGGCATCGCGCGGGGTGCAGCTCGAGCGGGCACGGGATATCGTTTGCGGCTGCCTTGGCGCGGCGGCTTCCGAGGGCAGGGAGGCAGCGTAAGTCCGCATGCTGTACGAGCTTCTCTTCGAGCCGCTGTCCTCCGCATTCGGAGCGTTGCGCGTCTTCGGCTACATCACTGTCCGCACGACCATGGCGACCTTCACGGCGTTGGTGATCGGGCTGTTGATCGGCCCTTGGCTGATCCGACGGTTGCGCTCAGCGCAGATCGGCCAGTACATCCGGGCCGAAGGCCCGCAGTCGCACCAGTGGAAAGCGGGGACCCCGACCATGGGCGGGCTGTTGATCGGAATGGCCACCATCGTTCCGACGCTGCTGTGGGCCGACCTGAGCAACGTGTACGTTGGAATCGCGCTGGTGGCGTTCGTCGGATTCGGGCTCATCGGGTTCTTGGATGACTACAACAAGTTGGCCAAGAAACAGAACCTGGGCTTGACGTCGAGGCAAAAGCTCGGCTTCCAGATCGCCCTGACCCTGCTCATCGGGCTGGTCCTGATCGGGCTGAGCAGCCGCGGGGACTATTCGACGGAGCTGTCGCTGCCGTTCGCGAAGAACCTTCAGCCAGAGCTGGTCATCCAGTCGTTGCTGGGCAGTCCGGTAACGCTTCCGTTCGCCTATGTGGGCTTCTTCGGGTGGCTGTTCTTCGTGCTGGCCGGCACCGCCAACGGCGTCAACCTGACCGATGGACTGGACGGCTTGGCCATTGGATTGACGGTCGTTTGTGCCGGTGCGCTGGCGATTCTCGCGTATGTGGCAGGGCACGCCGAGATCTCGGCCTATCTCGACGTGCCCAGCGTCCCGCTGGCGGCGGAACTGACGATCTTCTGCGGTGCCATTGTCGGAGCCAGTCTGGCGTTCCTGTGGTACAACGCCCACCCCGCGGAGATCTTCATGGGCGACGTGGGCTCGCTCAGCCTCGGCGGAGCACTCGCCACCGTGGCCGTGCTGGCGAAGCAGGAAGTCGTGCTGCTGCTGATCGGGGCCGTGTTCGTGATCGAGACGGTGTCTGTCATCTTGCAGGTGGGCAGTTTCAAGCTCACGGGCAAGCGCATCTTCCGCATGTCGCCCATTCACCATCACTTCGAACAGCTCGGCTGGCCGGAGTCCAAGATCATCACGCGGTTGTGGATCGTGGGTTTGATCATGGCGCTGATGGCCTTGAGCACCCTCAAGCTGCGATGACGTTGCAAGGCAGGCGAGCATTGGTCCTGGGGCTGGGCAAGTCAGGCCTGGCGGCCGTGCGCTTTCTCCTCGCGCGCGGTGCCGTCGTCGCCGCTGCGGACGCTCGCGCGAAGAGCGAGCTGGCCGCCGCGACGGCCTCGCTCGAGCACTTGCCGGTGCGCCTGCACTTCGGCGGGCACCCCGATGCCCTGCTGGCCGGGCAGGATCTCATCGTGCCCTCGCCTGGGGTGCCGTGGGACCTGCCCGGCCTGGTGTCCGCCCGCCAGCGGGGCGTCGCGGTGTGTGGCGAGCTCGAACTCGCGGCTGGCGCGCTGCGCGGGCGCGTGATCGGCGTGACCGGCACGAATGGCAAGACCACGACCGTTTCGTTGATCGATCACGTGCTGCGCCGAGCGGGTGTGTCCGGCCGGTTGGCCGGCAACGTCGGCACCCCGGTGCTCGAGATAGCCGACGGTTCCCGTTCCGAGGACTGGCACGTGCTCGAACTGTCCAGTTTCCAGCTCGAGGCGGCCGCGTCGTTCCGGTGCCACGTTGCCACCGTGCTCAACGTGACGCCGGATCACTTGGACAGGCACCGCGACTTCGCCGACTACGCCGCGGCCAAGGCACGCATACTGCGCAACCAGCGTTCCGGGGACACCGCAGTGTTCAACGCGGCCGATCCGCACTGTCGTGCCATGGAACCGGCGGCCCGCGGCGCGGTGGTTCGATTCGGAATCCGCTGTGCCGAGGGCGTTGATGCCTGCGCCGCCCAGGGCCGGATCCGCTATCGGGGAGAGGATGTCGCCGAGGCAGACCTGCCGATCCGCGGCGAGCACAACTTGGAGAACGCACTGGCCGCCGTCGCGGCGTGCGCCTTGGCAGGCGTGAGCGTCGAGGTGATCGGCCGAGCGCTCAAGTCTTTCCAGCCCGTCGAGCACCGCATGGAGTTCGTCGCCACGATTCGCGGAGTCGACTACTACAACGATTCCAAGGCGACCAATGTCGCCGCCGCTGTCAAGGCGTGCGGCTCCTTCCCCCGCGGCCTGTGGGCGATTCTCGGCGGGTACGACAAGGGCTCGGACTACACCCCGCTGGCGTCGGTCTTGCGGCGCAACGCGCGCGAGGCCTTGTTGATCGGCGAAGCCGCACCGCTGATTCGCGATCAGCTAGGCGGGGCCGTTCCCGTAGTCGAGGCGCGCACGCTCCGAGCCGCGCTGGACCACGCAGCAGCCCGGGCGGAACCGGGTGACACGGTCTTGCTCGCGCCGGCATGTGCCAGCTTTGACCAGTATCCGAACTACATCCAGCGTGGGCTCGACTTCCGCCGTATCGTCGCGGGGCTTGGGGGTGGGGCATGCCGCTGATGCTTCGCTTTGATCGCGTGCTGATCTGGACGATCCTCTCGATGGTGCTATTCGGGCTGTTGATGGTCTACAGCGCCACGGCCTCCACCGGGATCTCGGGTTCGGCACATTTCGTGAAGCAGCTGATTGCCGCCGTGATCGGGCTGGCCCTGATGTACGGGCTGATGTTCGTCAACTACCGATCGTTGCAGGACCCGCGGGTCGTCTACGCGGTATTGGCCATCGCCGTGCTGATGCTGGTGGTGGCAGCGGGCTTGGGCACAGGGGCGAACACGCGGCGATTCCTCCGATTGGGCCCGCTCTCGCTGCAACCATCGGAACTGGCCAAGCCCGCGATCATCCTGTACTTGGCGTATCACTTCGACCGCTGCCGGGCCAAGGTGCATCTGGGACGGACGCTGCTGATGCCGGTTCTGGTGGTTTCCCTGCTGGCTGGCCTGATCATCGCCGGCAGGGACTTCGGCACGACGGCCTGCTTGGTGCTCTTGGCCGGCACCTTGATCTTTCTGGCCGGAGTGCCGCTCCGCAGGCTTGCTTCCGCGGCGCTCGCCGCGGTGGCGCTGCTGAGCGGGTTCGTGTTGATGGAGCCCTACCGCGTGAAGCGGCTGCTGGTGTTCCTTGACCCAGAAGCGGATCCCTTGGGCGGTGGCTTCCAAATCATCCAATCTAGGATCGCTGTCGGATCGGGGGGCCTGCTGGGCAAGGGTTGGATGGCCGGCAAGCAGAAGATGGACTTCCTGCCCGAGGCGCATTCGGACTTCATGTTCGCCATGGTTGGCGAGGAGCTCGGCCTGATCGGCACGGTGCTTCTGGTGGCGGGCTTTGCGGTGATCTTGTGGCGCGGCTTGCGCGCCGCCACGAACGCTCCCGATCGTTTCGGCTTCTACTTGGCCGCCGGGGTCACGGTGATGATCGCGAGCCAAGCCATGCTCAACATGGGAGTGGTGCTGGGCATGCTCCCGACCAAGGGAATGCCGCTTCCGTTCATCAGCTACGGCGGGTCTTCGCTCTGGACGACACTCGCGGCTTCAGGCGGGTTGCTGTCCGTCAGCAGGTTGAGCCAGTCATGACGCGGTCCACTACAGAGCGGTGCGTGCTGATCGCCGCCGGAGGCACCGGCGGACACGTCATTCCGGGCTTGGAAGTGGCCAAGGAGCTGCGTCAGCGGGGATGGGTGTGCGTGTTTGTCGGCACGGCCCGCGGCTTCGAGAATCGGCTGGTCCCGGCCGCCGGATTCGACCTGCGGCACGTGCCTATCGGAGCGTTGAACCGCGTGTCGCTGCGCCGGCGCCTGGCCACCCTGCTGTTGTTGCCCGCCGCGCTGTCCGCAGCGGCAGGCTTGGTTCGCAGGTACCGGCCCGCGGCCGCTCTCAGCTTGGGCGGGTACGCGGCCGGCCCCCTGGTGCTGGCCAGTGCGCTGCTGGACGTGCCGCTCGTCCTGCTCGAGCCCAATGCCCGGCCCGGCCTGGCCAATCGCATGGCGGCGCTGGTAGCGCGGCGGGCGCTGGTATGCCACCCAAGGGCTGCGAACAGATTCCGAGCCGCCTCCTGCCAGTTGGCGAGACTGCCGGTCCGCAAGGAATTCTTCGAGGCGCGGGAAAAGGCGCCTGGCGAGCCCTTTACAGTGCTCATCCTGGGCGGCAGCCAAGGCGCGGTCCGCTTGAACGAAGCCGCCTTGGAGGCGGTCCGAATCTGGCGCGGCGAGGGCCGGCAGTGCCCGCGCTTGCTGCACCAGACCGGCGAGCGAGATGCCGAGGGGGTGTCGGCCGCCTATCGCGAAGCTGGCGTTGAGGCCGAAGCTGCGGCCTTCTTCGACAACATGCCGCGGCTGTTCTCTCAGGCCGACCTCGTGGTCTGCCGGGCTGGCGCGTCGGTCATTGCCGAGCTGTGCGCCGCCAGCAAGCCGGCAGTGCTGGTGCCGTTTCCGTTCGCGGCGGACAACCACCAGCAGGCGAACGGGGCCGCCGTCGCCGATGCGGGCGGCGCGCTCTTGTGCGACGACTCGGAATGGACGGGCGAGCGCATGGTGCGCGAGATTGACGCCCTTTCCGCAGACCCCAGCCGCTTGCAGCGCATGTCCCGCGCGCTCGCCAAGCTGTCCCCGAGGGGGGCGGCCGAAGACGCGGCCGACGCGGTCGCGCAGGCCGCTGCGCGATCAGGAGGACTGAACTAGCGATGCCCTTCAACAAGGAAGCGTTCCAGCAGAGGCGGCTGCATTTCATCGGCATCGGTGGCATCGGCATGAGCGGGATTGCCGAAATCCTGCTCAACCTCGGCTACACCGTGACCGGCTCGGATCTGCGCGAATCGCCGATCGTGAGTCGGCTGCGCGAACTGGGAGCCACGATCTGGGTCGGGCACAGCGCCGACCAAGTCGGCCAGGCCGAGGCTGTGGTCACCAGCTCCGCCATTCCGGCCAACAATCCGGAATTGGCGGAGGCGCGCCGCCGGAAGCTTCCAGTGATTGCCCGAGGCGAGCTGCTGGCCGAGCTGATGCGCGTGAAGTACGGCATCGCGGTGGCGGGCAGCCATGGCAAGACCAGCACCTCGTCGATCTGCGCGGCGATTCTGGGCGCAGGCGGCAAGGATCCCACCGTGGTGATTGGCGGGCGGGTTGCCTCGATTGGCTCCAGCGCGCGCCTCGGCCAAGGCGACTACCTGTTGGTCGAAGCCGACGAGTCCGACGGCTCTTTCTTGGCGCTGGATCCGATCATTGGCGTCATCACCAACATTGACCGCGAGCACATGGATCACTACGGCACTGACGAGGAGCTGCTCAAGGCCTTCGAGGCCTTCGGCAACAACGTGCCCTTCTACGGTGCGGTGATCGTCTGCTCGGACGACCCGCGCGCTCGCTATGTTGCCGAGCGCCTTCGCCGGCGCTGCGTGACCTACGGTCTGCGCGAAGTCTCGCCCACCGCCGACTTCGTGGCCGACCAGGTCGAGCTTGGCAACGGCGAGGTGTCGTTCGACCTCGAGCGGGAAGGACGGAGCCTCGGCCGGTTCCACGTTCGCGGCGTGGGCCTGCACACCGTGCGCAACGCCACGGCCGCCATCGCCGTCGGCCTTGAACTGGGGCTATCGCCCGATCAGGTCCGCGCCGGGCTCGACGACTTTCGCGGCGTCGACCGGCGCTTCCAGACGCGCGGTGTCGAACGCGGCATTGCTGTCATTGATGACTACGGGCACCATCCCACCGAAATCCGGGCGACCCTCGCAGCGGCCGCCTCGTGCGGATTCCACGCGGTGAACGTGATATTCCAGCCGCACCGCTACAGCCGCACGGAAGATCTCGCGGCCGAGTTCGCCGAGTGTTTCGGGCAAGCGGACCGGCTCTGGGTGGTTGACATCTACGCTGCCGGGGAAGATCCCGTTCCCGGCGTGTCGAGCCCTTGGCTGGTCGGCGAGATCTTGCGATCCGGGCATCGCGGCGTCGACTACTGTCCCACCATGGAGGACGCTGTCGATCAAGCCCTCGCCACCGTCGGGCCGGGCGAAGCCCTGATCACGTTCGGTGCCGGGAACGTCTGGATGGCGGGCGAGGAACTGTTGAAGCGGCTCCGCGGCAAGGACAGCGCGAAGGGTCCGGGAGTTCGCGTCTCCCAAGCGCGGGGCAAGGAGAAGAATCGATCGTGAAGCAGCCAGTGAACGGCAAGGCCGAGACAGCCGAGATTTCGAGAGAGCGCCGGGGCTCGCCGGCAGCGAGCGCTGGCAGCGGCCCGCAGCCTGGCGCCGCGCACAAGCGCGCCGTGTTGCTTTCGGGCTGCCTGTTGGCAGTGCTGGCTGTCTCTTGGTGGCACGCACAGGAGGCTCTCCTGCGGGCCGCAGTCTTTCAGCTCTCCCCGGACGGGTCGTGGTTGACGGTCGACGGCGTCGAGACCCGGGACGAATCCGAAGTGGCGGCCGTTTTCGAACCTGATCACGGCCAGAGCTTGGCCTCGGTGGACGTTTCGGAGCGGCGCCAGCAGTTGCTGGCTATCCACTGGGTCAGAGAGGCCCGCGTGTCCAAGGTCTGGCCAAACGCAGTCCGAGTGGTCGTGCGCGAGCGCGCACCGGTGGCATTGGTGCCGCTAGCCGGGGGCGAAGCGGTCCGCATGATCGATGCGGACGGCGTACTGCTGGAGTACCGCAGCGCAGGCGGTTATGGCCTTCCTGTAATGACGGGCATTGACGCGGAGATGGACTTGAGGGCGCGCCAGGATCGCGTCAAGCTCTTCATGGCGGTGATGGACGCCTGCAGCGTGCAGCGCTTTAGCGAGCGGGTGTCGGAGATCAATGTCGCTGATCTGGAAAACGCCCTCGTCCTGGCCAAGCACGAGGGTCGACTGGTCAGGCTTGAGATGGGCAACGACCACCTGCGCCACCGCGTGGAGATGTTCCTCAACGGCGTCGACAGCTGGCAGTCCGCTCTCGGCCCGTTGAAGTCGGTCAACTTGCGCTTGGAAGGTCAGATTCCCGTGGTGCTCGATCTCGGCGGAGACAGACAGTCATGACGGACAAACCGAACACTTTCGTAGGCCTCGACATGAGCGGGGCGCTGACCCGCTGCTTGGTCGCCGTGGCCAACGGGGAGCAGCTGAGGTACTTGAGTTGCGGCGTCATGCCTCCGGCGCGCTGGGACAGAGGCGAAGCAGCTGCCAAGGATGCCACTGCAGAGTCCGTATACGAAGTGATCCGCGAGGCCGAGGAGAGCGGCGGAGTCACCATCGTCTCGGTAGTGGTGGGCGTCGGCGCCGCGGGCGTGGCGAGCCACTTGGTCCATACGGGCGTCACGCTGCCGGACGGCGAGGCCAAGATCCGGCCGAGCGACGTGCAAGCCGTGATCGCAAAGGCCGAGCAGGGCTTGTTGCACCGCGGGACGACGGCGCTGCAGCTTGTCCCGCTGGAGTTCATCGCGGGCCCGTGCAGCGGCCTCCGCGACCCGATCGGCTATCCGGCCAGTCGGCTCGAGGCGTTTGTGCGGATCGTGTCAATGCGCAAGAGCGAGCACGACAGCGTGGGCGCCATGGTGAATGAGGCCGGCGTTGGCGTCAAGGACACCGTCTTGGGTGGATTCGCCGCCGCTTTTGGCGCGCTCACTCAGGCAGAAATGGTCGAGGGCGTAGCCCACATCGACTTCGGCAAGGCTGCCAGCAGCCTGACGGTGTACCGTCGGGGCTGCTTGCGGCTGGCCATTGGGCTGCCCATCGGGCGGGACGACCTGGTGGAGGACATCGCCCGGTCCCTCAAGACGTCCACCGCGGTGGCGTCGTCACTAATTACCGATTTCGGCAGGATCGAGTTCGATCTTGGGCAGGAGGGGGCGTTGGTCTTCGTGCCCGGACCCGACCCGAAGGACCCGGTCGGGTCCGGGGCGATGCGCTCATGCAACCTGGTGAACAGGATCATCACGCGCCGCGTGAATGACTGCCTTCAGATGGCGCACGAGGAGATCAGAAAGATCGCCGTGCAAGGCGATGCCGTGCGCTCTCTCGTGCTCACCGGTGACATGGCAGCGCTGCCGGGCATCCAGAAACGGGCTAGGGACGTGCTGCGCTTGAGCACGCGCGTTGGCCTGCCATCCAAGTTGCACAACTTACCGCCGGCGTTGCAACACCCGGGCTGGGCTTGCGCCGCCGGTGCGGTTCTGTACGCGCACAGACTTGCGTACTGGCAAGAGAGGAACACGAACAAGCAGGAGCGGCTTGCTAGCAGCGGCCTGCGACAGGAGGAGAGAGTACTATGACTGACATTCGCGAACCGGTATCGATGACGATCGAACCAGTCGAAGCCACCGAGAAACCGGCCGATGACAAGGTGAAGTTCATCCTGGAGCAGGTGCCGAAAAGCGCCATCTGCATCAAGGTAGTTGGCATCGGCGGCTGCGGGGGCAACGTCCTCGACACTCTGATTGCGAACGGAATAGACCAAGTCGACTACGTCGCTGTCAACACGGACGAGCAGGCCTTGCAGACCTGCTCCGCGCCCACCAAGTTGCAGATCGGCCAGCGCACGACCCAAGGCCACGGCACCGGCTCGAATCCAGAGGTCGGGAAGCAGTCGGCACTGGAGAACACGGAGGACCTCACCGAGCTGCTCGGTGACGCCGACATGGTCTTCCTCGTCACCGGCTTGGGTGGCGGCACGGGAACGGGCGCCGCGCCCGTGATCGCGTCGCTGGCCAAGCAAATGGGCGCGCTCACCGTCGCCACCGCGATCAAGCCGTTCGCATTCGAGGGCTCGCGCCGTGCCCGCATCGCGGACGACGGCCTGGACAGGCTGGTCGAAAACGTGGACACCACCATCACGATCCAGAACGAGCGGCTCTTGGGCCAGGTCGAGTCTGGCACGGGCTTCTTCGAGGGCTTCCAAGCGGCGCACCAGATTGTTTCCGACACGCTCCAAGGCGTCACGGCCATTCTGGGCAAGCGGGGCATCATGAATACTGACTTCGCTGATGTCAGGGCCGTGCTCGAGGAAGCTGGCATGGCCGTCGTGGGCACCGCCCAGCGCAGCGGGCGCGATGCCGCGATGCAGGCGGCCCGGGATGCGATCGCGAGCCCTGTCATGGAAGCCGAGGGCTTGGTGCGGGCGCGCAAGGTGCTCGTGAACATCACCGGTTCGACCAAGTTCGGGATGCATGACGCCACCGAGGCCCTGCAGTTGGTCCAGCGAGAGATCTCGTCGGACGCGGAGCTGATCATTGGCGTCGTTCAGGACGACTCGATGGGCGAGATGGTCAGGGTGATGATGATCGCATCCGGCTTCGCGCAGCAGAATTTCGAGCTCCGCCCGGAGAACGAAGGGCGGGCAAGTGTCGTGTCCGACGCGCGCGCAGGCTCTGCGTGGCAGTCCGAGCGCGCTGTCGAACTGCTCCAGAACGATTCGTTGCCGGAAATGGCTCCCGAGGCATCGGTTCATGACGGCGAGTCAGAGCCGGGGATGGCGCTGCCCGCCGACGGCGAGCCCGCCGTGCAGCCGCAAGTCGCAGCCAACGGCTCCAACGGGAACGCCGACGAGCCGCTGGGCTTGATGCCTCCGCCCGCCGTCGCGGCTCAAGAGGCTGACCAAGAAGGCCGAGCGCGGACCGGATTTTTCGGCCGGCGGTCGCTCTTCCGCTAGGTGCCGGCGGCGACCGACGCGGGCGGCCCTGTCCATGCGACGGGCCCCCGCCGAGGTGCTATAACGGTCTACATGGACAGACGCAATTTCCTAGCGACATCTTCGGCTGCCGGGCTGGCGGCTGGGTCTGCTGCCGCGGCCGACGAAGCTGGCGGCGAGAACCAGATCTTTGAGATCCGCTGCTATAAGCTGCGCTACTCGAAGTCCGACCAGTTCGGGCGACTGACGCGGTTCTTGGAGCAGGAGCACCTGCCGATGACGAAGCGGGTGGGACTGGTGCAGGGCTATTTCCGCGTGACCCTAGGAGAGTTCACGCCGCGAGTCTACACGCTGTCCGCGTACGACTCGCTGGCGGACATGGGCGATAAGCTCGCTGCCCAGCGCGCGGACAAGGATTGGGGCAAGGCTGCCTCCGAATTCGGATCCCACGACCATGCTCCCTACGACCGCGTGGAGAGCTGGCTGCTGCGGGCCTTTGATGGAATGAAGGCGATCGAGGTGCCGCCGGCAGCGGAGAGCGGACGCGTCTTCGACCTGCGGATCTACGAGCAGGAGACGGTGCGGGACACGCAGGAGAAAATGCGGATGTTCAACGAGGAAGAGATCCAGATCTTCCGCGACTGCAGCATCCATCCGGTGTTCTTCGGCGAGACGATCGTGGGCTCGCACATGCCCAGCTTGATTTACATGTCGCACTACGCCGACATGGAAGCTCGCGCCAAGGCTTGGTCGACGTTCGGCCGTAGCGAGGCTTGGAACCGGATCAAGGTCACGCCGGGCTGGAGCAACGCGGAGATCGTTTCCACGGTGTCGAACATCCATCTGGCCGGACTGCCGTTCTCGCCAATTCGCTAGCGCACCTTTTTCGACCGCACCACGTCGCAGCCCGCCTACAATGTGGGCCATGCAGCGACGCAGCTTTCTCCGCATCTCGCCAGTACTGCCCGGCTTGGCCGCCTCGGCGTGCCGGTCGGCCCGGGCGCGCCCGAATGTGCTGTGGATATTGGCCGAGGATTTCTCGCCGGACCTTGCATGTTACGGCAATGAGCTCGTGCGCACCCCGAACCTCGACCGCCTGGCGGAAGAGGGCGTGCGCTACACGCAGTGCATCTGCACCGCTCCGGTCTGCTCGGCGGCGCGCTCCGCCCTTATGACCGGGATGTTCCAGACATCGATCGGCGCCCATAACCACCGGAGCTACCGGGACCATCCGCGCAGCTTGCCCGAAGGTGTCGAGACGGTTACCGACCTGTTTCGCAAGGCCGGCTATTTCACAGCGAACTGCCGCGAGCCGGCTCCCGGCATCCGGGTCGGAGGCAAGACCGATTTCAATTTCAGCGTCGAGCAGCCGTTCGACGGCAGCGACTGGGGCGAGCGGCCCGACGGAGCGCCCTTCTACGCGCAGGTCAACTTCCCCGAGACGCACCGCAAGTTCCGCCGCTTCGACCAGGCGCCGGTGAATCCGGAAGACGTCCCGCTGCCCGCCTTCTATCCGGACCATCCGGTGGTCCGCGAGGACATCGCCCTGTATCTCGACACTGCCCAGCACCTTGATGTCAAGGTCGGCAAGGTGATCCAGCGGCTGAAGGACGAGGGCCTCTACGACCGAACGATCATCTTCTTCTTCGGAGACCACGGGCAGGCCCTGCATCGCGGCAAGCAGTGGCTCTACGAGCAGGGCATCCACATCCCGTTGATCGTCAGGATTCCGGAGCAGTTCCAGCCGCCGGGATACGAGCCCGGCACGGTTGACGGCCAACTCCTGCAACATATCGACATCACCGCGACTTCGCTGGATCTCGCTGGCGAGCATCCGCCCGATGGCATGCAGGGGCGGGTGTTCATCGGCTCGGGCAAGGCCCCGGAGCCGGATTTTGTGTTCTCCGCGAGGGATCGCTGCGACGAGACCGTGGACCGCATCCGCTGCGTGCGGGACAAGCGCTGGAAGCTGATCCGCAATTTCCTGCCAGATCGGCCCTACTCGCAGAAGAACCACTACAAAGACACGAGCTATCCCGCCTTGCAGGTGATGCGCCAGTTGCACGCGAGCGGTCAGCTTGCCGGTCCGCCAGCTCGCTGGATGGCCCCTGCCAGGCCGGAGTACGAGCTGTACGATCTGCAATCGGATCCTGACGAGGTCAACAACCTGGCGGAAGATTCCGAGCACTCCGACGTTTTCAATCGGTTGCAGGAGCGGCTTGCGGGTTGGATCGAAGAGACCAATGATCACGGCCGCGAGCTGGAGGATCCGCTCCCCGCCGAGTACGGCCTGCGGACGATGGTCACCGGCTGGTACACCAACAACGGGCTGCTGAGCAAGTCAGACAGCGGGCTCCGCTTGGAATGGACGGGGAAGGGGCGGCGTCCCCAAGAGGTCGTCGTCCCGTGGATCGAGCAGGGAGGGGAGCTGCAGCTGGAGCTGGAGCTTCGGAGCGAAACGGCGAGGAACCTGAAGCTGCGCTGGGGCAATCCTGCCCGGATGGGTGGCTTGGGAGAGTCGGATGTCAGCCTGGCGGGCGGATCGAACTGGCAGACCGTCGCCGTGGACTTCGATTGCGAGGGGTGGCTCGCTTGGTTCTCGATCCTCTTCCCGGCCGGCGAGAGCGTGGCGTTCTGCCGACATGCGAGGCTGCGCCGACGAGGCACAGCAGAAGTACTGCACGAGTGGCAGTTTGCATAGGGCGTTAGTGGCGGGAGCTCCCGCGGCTTGCCCGCCTGCGCGGCGGGCTGGCCTGCACCGACCCCCGGCACTAGGCAATCCTGCCTGGCCTGTCAGCCCGGCACTGCCCTTGCCATCGGCTCGACTCTGGGGATTTGGCGGAGAGGTCCTTGCGGTGCGGAACCACAATCCCGCCCCCTGCGCTATTCGCGAAATAGTGCGCTGTCCAAGACGGCTGCGATAGTGTCCACGATGCGGTGCTCGCTTTGTGCCGACTGAGACAGGATGCTCTGGATCTCCACTTCGTTCTCAGGCTCGGCGCCGTTCGCGTAGATGAGCAGCTTTGTGATGAAGCAGCGGACGAAGCGCTCGAGGTTCTCTTCGCTAAGCAGATGGCGACGAAACTCGATGATGTCCCGGTACTCGATCCCGCCGGGCAGCGTGGCGCTCGCATCGACAGGGATCGGCTTGCTCTCCCAAGGTCTCGGCAGCGTCGGCAAGCCCTTGGCGGCCCGCTGCCTGTCCCGCTCCCCGATCTCTAGCAAGGCCTGCTTGGACGGCCTAGCGGCGATGTGCTCCGTGTAGTCGTCGCGCCAAGCGCCGACGGGGTCGAAGTTCTCGAAGGCGTATCCGTAGGGATCGATGCCGACGTGGCATGAAGCGCAGGCTGCGTCCTCGGTGTGAGCCGCGAGGATCTGCTTGATCGTCTTCGCTTGGCGTATGTCCGGTTCGGTGATATCGACGTTGGCCGGGGGCGGCGGAGGATGGATTCCCAAGAACTTCTCCATCACGTACACGGCCCGGTGGATCGGCGACGTTCCCAGGCTGTCGGCGGTCAAGGTAAGGAACGCTCCCATGCCGAGCAGCCCGCCCCGCCGCCCGTCGGCGAAGGTGTGCTTTCGCAGCGTCGAATCTTCAGGCACGCCGTCGACCTGATAGACCTTGGCGAGGTCCGCGTTGATGAACGAGTAGTTCGCTGACAGCAGCTCGGTTACGGGCAGGTTGTTTTCCACCACGTGGCGGAAGAACCGCAACACCTCATGGACCATGTCCTCGCTCAGGCGCTTGCGGTCATAGAGCGGGTAGCGATCCGGATCGGGGGCCATGAAGTTGATCCGGTCCAGTTCCAGCCAAGAACGAGGGAACTGACGCAGGAATTCCTCGGCTCCCGATCCATCGATTCGACCCTGAAACAGCGAGAGCACGCCCCCGAAATCGTCCAGCCGCCCCGTGCGGGCCGCTTCGCGGATGCCCTCGTCAGGGATCGTGCTGCCGAGAAAGTAGCTCAGCTTGGCGGCCAAGCGGTCGGCCCCGTCGCTGTCGCCGAGATTCAACAGCAGGAAGGACGGCGAAGCGAGGATCGCTACGATGCCCTCCTTGATTGCATCGAGATCGCTCATCTGGCTGGCTTTGGATCGCACCAGCCGGACTATGGGGTCGAGTTCCGGTTCGCGTACTGGCCGCCGCCACGCCCTTTCGGCAATCGGGCGAAGGATTGCCGCAGCGTCTTGCGCCCTAGGGTTCCGCCCCAGTAGGTTGATCTGGCGCTTGGGCGGCCAGCTTGCGTACAGGGGGCCCTCAACCTCGGCACGGAACAGCCGCGGGCGGGCTCCCTGCCAATGTTCCGTCCAATGGCTCCAGTGCCGCGGATTCTTCGCGGTTCTTGCCGGAGCGTTCGGGAGCATCTCCTTCAAGACCGCTTCGTACAGGTCGGGGTCGTGCTGCTTGATGTAGTCGTGGCCGATCGCAAACTGGAACTTGAAATTTCCGTTGCCCCTGAAGCGCAGCCCGTCCGTCGGGTAGGACAGCTCGAGCCTTGTTCCGGCGGCGATCCATTCCTTCATCCCGATGTCGGCCGCCTCGCCATCGGGAAGGTCGAAGACTCTCTTGCGATCTCCCAAGTGGACTGCCAGGCGGATGGGGTCGCCAGCGTAGATTCCGGTCTCGTCAGCGTCGTAGACGCCGCGATCCATGCCGGCGGCGCGGATCTTGATGCGGTACCACCCGGTAGCGGGGGCGGCTTGGAAGTTCGAGAAATATACGCGCAGCCGCGGGTCTAGGAAATCGATGCTCTCCGGCGTGCGGCTTGCCCACCCGCGTCCTGCCGCTTGCGCCAGGCTGGTCATCCGCATATCGCCGGCTGTCACCTCGTAGCGTCGAGCCTCCGGAGGCGCGCCGGAAAGGATGGTCGCGTCAACGACCCTCCGGAAGGCTTCGATGTACTGCTCCAGATGGAATTGACTCAGCCCGAGAGTGTCGCCAATCGTGTCGAATCCGTCTTCGAGAGTGTCGCCGAGCAGATTCGCCAGCGGTTGGTGGGTGCCGGCGTCCTCGATCAGGAGAACGTCACTGACGCTGTTGGCCAGCTCTCGGTTGTTCAGTCTTCTCGGCGGTGCGGGTCTCGGCCGAGCGGCTGCATGTTGGTGGGCGCGAATTCTCTCGTCCAGATACCGGACCAGCCGCCCGCGCTCCGCGACGGACAACCGGCTCTCGTTTGCAGGAGGCATATAGCCTGCCTCGACATAGGCTCGGCTTTTCGCCCAGAGTTCAATGCTCTGGGCGTCGGGGCCGCTGCCGAGGGAGACTATGCTGAAGCCGGCCGGCGGATCCACTTCTTTGTGGCACGTTGCGCAATGAGCCTTCAGCAGCGCGTGGTCGGCAAGAGCCGCCTGAGAGATCGCAAGCGCCGCGAGGAAGGCTGCCAGTCGGTGAAGACTAGGCATGGCGCAGGTCGAACGATCCCGTGCTGGCGTTGAACCTGTCCCTTTCGATGCCGAAGCGTTGGATCAGCGTCAGGAACAGATTGCAGAGGGGCATGTTAGCGCCGGAGGTGCTTCGCGTGTCGACGTGGCCGCGGTGCTTGAAGCCGCCGCCCGCCACCAAGATTGGCAGGTTTCGGTTCGAATGCGTGCCGCCATAGCCCATGCCGCTACCGAAGAGGACGATCGTGTGATCGAGCATCGTGCCGTCCGCGTTGGGTTCTTGGATCGCGTCGAGCTTCCTGAGGCACCTCGACAGCTGCGCGACCTGGAAGGACTCGATCGCGACCAGCTCGGCGACGATCTCCTCTTTCTTGCCGTTGTGGGTGCAGGCGTGATAGCCGCGCGTGACGCCGTCGAGGTCCCTGTAGCTGAGCTCGTTCGGAAACGCGACGGTGGCGACCCGGGTCAAGTCGGTCTGGAACGCGTAGGCGACCATGTCAAAGATGGCGTTGTAGCGATTCCCCACGGTCGCTTCGTAGGCAGAGAAGTGCTCGGAGATGTCAAACCGCGGCTTGTCGCGGTCGATCCATTGCGCACGGTCCGCGAAGCTGCTTTCCAGCTCTCGCACAGAGGTTGCGTATTGATCCAGGCGTTCCCTGTCCCGGCTGCCCACGCGCCGGCTCAACGCGGCCAGCTGCTCGCCGGCGGCGTCTAGGATGCTGCCGTTGCGCTCGATCAATGCCCGTCGCGCCGTCCGCTCTTCGGGCGTTCGGTTCAGGAAGAGGTGATCGAAGAGCCTCTGGGGGTCCGTGAATGGCTTCAACTCGACGCCGTTGGAGTTCCAGCTCATCCGGATCCCGCTCTCGAGAGCCGCGTGGACCGACGCGAACCGAACGCGGCCGGATGTCCTCCGAGCGATCACTTGGTCGACGGAAACGTTCCTTTCGGGGTACGCCTGGCTGTTCTCGGGCAAGATGCCGTTCAGGAACGAGATCTCGCGGCCATGTCCGTTGACCATCCCGTGATCGGTATGGGCCAGGATGGAAATCCGATCCTTGAGCCACTCGAGGGAGCGGAGGGTCTTGGGAAGGGTGACCGTCTTGCCGAATCGCTCCGGGAAGAAGTTCTCGGGGTGCATTCCGAGCGGGTTGCCGACGATCAGGAGCCGCAGGGGGGCGGACTGGTTCGCGGGCGCTCCGGCCTCGAGCAGGGGTAGCGCCAGCGCCCCGCCAAATCCCTTCAGGACGACGCGACGATCCATGCCTGTTCCTCTCAGAACCATTTTGGGCAAGCTAGGTTGGTGCCGGCCCCGGCAGTTGGACCCCGATCTCGGCGCACCGGGCCCAGACCGACACAGAGCACAGCAACAACCTCGCGACCCTCCGGACTCTGTCCTGCACCGGTCCTTCCTCTGACCGGGTCTGCGACCACTACCGTCATGATAGGGCCACGAAGGGTCGCATTACAAGGAAACGAGGATGCCGTGTGCTGTGGAAGATTGCACGGCATGCCACCTGTGCGGCTTGGACAGCGGTCCACATAAACCTTCGATGCCGCTTCGCCAAAGTTGACCCAGCAGCCATTTCCGACGTTGGCAGGCTAGGCTTCCTGAAGGCAGCCGGAGTGCTCGCAGCCATGCCCGGGCTGGCACTGCCGACTTGTCCGACGACGATATCGGCGGTCTGCCGCGCGTCGAGCAGGATCCCGCCCGCCCGCCGTCCGTCCGCGAGCACGAGCAGATTTCCGCGGGCGGCCCGCCCATCGTCGAAGTCGAGCTTGTCGCCCGTGAAGGGAAGAAGGTGGTGAGCGGATCTGGCGTAGAATTCCATGCCCGCACCTTCAATCGCTCGATTCCGGTGCCTCTCATCGCTAGCCACGAGGGCGACTCGATAGAGAGTGGCCGAATACGAAAGTGGCGATTCCACGCTCTTGGATCGCCGGTTAGCACCCGATTGCGGAGAATTCTCGGAAAAACCCCAAAAAACCCACTTACCCGCTCCAATCAACTTGGAAATGCCTGCCCCGGGGCCTATGCTAAGCCCGCAATTCACTGACGCCGTCCAAGTCCGCGCTTGTGCGGCACCCAGAGCATGGAGTACGGCATCATGACTTCCAGATTCTCGGCCGCCTGTGCGGCGGCACTCGCGATGTGGGCCATCGGCACGCCGTCCGCGCTTGGCCAAGCAGACACTGCCCAGATATCCGGCTACGTCCGGGACGCGACCGAGGCAATCATTCCTGGCGCCGTCGTGACGATCACCAACGAAGCGACGCAACTGACACGTCAGGTCGAGACCAACGAAAACGGCTACTTCGTCGCGTTGGCGCTGCCTCCCGGCTTCTACACGATTGCCGCCGAGTCGGAAGGCTTCAAGCGCAGCGTGAGGACTCAGGCCAAGCTAGACGCCAACATCGCCATGCAGGTCGACATGAGCTTGGAGATCGGCGACGTCACGGAGTCGATCGAGGTCGTCTCGCAGGCCGTACAACTGCAGTCCGAAACCGCGACGGTTGGCCGGCTGGTCGAAGAGACACAAATCAAGAACATCGTCCTGAACGGCCGGAACCCGCTCTTTCTGGCCTTGCTGAAACCGGGGGTGACATCAAGCCGTAACATCGGGAGCTTCCGGTTCGGCTTGGACAGCGGCAACTTGTCGATCAACGGCTCACGCCGGCAGGACAACATAATCTCGTTCGACGGGGCTGTGAATATGCGCACGCGATCCAACGGCACGAGCATCGGCACGGCGGATCTGGAGACCGTGCAGGAGATCCAGATCATGACGGCAAACTACGCCGCCGAGTACGGCCGCGGCATGGCCGGGCAAATCCGCTTCGTCACCAAGAGCGGTGGCTCCGATTTCCACGGCAGCTTTTACGAGTATTTCCGCAACAACGCACTTGACGCGAACACTTGGTCCCGCAACCGGGCCGGCCAGCCTCGCGAAGCGGAGCGATTCAACCAGTTCGGGTACGTCCTCTCTGGTCCGGTGGCGACCAAGAATGGCGCGCAGAGCAAGATGTACTGGCTCTGGAGCCAAGAGTGGGTGAGACGGCGCCGGCAGCGGACCTCGATCCAGACATTCCCGCTGCCGGCCATGCGCGGCGGCGACTTCTCTTCGCTGCTTTCCCCCAACAACACGTTCTTCGGACGAACTCGTGAGGTGCTTGATCCCGACACCGGCACGCCGTTCACCAACAACATGATTCCGATGGCCAGCTTGAGTCGCAATGGCGCCGGGCTGCTCTCGGCCTACCCTGACCCCACGCCCGGATTCCAGGAAGGTACGCGGAACTTTATTCAGACCCGCCCGCAACCCGCGGACCAGCGCAAGGACACGTTGTCGATCGACTACAACCCGTCCGAGAAGCAAAACGTCCGCTTCCGTCTGCAGAACTATAACTACTTCGAGCCGGAGGCATTCCGGGGCGGGACTGACCGGGCAACTCGGACGATTGACCGTCCCAATCGGACATACACGCTGAATCACATCTGGACGATCTCGCCGACCCTGATCAACGAGATGCTAGCCTCCATCAGCTATGACCGCGTATATCTCGAGGTGCCGGTGACCAGCCGCCTCGATCGCGGCACGTACGGGATCGACTATCCGTACATCTATCCGGATCGGAAGGAGATCCCAATCAAGATCCCGACGATCAACATCCAGAACTTTGGCCGCGTGGACGGCGGCCCGTACCCGGCGTTCTCATCAGGTCCGATCTATCAACTGTCGAACAACCTCACCCGGATCTTCGGCAACCACTCGGTAAAGTTCGGCGGCCGTTTCGAGCGGGCCGGCCAGAACGACTTCGACCAGATCAACGTCGCCGGCGTTCCGGGAGGTACGAACAACCAGAACGGGCGCTTCGTCTTTGACGACCGCCGGCTCGGAGCTCCGTCGAGCGGCGTCGCCGTGGCAAACGCGGCCTTGGGGCTGTTTTCGACTTACGCCGAGATCGGCCAGCGCGCGTACACGCCTTATCGCGGCATCATGGGTGAGTTTTTCGTGCAGGATTCTTGGAAGGCCACTTCGAAGCTCCGGCTGGAGCTCGGGCTTCGCTATTCGATCATGACGCCGTACTTTTACAGTCTTTGGCGCAACATGGCGGTCTTCGATCCGAGCAGCTACGATCCGTCGCGCGCCGCCATTCTCGACCCAGCCACGGGCAACGTGCTTAGCGGAGATCGATTCAACGGCGTTCGGATACCAGGGAAGGGATGGCCCGACGCTGCCCGGGGACGGGTCGCGATCGCTGACTCCGGCGAGTTTGACCATCTCTTCACGGGTGGCACTAAGTACTGGGGCCAGGTCCAGACGAAGGAGTTCCAGCCCCGGTTCGGCCTGGCCTACCGGGTCAACGAGCGCATGGTGATCCGGACCGGCCTCGGTCGCTATCTGGCCCGGCCGGGCGTTGCGGACAATGTCTTCCTAGGCGGCAATCCGCCATTCCAGCCCATGGTGTCCGTCTCGGCAGGCGTCGCGGATGACCCGGGCGCTGGCGAGGCGACCGGATTCCCGCAGTTCTTCATGACCCAGGATCCCGTCTACCGCATTCCTGCCTCCTACATGTGGAACGTCACATTTCAGCGCGAACTCGGGTTCGACACACTGCTGGAGCTGGGCTACGTCGGCCGCACGGCCACGCACATGGAGCGGGTGCGCGACATAAACCAGCTGCCGGTCGGAACGACGCAGCGCCCCGAGAACGCGGGCATCAACCCCAATTTCCTGCGACCGTACAAGAGTTTCGCCAACATAATCCTCGGCGAAAACGCGGCGCGGTCCGAATACAACGGCTTGCAGCTGAACTTGACGCGGCGCTTCCGGAAGGGCCTTAGCTTTGGCGCGGCCTACACGTATGCGGCATCGAACGATAACGCCGACAACCGGCGCGACCGGATCTGGAACAGCGCGGACGACTCCAATTTCTGGGGTCCGTCGGACTACGACATTCGGCACGCCCTCGTCCTCAACTGGGTGTATGAGCTGCCGTTCTTGCGCAACTCCGCGAACGGCGCGTTGCGCGCCGCGCTGGGGGGCTGGACGATTTCCGGTGTCGGGCAGTATCAAACGGGCTTCCCGACTACGATCGGCCGCAACAGCGACTACGCAGGCATCGGCGACAGCGCATTCCAGCCGTGGGAGGTTTCGGGTGATCCGACGCTGCCGAGGGGCCAGCGCATGTTTGCGGAGACCGCCGGAGCCGACGCGTTCTTCTTCCGCACGACCAATGCGGACGGGAATCCGATCTTCACCGCGCCCGCCGCAGGCAGGTTCTCGGGCAGTCAGCACCGCAACCAGTACATCCGGCATCCGAGCCGCCAGAGCTGGAATCTCGGCATCTTCAAGGAGTTCGAGATTTCGGAGACCCAGAGCGTCAGCCTCCGGTGCGAGATGTTCAACTTCCCGAACCATCCGAACTTCGGCAATCCCGGCACGAACCCGCGGGGTAGAACGTTCGGAAAGGTCACGTCGAAGTCGGGCAACCGGAACCTCCAGCTGAGCCTGCGCTATTCCTTCTAGCGCTAGCGGGATCGCTTCGCCTGAGGGGCCTGCTGTCGAGGCAGGCATGCCGAGCCGCGGCGGGAATCACTCGACCGCGGAACCGTTCCCCGGCAGGGCTCCGGGCACGATCCTGAGCTCGCCGGGCAGTGGCGGGACTTCTCCGCGCAGGCGATTTGATGCGATTGGTTCGATTGGCCGGGCCGGGCACGCTAGGCACGGGCTCTTGGAGCCCCAGCGAGATGCCCCCCAGCTGTGCGAGAAGCGATCTGGCCAAGAGAATGTACCTGTAGCAACGGCTGATATAGCTGCCATGGTCATGGCCATGGTGTAATTGGACACTTCTCTCTGTAGGGACCGACCGATGGAAAGCGCCACCGGCAAGCTCGACAACTCTGTGACGATGAAGGCATCGGAATTCGAGGCCAAGTGCCCGCAGCTACTGGACGAAGTGGCTGCAGGTGGCGGCGAGGTCATAATCACCAAGCACGGTCGTCCGATCTGCCGCTTAGTGCCTTGCCGAACAAAGCCCTCTACGCTCTTCGGCATTGACAGGGGTCGCATCCAAGTCTCGGGCGACATCGTAGGGCCGGTCGATGTGGCTTGGGAAGCCGAGACCGATCCCGACCGTAGCGTGGCGCCGTGACATTGCTTGACACCCACGTGTTGCTCTGGCTGCGCACCGGGGGACGCTCGCCTCGGGAGCCTTGCGCTGCGCGAGACCGACCGTGCGTGGCACGTCGGCGAGGTCGCCGTGTCTGCCATCACGTTCGGGGAGGTGGCATTGCTTCACCAGAAGGGGCGGATCGCCTTCTCGGGGTGCGTGTCTCTGTGGCGTCGAGAGCAGTTGGAGCAGGGGCTCGTCGAAGCGCCCGTTGACGGTGAAATAGGGGTCCGGGCCAACAGCTCGGCCGCTTTCGGCGGCGACCCTGCTGACCGGATTATCTTGGCCACCGCCCAACAGGGGCACCGGCTGCTGACTGGAGACCAGGGGGTTCTTGCGTGGGGCGGAAATCTGGAGCGCCTGGACGCCCGCGAGTGACCGGGCCGAGGATGGGCCGCTCGAGCTTCGCTGTCGGAGCTGCGTCGGCCCTGGTGGCTGGGAATGGTGAGACGGCGTGCTGCGGTGGGCGCAGCCAGGGACTCCATTACCTAGCGACGATTATTCTTGCCCCCGTGACCGGCGGTGACGGCGACTATGGCTGGGAGCAGGGCTCGTTCGCGGCTCCACCCGCCCAGGGTCTCGAGACTTAGTTCATCCGCGGCATTTCAGCAGGTGCCACTACCTACGCGTTCCGGCAGCCCGGAGTCTACAACTACCTCACCCACAATCTGATCAAGGCGGTCGAGTTGGGGACTTCGGCACAAGTGGTTGTCTAAGGCGAGTGGGACGAGACACTAATGAAGCAGGTCCAGCCCCCTAGGCCGACCGCGGCCTGATCGGTCGCGTCCCGGTGGCCGGTTCAATACTGCCGTCACTGCGATCCGCAGCGGCATCGGGTAGCTCCCCGTCGGCGCTGCCAGCCAGTCCAGCGGCTCGGACTGGACGGTGCCGGTGCTGGACCAGAGTCGACTCGATGCCGGGCAATCAGCAGGCACGGTTGCGAGGTTCCCGAAGTAGAACAAGTCGTCTTTCTGCAATATATGGCCATATAATATGGGAGTATGGCTGCCATGACGATCAAATCCACATACTCCCTTGATGTTGGCACAGTCCGCACGCTGGAAGGGTTAGCGCGTCTCTGGAACGTCTCGAAATCCGAGGCGCTTCGAAGAGCGATCCGTAACGAAGCCGAGCGGCAACCATCACGAGCAGACGCGAGGTTGCGAGCCCTTCGGGCGCTCCAGGAATCAGTTGCGGCCCGAGGCGTAGATTTGGATGTGTGGGAACGCCAAGCGGGCGAGATTCGGAGCGCATCCTTCCGGCGACTCTCCGAAGAACCGATATGATCCACTTGGACACGAGCTTCCTGATCGGCATGTTGAAACGCGGATCGGCGGAGGCTCGATTGCTAGAGGCCGCAGACCCCGACGAGCCAGTGGTGGTAAGCGCCGTCGCTTGGACCGAGTTCCTATGCGGCCCGATAGAGCCCGCGGAGGAAGAACTCGCATTGCGAATCGTGGACAGCCATCGCGACCTCACTTTTGAACACGCTGGAATCGCCGCTCGCCTCTTCAACGAGTCGGGCCGTCGTCGCAGTTCACTTTCGGACTGCCTGATCGCGGCTGTCGCAATCCATGATGGTGCACGCTTGGCGACGGCGAATCTCGCCGATTTTCGTCGATTCGCGAGCGCCGGGCTGAAACTGGTCTGAAGCAGGGCGGCAGTTGGGCGCGAAGCCGACGAGCGGTGCGCTCTGAAGCTAGAGGAGTGGCACCTCCTTAGCCCGCGGGTCTGCCGTCTGTTCTCACCGACCCAGATCCAGATCTGCTCGACGCCGTCGCTCTCTCATCCAGTGCCTACTGCATCTGTCGAGTAGTGCTCCGCCGTTCCTGCGAACCCGTCCGAAGCCGTGCGCCTCGCATCCGGCCGCAATTTGCCAGCGAGGGCCTTTCTCCCTGCTTCCGTCGGTGCCGACCTCGCAAATGCTGCCCTACGCTGCGTCTGGAGGATACCTCCATGCGGTCTTCCGGGGGACTGTCCAGCCGCCGAGCATCTTGGGCATCAAGAAAAAAGGGCCGCGCCGAAGCGCGGCCCCTGAATGGTCGAAGTCGGTTGGAGGCGTGTGGCCTACCAGCCAAGCCTCAGCCCGATGCGGAAGAACCGTTCGTCGATACCCTCGCGCCCGGTGTTGCGGATGCGATTCAGGATCATGAACGTTCCCGAAGTGACACTCCGGCTGTTCGGCCGCTCGAAATGCGGGGTGTTGGTCATGTTGAAACCCTCGGCGCGGAACTGTAGGGTCACCTTCTCGCTCAGCTGGAACTTGCGGAAGATCCCCATGTCAAGGTTGAAGAGACCAGGCCCGCGTACGCTGTTGGGGCCGCAAGTGCCGAACCGAGCTCCTTCTGGCTGCGCAAACGCGCCCGGATCAATCCACAGGCCGTTGCTGCCGGTCTTGACATACCGCGGTTCACTGACGCAATCAGCGATTTGACTGGAACCTGGAGCGTTCAGCTCGTTGCTGTTCGCGGTGACGGAGAACGGCGTACCCGAATACGCACTCATGAGTCCATTGATCTGCCACCCGCCCAAGATCATGCCCAGCGGGCTGTCAACTAGCAGGTTCTTGCCCTTGCCGAACGGGGTTTCGTAGATGAAGGTCATCTGGAAGTTCTGCCGGATGTCTTGGTTGAGGTCTCCATACGTGCGGTCGTAGAAGCGAGGAATGCCGAAGAAGCCGGGACCATCCCCGGAGTCCTCATCGGTATAGCCTCGGCCGTGTGCCCAAGTGTAGGCAAGATTCACTTGGACACCGTTGCTGAACCGGCGCTCCAGCTTGGTTTGTAGCGAATCATACTTCGCGGTGCCTAGGCTCCCAAACAGCGTAGTCGCGGCCCTGCGCCCCCACAGTTTGTTCAACTGTAATCCCGCGCTGCCCTCGCCAATGTCGCTCCAATTCTGATTCAAGCCAGCGAGTTGGTTGACCGAGCGGGTCGCCACGTAGCCGGCTGTCGCGATCCAGTTGCCGAAGCGCCGCTCAAGCGTCAGGTTCCATGACTGGATATAGCCTCTGGTCAGGTTTTGCGTATCCATCGTGCGCACGACGGTGTTCAGCGGCAGATCGAGCACACCGTCTCCCAAGGACGGTTCGTTGATGACATCCAAGCCTTGACGCAGGGTAGTTGCATACCCATAGCTGTTTGGCGCGACAGGGCCATCCTTGGCCATAATCGGATAGTTCGTGCGTAGTGGCCGTGCCCAGTTGAACGGGTCGACCGTGACGCCGTAGCCCACGCGCAAGACCGTGTCGTCATCCACGCGGTAGGCAAGTCCGACACGCGGCACGAAATTGTGCTTGCCAACATCGATGCCGCAGTCCTCCGGAATGCTCCCGACCCCGCATGCCCAGATCGTGTTGTTGGAGAAGTCGTACCGCTCCAAGCCTCGCGAAGCGCGGGTCGGGAACGGGAAGATCTCGTAGCGCAAGCCATAGGACATGGTCAGCTTGGGTGTGATCTGCCAGCGGTCGCGCACGTAGAAACTGAGCAATTGCGTCCGCGTGAAGTAACCGTTCTCGTTGAATTGCCAGATCTTGCCCGCGTTTCGCGGAAGCCCGAGTAGCCACGTTGCATGGGCGTTGTAGTCGTTTCCTCGCTCGCCACCACGGAGCATGGTCGTGTTCTGGCGGAACCGGAACTCGCCCGAAGCGGCACCGGTGCCTCCCGAGAACTCGGGCTGGTTATGGTCTAGGTCCTGTAGGTAGATGTCGGTCCCAAAGCGGATGTTGTGGGTTCCCTTGGTCAAGTTCGCATTCAGCACGAACTGGTTCTGCGGGTCCGAACGGTAGTACGGCTGGAAGCTGTTCGACATTCCCAGGCCTTCGAAGCCATCGATGCGCAAGCGCGGCCATCCGCCATCGATAAACCGGTTGGACTGCAAGCCCGGGATCTGCAGCACAGACCAGCCGAGATTCTCGTCCAGCCGCTGCTGCTCGACATTCGTGTCGACCAGCGTGTAGCCGTAGTAGCCATCGACGATGAAGGTCGGCGAGACGACCTTCGTAAACGAAATCGTGCCCGAGTAAGTGTTGCCGAACCCCGTGCCAGGATTCGAGTTCGTCGGGTGCAGCCGGTTTCCGCCGAACGGCCCAAGCGTCTGTGCGTTCGCCATCCGGTAGTCGAGCATGCTGAACCGAATAAAGCCGGTTAGGGTCGGGCTCAGGTTGAAATTCGTCTTGGCATCCACCGTGTCGCGGAAGAATGTCGTAGAGCCGTCCGCCACATGGTTCTGCCCTAGGCCCAGCGAGCCGCCATTGCCGCCCAGCAGGTTGCCGACGTTGTTGGGGTCGGGGAACGCCGGGTCATGGATCATGGCGGACACGCCCGAATCGATCCGACTCCTTGGCACCATGTTCCCCGGGAAGGGTTCGCGATCCCGCGCGTAGCCGCGGTCGTTCATGTCCTGGATCCCTGTGAGCGGATCGTAGATCGGCGTAGGAGATCCCGATAGATCGCCGAACCGCATCGCGTTCGTCGGCATGTCGATGAACCGCTGCGCGAAGCGCGACTCATAGGTGCCTTCGTAGCTGAGGAAGTAGAACCACTTGTTCTTCTTGATCGGGCCGCCGACCGTGCCGCCGAACTGGTTGTTGATCAGCTTCGGCTGGGCAGAGTTGCGGTTGCTGAAGTACGGATACGCCTTCAAGTGCTGGTCCATGTGGTACTGGAAGGCAGAGCCATGGACCTGATTCGTGCCCGACTTGATCTGCAGGTTGATCGCCGCGCCGCCGGCAAGGCCTTGCTCGGCGTCGAAGGAGTTCGTCACAACGTTCACCGTCTCGATCGACTCCAGCGCGGGATTGTAGCCCGTCATGTGAGGCACCCAGATGTTGGTCGACGAAGCGCCGTCGATGCGGGTGTTGTTATTCGAGCGGCTCGTGCCGTTGACCGAGAAGCGCACGGCGCGGGTCGGATTTGTCGGCACGGAGTGCGCGTTCTGCGGGGGCGAGAAGCCCGGCAGAGTGACGAACAGCATCTGGTAGTTCCGGCCGAGCGGCACCGGGACGTTCCTCAGGGTTGTCTCGGTGACCTCCTGCCGCACTTCGGCGCGATCGGTCTGGAGCGTCGCGGCCGAGGCCTCGACGGTCACGACCTCTGTGACCTGGCCGATCTCCAGACTCGCGTTGACGCGCGTGACGTTGTTTTGTGAAACCACGACTCCGGTCGTGGTGGACGCCTGGAACCCGTCCGAGCGCACCGTGACGGTATAGTTGCCGGTGTTCACGGTCGCGAAGCTGTAGTTGCCAGCAGCGCCGGTTGTTGTTTCACGGACTTGGCCCGTGTCTTCGTTGGTGATCGTGACCTCGGCGCCGACGATTGCGGCGTCCGTGGTGTCTGTTACCAACCCGTCGATCCCGCCTTGGATCAACTGGGCGGCAGCGGACGGAGCGATCAACCCGATAATCGCAAGCATGCCGGCGGCCAGCCAGCATGCGCGGGGTAGCGTAGTCATCCTCGTCTTGTCCTCCTAGGTAAAGACTTCAGTCCTTCACGAATAGGCCAGTGCGCCACAGTTCCGAGCTCAGCGGAGGGCCGGCCGGCTACTGTGCCGATTAACCAAAGACCAGCCACGATCATAGCACACCGGAAATGCGCCGCATGCTCGTGCGACTGGCCGGCCCAGAGCCGCGAGGGTCCCCGGCTCGGCCGTTCCGGGCTGTTTTCCAGCAGCGCCGAGTTTGACCCGCGCGCCGCCGGCGCGGTACCATGAATACTCGCGAAGCGGCCCCGCTTCGTGCACCGTTTCGGAAATGTCGAACAAGACGTACGTCCCCAAAGCGTCCGAGCTGACCCATGACTGGTACGTCATGGACGCCGAAGACAAGCCCTTGGGCCGCTTGGCCACTCAGGCCGCGACGCTGCTGCGGGGCAAGCACAAGCCCAACTTCACTCCGTTCATGAAGACCGGCGACTTCGTCGTCGTCGTCAACGCCGAGAAAGTCTGCCTGACCGGCAAGAAAGAGACGGACAAGATCTACTACCGGCACACGGGCTACCCGGGCGGCATCAGGCAGGAGACGGCCAAGGAGGTGCGCGAGAAGCACCCGGAACGCTTGGTCGAGCGCGCAGTGGCGGGCATGCTGCCGAAGAACAAGCTCGGGCGGCAGCTGAAGTCGCGGCTCAAGGTGTACGCCGGGGCTGACCATCCGCACCAGGCGCAGCAGCCGAAGCCGTGGACCTTTTAGCCGTCCGAAGCGGAGTCAGCAGGAACAGGAGTCATCGTTTTGCCGAATCAAACACAGTGGTTGGGGACGGGGCGGCGCAAGAGCGCGGTTGCCCGTGTGTTTCTGCGCCCGGGGGCGGGCAAGATCCAGATCAACGAGCAGTCGCCGGAACAGTACTTCCCGACAGAGTCCCTCAAGGCCAAGGTCCGCCAGCCGCTGCTGGCAAGCGAGACTGATGGCAAGTTCGACGCGCTGATTCTGGTCCACGGCGGCGGCAAGTCGGGCCAGGCTGACGCCGTCCGCTTGGGCATCGCCCGCGCCCTGCAGGAGTTCAACAGCGAGTTGCGGCCGCTGCTCAAGAAGGGCGGCTACCTGACTCGCGACCCGCGCAAGCACGAGCGCAAGAAGTACGGCAGGCCCGGCGCTCGCAAGCGGTTCCAATACTCGAAGCGCTAGTTGGGGATCGAATCAAGCTCACATAGCGTCCGTGGCCAAATCCTGCTTGGACGGTCCCGGTCGTTCGGGGCGGCTTGTAGCAAGCTGCCGTAGACCCGCGCACAGCCGTCAACGGAGGTACCGTGCCGCAAATCACCATGAAGGAATTGCTCGAAGCCGGCGTTCATTTCGGGCACCAGACCAGGCACTGGAACCCGAGGATGAAAGAGTTCATCTTCGGCGAACGCAACAACATCCACATCATTGACCTGCAGAAGACCCTGAAGAACTTCAAGGAAGCGCTGCAGTTCATCGGCGAGCAAGCCGCCCAGGGCAAGACGATGCTGTTCGTCGGCACCAAGCGCCAGGCCCAGGAGGCCGTGGCCGAGGAGGCCCGGCGCTGCGGCATGTACTACGTCAACCACCGCTGGCTCGGCGGGTTGCTGACCAACTGGGTCACGGTACAGAAGTCACTGGACCGCTTCAAGGAACTCCAGCGGCTCGCCGAGGAAGATGGCTACGAGGGGCGCAGCAAGAAGGAGATCTCGCGCCTAGAGCGCGAGCGCAAGGCGCTGGCAGCGAACATCGCGGGCATCAAGGACATGCCGGGCTTGCCGGACATGGTCTTCATCATCGACACGCGCAAGGAAGAGATCGCCGTGCACGAGGCGCGCAAGCTCAGCATTCCCGTGATCGCGGTTGTAGACACGAATTCCAACCCGGACGAGGTGGACTACGTGATCCCTGGCAACGACGACGCCCTGCGGTCGATTTCGCTGTTCACCAACAGGGTGGCGGAAGCGGTCCTCGAAGGCAGGGCCGCCATCCCGCCGCCCGAGGACGAGCCGGCGGGCGATGAGAGCGGCGATTCGACCGGCGCGCTGGCGGACGACGGCGTCGGCGTATCCTCGGTCGCCGAGTAGGCGCCGGTCAGGCCGGTCTCGGCGGAAGGTTTTCGGGGGAGGCATGCAATGGCGGAAGTTAGCGCAAAGCTAGTCAAGGAACTGCGCGACAAGAGCGGCGCCGGTTTCATGGAGTGCAAGAAGGCACTGGTCGATGCCGGCGGGGATCTCGCCGCTGCCGAGATCGCGCTGCGCAAGCGCGGCGTGGCGATCGCCCAGAAGAAGAGCGGCCGGGCCGCTAACGAGGGTGTGGTTGGCAGCTACATCCACGCGGGCGCCAAGCTCGGCGTGCTCGTCGAAGTGAACTGCGAGTCCGATTTCGTGGCGCGCACCGACGACTTCCAGCAGCTGGTCAAGGACATCGCGATGCAGATCGCGGCCGCCGATCCGCACTACATCACTCGCGAGCAGGTGCCGGCAGAGATCGTGGACAAGGAGCGCCAGATCCAGCGCGACCGCGCCTTGCAGGAGGGCAAGCCTGCAGCCGTCGTCGATCGGATCGTCGATGGCCGCATGGGCAAGTTCTACGAGGAGATCGTGCTCGTAGACCAGCCGTTCGTCAAGGATCCCTCCACGACCATCTCCAGCTTGCTCCAGACCACTATCGCCAAGCTGGGAGAGAACATGGCCATCCGGCGGTTCCAGCGCTTCAAGGTCGGCGAGGACTCCTAGGGCCGATCCAGAAAGAGCCCCGGCTTCAGCCGGGCTATCATGGGGCCGCCCTGACCATGCACAAGCCGCGCCGAGTTCTGTTCAAACTGTCGGGCGAAATGCTTGCGGGCCCGGACGCCTGCGGCATTTCCCAGACACGCTTGGCTTGGCTCGCGGGCGAGATTGCCTCGGCGCGCTCCGAAGGCGCCGAGGTCGCGCTGGTGCTCGGCGCGGGCAACTTCGTGCGCGGGGCGGCGCTCGCGGGAGCGGGTATTGAGCGCACGACGGCCGACCACATGGGCATGCTCGGCACCTTGATCAACTCGCTCGCGCTGGCCGAGGCCCTG
This sequence comes from Bryobacterales bacterium, assembly GCA_022823865.1. Lineage (GTDB taxonomy): Bacteria > Acidobacteriota > Terriglobia > Bryobacterales > UBA6623 > VXMF01. The sequence goes on from JAJEHF010000104.1 coordinate 83,730, forward strand.
CTCGCGGCGGGAGTGCCGAGCAGGGTTCTGAGCGCCATTCCGTGCACGGCCGTGGCTGAGGAATACGGTCGCGGGGTGGCAGTCGCGGCACTTGAACGGGGCGAGGCGGTCTTGCTGGCCGGGGGCACGGGAAACCCATACTTCACCACTGATACCGCCGCGTCCCTGCGCGCGGTCGAAATCGGTGCCGACGTGTTGGCCAAGGGCACCAAGGTCGGGGGAGTCTACGACAAGGATCCCGCGCTCCACCCGGATGCCAAGGCGTTCCGGACCGTGTCGTACGACCAAGTGCTGGCCGAGAGGCTGGCGGTGATGGACGCCACGGCAGTGGCCATGTGCCGCGACCACTCGCTGAGAGTGCTGGTCTTCGGACTGGACGAAGAGGGTGCCTTGGCACGCGTGGCGCGTGGCGAGACTCCCGGTACGCTGATGTCCTAGGCTGTATGGGACAAAGGAGAGCAGCGCATGACCCACATCCACGGTGAGAACGTCGCCGAGGTTAACACCGAGGCTGGCGCGCGGATGGAGAAATCGGTCCAAGACCTTTCCCGTGCAATGTCCACGATTCGCACCGGGCGCGCCTCGATCGCTTTGCTAGATCCGATCAAGGTCGACTACTACGGCACGTCCACGCCGCTCAGCCAGATGGCGACGCTGGCGACGCCGAATCCGACGACCCTAACGATCCAGCCGTGGGACATCACGCAGCTGGGCGCCATTGAAAAGGCCATCCAGCTGTCCGACCTTGGCATCAATCCGGCCAATGACGGCAAGATCATCCGCCTGGCGGTGCCGCCCCTGACCACGGAACGCCGCCAGGATCTCGTCAAGCGCCTCCACGATGTCGTCGAGCAGCACAGGGTGGCCGTGCGCAACATCCGCCGAGATGCCAACGAAGCGATCAAGCAGCTCGAGAAGGGCAAGGCCATCTCGGAGGATGACGGCAAGCGCGGCCACGACCTGATCCAAAAGACCACCGATGACGCGATCAAGCGCATCAATGTCGCGGGAGCAGCGAAGGAGAAGGAGATCCTCGAAATCGGGTAGGTCGCTCCCGCCTGCGACCGCATGGAGGCGGAACATGGATGCGCGGCTCAGGTCGGCGGTTCTTGCCGATTTCCCGGTGGTCTATCCCATCATCGATTCAGGTGCCGCGAGGGCGGCCGGGAGCGACCCCGCGCAAATGGCGCATGCTCTGGCAAGCGCGGGCGCGCGCATCGTACAGTACCGGCACAAGGGCGAGTTCGGGCGGCGGCAGTTTGACGAAGCCCGTGCGGCGGGCGAGGTCCTGCGCCGGGCCGGGGTCGCTTTCGTGGTCAATGACCGGGCGGACATCGCGCTGGCCTTGGAGGCCGACGGCGTCCATGTCGGGCAGGACGACCTGCCGTCCGTGGAAGTCCGGCGGCTGATCGGCTCGGACATCCTGCTGGGATACTCGACGCACAATGCCGCCCAGCTCTCGGACGATGCGTGCCGCTGGGCGGACTACCTGGCGATCGGTCCGGCCTTCAGCACGTCCAGCAAGCGGAACCCAGACCCGGTGGTCGGGCTCGGGGGCATACGCGAGGCGCGTTCAATGACGGCCAAGCCGCTGGTCGCGATCGGGGGCATTACGCTCTCCAACGCAAGCGAGGTCTTGGCCGCGGGCGCAGACAGCGTGTCGGCGATTTCCGGCATCACCCCCCGCAACGTGGCTCAGTGGATGCGGCTGCGCCGTTGAGCAGGTAGCATCCGGCCGGTTGCCGCGCGCGGCGGACGAGGGCTGCCCGGCCCGCCCCCAGTTGTCCTGCCGCTTGATCCGAGGCCGCCCACGTCGGCACTAGAATGGGAGTCTGCCCCACGGCGCGGGGCCCGGCACCGTCCTCCATGACTGGCGAAGAAATCCGCGAGCAGTTCTTGCACTACTTCGAGACGAAGGGGCACCGCAGGGTCCCTAGTTCCTCGCTAGTGCCGGCAAACGACCCGACACTGCTGTTCGCCAACGCCGGGATGAACCAGTTCAAGGACGTCTTCACCGGGGAGGAAAGGCGTTCCTACGCGCGCGCGACCACTTCGCAAAAGTGCGTCCGGGCTGGCGGCAAGCACAACGACCTGGAGAACGTGGGCCGCACGCGGCGACACCACACGTTCTTCGAGATGCTGGGCAACTTTTCGTTCGGTGACTATTTCAAGGAAGACGCTATCCGATTCGCCTGGGAACTGATCACGGAGGTCTACGGGCTGCCCAAGGACCGGCTGTACGTCACCGTCTTCCGCGATGACGACGACGCCGAGCGGCTCTGGACAAAGGTCGCGGGAGTGCCGTCGGACCGTATCAAGCGGTGCGGCGAGAAGGACAACTTCTGGCAGATGGGCGACACCGGGCCCTGCGGGCCGTGCTCGGAGATCTTCTACGACTACGGGCCCGAGGGCCTCGAGCCTGGGGAGCCGGATGACCCGTTCCCGGCGGACGTGTCCCGCTACGTCGAGATCTGGAATCTCGTCTTCATGCAGTTCAACCGCGACGAGCAAGGCGAGCTTCACCCCCTGCCCAGGCCATCGATCGATACCGGCATGGGGCTGGAGCGGACAGCTGCTGTGCTGCAGGGCAAGCTGTCCAACTTCGACACCGACCTGTTCCAGCCGATCATTCGCCGCGCCGGGGAGTTGCTTGGCGTCCGGTACGGAGCAGATCCCGCCACGGACACCGCGCTGCGGATCGTCGCCGACCACAGCCGCTCCGCCGCATTCCTCGTGCACGACGACGTGATGCCCGCCAACGAGGGCAGGGGGTACGTGCTGCGCAAGATCATCCGCAGGGCCCTTCGCCATGCCAGGCTGGCCGGCTCGGAGGGTCCGTTCCTGCACCAGATGACAGGTTTCGTCGCCGAGATGATGCAGTCGGCCTATCCAGAGATGCAGGAGTCGTCCGGGCGTGTCGCACGGATCGTGCGCGACGAGGAGGTGCGCTACGAGCGCAACTTCGCGGTGGCCGAGCGGGAGTTCGAGAGTGCGCTCGAAAAGCTTGAAGACGGCCTGATTCCAGGTTCGGTGGCCTTCCGGTTGTACGACACGTTCGGGTTGTCGATGGACGAGCAGCAGGAGCTGGCCCGGGAGCGCGACCTCAAGATCGACCTGCGGGGCTTCGAGTCCGAGATGGCGGGCCAGCGGGCGCGCGCCCGCTCCAGCTGGAAGGGCCCTGCAAAGGGCGATGCGGCCGCAACGCCTGCTCTGATCGATCTCTCCGAGCGCTGCAAGACCGTCTTCGTGGGCTACGACCGGACCAGTGAAGAGGAACTGCGCGTGGCCGGGCTGTTGCGGAACGGGGAAGCAGTCGAAGTGGCCGAGGCTGGCTCGCGAGCCGAAGTAGTCTTGGAACGAACTCCGTTCTATGCCGAAGCCGGCGGACAGGTCGGTGATCGCGGCGTGCTCACGCGCAGTTCGGAAACGGTCGCCGCGGTCTCGGATGTGCAAGCGCCGGTGCGCGGGACCAGCGTGCATCGTGTCGAGGTCCTGCGCGAGATAGCGCTCGGCGACAGGCTGGCCGGTCGCGTGGATGAGTCAAGACGGGACGCGGCGCGGCGCAACCACACCGCGACTCACTTGATGCACGCCGCCCTGCGAAGGGTGCTCGGCACTCATGTCAAGCAGGCCGGAAGCGTCGTCGACCCCGAGAGGCTGCGCTTCGACATCACGCACTACGCTCCGATCGAGGCCCGGGAACTTGAGGATGTCGAAGACCTGGTCAATGAGCACGTTATGCGCGACACCGAAGTTGTCACAGAGGTGAAGGATCTGGACGTGGCGGTGCGCGAGGGCGCGATGGCTCTGTTCGGCGAGAAGTACCTCGACAGGGTCCGGGTCGTCAGCGTGGGCGACTTCAGCGTGGAGCTTTGCGGAGGGACCCACGTCGCCCGCACGGGCGAGATTGGCGTGTTCAAGGTGGTCAGCGAGACCAGCAGCGCCGCCGGCGTGCGGCGAATCGAGGCGATTTCCGGCACCGGCGCCTTCGGACACTACCGCGATGCCACGGGCAGTGTGCAGCAACTGGCGGCGCTGCTAAGGGTTCAGGACGACGGGCTGGCGTCGGCTGTCGAACGGCTGATGGCCGAACGACGCCGACAGGATCGCGAGATCGCCGAGCTGAAGGCGAAGCTGGCGAGAACGAGCGTGGGCGATTTGGTCGCCCAGGCGCGCGAAATCGGCGGCCTGAAGGTGCTCGCGGCAAAGCTGGACGGCGTGGAGCGCGAGCAGCTGCGGTTGCTGGCCGACGCCGTCCGCCAAAAGATGGGTTCCGGCCTGGTGGTTTTCGGAACCGTCAAGGACGGGCGCGTCGCGCTGATTTCGGCGGCCACCAAGGATATTGCGGGGACGCGGGTGCATGCCGGCCGCGTGGTCTCCGCCGTCGCCAAGCTGGTCGGCGGGGGCGGGGGCGGGCGTCCAGACATGGCCGAAGCCGGCGGCAAGAATCCAGAATCGCTACCAGATGCGCTGGAGCGCGTCTACGAAATCGTGGGCGAGGGCGCTGCCCGATAAGGCTTCTATCCGAGCTTCCCGCGGGGCTACTTTCGCCGAGGCCGGCTGGGACGCATTTCGATGCGACTAGCGAGGTTGCGGCCAGGCGTCTTGAAGAGGTGGATCGCCGTGGATGCGATGGCAGCCGGGTCGAGCTTCCATTCCGCGCCTTCGATTTCTGACCTGAACCCGGTCTGCACGCTGCCGGGCATGATCGTGCTCACGCGGATATTCGAGTGGCGCAGGTCTAGCATCATCGCTTCAGTGAAGCCGGCCAGTCCGAACTTGGAAGCGTTGTAGGCCGCGCCGGTGGCGAACGGGTACTTGCCGGCCAAGCTGCCGATATTGAGAATGAACCCTCCACCGCGCCGTTTCATGCGCGCTGCCGCCAGCTTGGAGCAGTAGAACGGCCCGCTCAGGTTCGTGTCGATGACCTCTCGCCACAATTCGGGGGCGAGTTCGTCGACCGCGCCGAAATGACCGATGCCGGCGTTGTTTACCAAGATGTCCACGTCGCCGAACTCTTGGTCGACGAACGAGAAGAACTCCTTCACCTGTTCCCATTGGCCTACGTCGCACGGACGACCGACGATCCGGCCCCGCGTGCCCAGGGATCGGATCGCGTCGGAGAGCGTGGCCGCGCTTCGGCCGCAAATCGCCACGCGGGCCCCTTCCGCCAGCAATGCCTCGGCGATGGAGTGGCCGATCCCCTTTGTTCCGCCCGTGACGATGGCACACTGCCCCTTGAGGTCTGTCATCGAAGTGCAGCCAGAGGGACGAGCGTTGGCTCCGCGCCTGCAGCGGCCAAGGCTCCGGCCTTCGATACAATAGCATTTCGCGGATGGTGCCGCTCCCAGCCTCTTGATGTCAGACGCAGAGACTCCCGCGGTGGGGGCAGAGATCATCGCCATCTGCCAGGAACACCTGGCCCGCTTGGGCGAGGAGGCCGGGCGCGTCGCCGAGGATCGCCTCGCGGCTCTAGCATCGAAGACAGCCGCCGACACTGCCGCTCTGTTGGACCAAATCGCCGCCTCAACGCGGCGGATCCGTGCAGCGGGCGATGCCGCTGCAGTGCTGGTCGAGCTCGCCGACTCGGTCGGGCAGCTCTGCGACCGCGCGGTGGTGCTCCTGAACGACGGCGATCGGCTGACCGGCTTTCGCGCGTCGGGCGGCGAATCTCCCGCCGATCTGGGCCAAGTCTCGTTCGATCTCGCATCCGCCCCCGCCTTGGCCCATGCTGTGGAGACCAAGGACGCGGTGGTCGTCACGGGAGGCCAGCACAACGTGTCCCACCAGCTCGCGTCTAGACTGGGCTATTCGGGCAACACCGAGTTGCGGGCCATACCCTTGGTGTTGCGGGACACCGTGCTCGGGCTGGTACTTGTAGAAGGCGCGGCGGTTCGGGAATCGGCCATCGAATCCCTCGTCCTTACGGCGGAGGCGTGGATCGAGGCGCTGAACTCGCGCCCAAAGGGCTGATGCTCCCACACGTTCGAATCCGCGCGCAGCAGTCTTCCGGCGGTTCAGCGCCCGCGATGACCAGACGACGTCCATGCCCGCGAGTCGCCGCGCTGGCGGCGGTATTGCTGACCGTTTCATCGGGCGCCGCCGGCGCGATTCCCGCGAAGCTCGGCGAGTTGAGCCGGGCGCTGCTTGCATCCCGGTCCGATGCGAACTTCCGCGCCTTGCAGGGGTTTGCCGACGGTGCGTCCGGGAGGGATCGCGCCCTGGCCCACTATGCCATCGGCATGGCGCACTATCAGAACAGGGACTACACCGCGGCCGAGAGCGCCCTGGCAAGGGTGGGTGCAGCGGATCGCTGGACGGCCGAGTACGCCGCATACTATCGCGCCAGGTGCATCGTGTTGGCGGAGGAGTTCGAGCGTGCCCTCACGCCACTTAGCGACTTTGCGAAGCGCTTCCCCGACAGCCGGTTTCGTCCAGCTGCCGGGCGGCTGCGCGTGGAGAGCCTGCTGAGGCTGAAGCGCTTGGACGAAGCCAGGGCAGTGCTTGCCGCCGGTTCGAGCGCGCTGGAAGAGCCCGTTCGACTGTACCTGGCCGGACGGGTCGAACACTTGGACGGCAAGCTCCAGCGCGCGGCCTCGCTCTATCGCGAAGCGTATTATTTCTACCCGTTCAGCGACCAAGCTCGCGCGGCTGAACAGCAGCTTAACCGCCTGCGGGCGGGCATGGGCGACGCCTATCCCAAGGCGCCCGCCAAGTGGCGGCTGGGGCGTGCGGAGAGTCTTCGCAAGGGGCGCGAATATACACGTGCGTCGGCGGAGTACGGCAGGGCCCTAGGCGCCGGCCTGACGGGGGACGACCGGGATCGAGCCATCATCGGCAGGGGGGCCGCGGACTACTCCCGGCGGCATTCTTCCGCAGCGTACACGGCCTTGGCACGGGCGCGTCCGCGCGCGCCGGAACTGGAAGCACAGCGGCTCTACCTGCTGTGTGCCATCGAGCGCCGCAAGCGCATCGTTGGCGAGATGCTGTCCAGCATCTCCAAGCTGGCCGCGAGGCACGGCGAGTCGCCGTGGTACGAGGAAGCGCTGCTTTCCGTAGGCAACTACTACTACTTGCTGGACGACCGGGCGACCTACTCCAAGTGGTTCCGGCGCTTGGCGGACGCCTTTCCGCAGGGCAAGCATGCTGCCTACGCCCATTGGAAGCTCTGCTGGCGCGCTTGGCTGGACGGCACTGCCGACCGCGCCGAACTGCTGAGCGAACACATCCAGCGCTACGGTGGCGCGTCCACGGCAGCCGGGGCGATCTACTGGCTTGGGCGCCTGCTCGAGGACCGCGGGAGTCGGGCGGAAGCCGCAGCGCACTTCAACGCAGTCATTGGCGGTTTTCCGCACTACTACTATGCGTCCCTTGCCGAGCAGCGGCTCCGGAGCATGGGCAGAGTGACCGCAGACTCGCAGACCGAGCGCCGGATCTTGGCCGGCCTGCCCAAGGCTCGGTCGCTCGCGTCGCAGCCGCTCGCGGCAACGCAGGACTTGCTGGAGCGGGGCGGAGAACTCCACCAGCTCGGGTTCTACGACGACGCCCGCACCGAGTACGCCCGCGTGGACTACCGCAAGCCCGACGGCCACTTTGCAGGGTTGCACCTGGGTCGCATGCACGAAGACCGCGACGAGCACCACTTGGCGTTGCGGGCGATGAAGCGCTACGTATTCGGCTATCTGCGCATGCCTTTCGATTCATTGGACATCGAGTACTGGCGCCTGCTGTTTCCGATCGGCTGGGAGGATCGCCTGCGCGCCCGGTCCGAGCGCCACGGCTTGGACCCGTATCTGGTGGCGGCCCTGATCCGACAGGAGTCGGAATTTCACCCCGGCGCGAAGTCCCGCGCGGGAGCCCTGGGCCTTATGCAGATCATGCCCGGGACGGGGCGCGGACTGTTCCGCCGATTGGGCATCCCCGGCTTTAGCAGCCGCAAGCTGACGGTGCCTGACACCAGCCTGAGGCTCGGCACATTCCACCTCAAGCAGGTGCTGGCGCAGTTCGGAGGAGAGCTGGAAAAGACGTTGGCGGGCTACAATGCCGGCGAGCGGCGCATCGGGCAGTGGATGGCGCTCGGCCCGTTCGAGGACAACGAGGAATTCGCCGAGACGATCCCGTTTAGCGAGACCCGCGGGTACGTGCAGTCCGTGCTCCGCAATCGCGCCATGTACGAGCGCATCTACGGCGATTGACGCAAGCAGGGCCGGCCTCGGCGCCCGGACTGGCAGTCGAACCCCGGCCGGATCTAAGCTATCCGGCCGTCCTTCATGCGCACGACCCGGTCCGTGCAGTACGACGCCGCTTCAGGGTTGTGGGTGATTATCATCACGGTCTGCCCTAGATTCTGGTGGAGACTCTTGAGCGTGTCCAGGACTGCCATCGAATTCTCCGAGTCCAAGTTTCCTGTGGGCTCGTCAGCGAGCAGGATCGGCGGGCGGTTTACCAGCGCGCGCGCGATCGCCACCCTCTGCTGCTCGCCGCCGGAGAGCGCGTTCGGCTTGTGGCGCATGCGGTGCCCTATGCCCAAGATGCGCACGATTTCATTGAACTGAGCGCGATCCCGGTCGGCCGACCCAGCGATGTGCTGGGCAATGCGGATGTTCTCCTCGGCGTTCAGGGTTGCCAAGAGGTTGAAGCGCTGGAACACGAAGCCGACCTTGGTCTTGCGCAGTTCGGTGCGCTGACCATCCGACATGCCGGCCAGGTCTTGGCCGTCAATCTCCACCATTCCGCTGGTCGGAGCGAGCATGCCGCCGATGATGTGGAACAGGGTCGACTTGCCGGATCCTGACGGTCCCAGCAGGGCGACGAACTCGCCGGCCTGGACTTCCATCGACACGCCGCGAAGGGCCGGCACGTCCACGCTGCCAAGGCGGTAGACCTTTCGCAGGTTCGAGGTCTTGATCAATGCGTCAGTTGGCACTCGCGACTCCCTCTCGCCCTCACTCGTAGGACAGGACCTCGCACGGATCGGCCTTGGCCGCCTTCCAGGCGGGATAGGCGGCTCCTGCGATCGAGCCGATGATGGTAAGCACGGCGGCCCCCGCCAGCCATTCCGGGATGAAGATGATCGGAATGAGGGGATAGCGGAGCGCGACCAGCTCCGTGCCGACGACACTGAGCCCATAGCCGAGAACGATGCCGATTGCGCTCACGACCAGTGTCTCGCGCATTACGATGGAGCCGATCACGCTCTTCGAGGCGCCAATAGCCTTGAGGATCCCAATCTCCCTCGTGCGCTCCAGAATCGCGGTGTACATCGCCAGCATGACCACGATGAAGCCGATCGCGACCGCGATGGAAATGATGATATTGACAAACTGCGAGGACATCCGGCGCACGTCCGTGGCCATCGTCGCCAAGAAGTCCTCCACGGAAATGACGTGGCGGTTCGGCAGCAGCGCCCGCAGGTCTTCGATCAACTCCCGCGTCTTGGTCGAATCCTCGAGTTTGAGATAGACCTGGCTGACCCGGCCCTGCCAGCCTTGTAGGTCGCTCATCGTTTCGGGGGGGATAAACACGCGCGACATCTTGCCGGTCTCGATGATGCCGACCACCTCGAATTCCCGGCTCATCAGCTCGATGCTGTCCCCTACCGAAACCTCTTCCTGGCGGGCGTAGAGCTCGTCGACGAGCGCCTCATACGGCGCGGCATACGTGCGACCTTCGAAAATCACGATCCCACCGCTCATGTCGTCGAACGCCTGCCAGTCGACACCGGTGATGGTCTGCACGTTGCCGGGTGTGTAGACCGTGGCCCCTAGCGCGTGCTCGATTTGCGGATAGCGCTCCATGAGCATGGCCGGAAGCTTGTCGGAAATATCGGCAGTGCTGAGCGCGGCGCCTGAAAACTGCGGTCGGATCAGGATGTCGGCCCCCACGCCGCGCGTGCGGCGCAGGGACTCGGTGAGCAAGCCCTCCGACACCCCCACCATCATTACGATCATCGCGACCTCGACCGCCACCGCGAGGATCGTAAGGCCCGTGCGCACGGGCCGGTGAAACAGGTTGCGGAGGACCAATCGGTGGATCATGGCTGGCGCGTGCTAGGAGCTTGCGGTATCGGGCTCGCCGACCTGCTCGATCTCGACGTCGTCGGGAAGCGGCAGCTGAAACGAGGCGTCCGGGATCTCCTCGTTCAGGCCCGGTCTGAGGATCTCGATCTCGAGGCCGTAGCCATCTTGCGGGCGCTCGACCCGAATGTGCTGGGGGTAAGGTAGCCCCTTGTCCTCGAGCCAGTCGCGATACCAGGCATCGGTGGCAACTTCGGTATTCTCGTCGAGGATCATCAGTCGCGAGAGCTGGAGGTCGGACCGGCTGAACCAGTACTTGCGGAGGATGCGGAAGAAGCCGTCCGGGCCTCGGTCGATCACGTGCAGCACCTGATACCCCGACTGGCCGTACATCTCGATGTCGAGCACGACGTTGCCCACGTCTTCGATAGGCTCGAGCATGATTGCCTGCAGCATGTGCTGCGGGCGGATATTCTCAGCCCGGTTTTCTGAGACGTGCGTGAGGGCTGTCTCGCCCTCGTAGACGCGATTGCGCCACGGCAAGTGGACCCGGAATCGCTCGCCGTCCGAGACCATGTCGTACACCGTTGCGATGCCGCCCGGAGACTGGGCGTTCGTCCTGATCCAGCCCGGCCGGCGGATCACGAGCGCCCCGCGAACGTCGGGATAGAGCGTTTCCCGGTCGCGCTCTTCGGACTGCACCGTGAGCGTGATGTCAATCACCGCCTTCATCGACTGCACTGAGGCGATGCGCTGGATGGTGCCGATGAGGTCCGCTCGGCTCGCTGTGCGAGCCTCTGGCGGCGGCGGCAGGATCGTGGTCGTGGACAGCACGCCACAGCCGAGCGATGCGCACAGACACACTGCTAATGCAATGCTTTTGAGCGACACAATCCTAGGGTGGGGCCGGCGGCCAGAGCCCGACGATCTCTTATTGTAACAAGGTGGCTAGAAAACGTTGCGAAGCGCCCGGAACTATAGCAGGTACATTTTTTTGTCGATACGTGACTCGTCTGATGGGACCGGATCGTTGCTCGTGCAACTAGGGCAGCCTGTCGCTGGAGTTGCAAGGGCCTGCGCGAAGGGCGCTGGACCGCTCTTCGCAGCGCCCGGCAGGGGG
>JAJEHF010000008.1 GCA_022823865.1 Bryobacterales bacterium
CATGCTCAGGGGCCTCTTGGGCCTCAGACCGGGAGAAAGCCCAGAATTTGCCGAAAAACTCGCATAGGCCGTCGAAGGACCACCCAGCAAGGCCACCGACCGACGTGGTCGGCAAAGCCAATAAAACCACAGGCTGCTAAGCCCCGACAGGGTCTCGGTACGCACCGAACGCTGGCGCTATTCGCGGTACGCGGACGGCGAGGAGCTGTACGATCACGACGCCGATCCGTACGAGTGGAACAACCTCGCGGCCAAACCCGAGCATGACGAGGTGAAGGCATCGCTCGCCCGCCTGCTGCCCAAGCATCCCAGCCGCAAGCAGACCGTGCGATACCCCGACCTGCCCGAAGCCGAGCGTCGCTTGGTGGAGGTGCCTGAGGGCCGATTCCGCAAGTCCGATCCATCCAACTACGTCCCTTTGAGGGAGAATCTGGACTAGCGGGCATATAATCGGAGCAACCCGGGCCCTCGGACCGCCGTGAGCGTGGCCCAAAGGCCCAAGGAGGCCGCAATGTTTGTTACCAGGCGAGAGTTGATCGCGCTAGCATCCGCGCTCCCGGCTTTGGCGAAGCTCAAGGTCCGTAGCGCCAAGGTCACTACCATGTTCGACTCCCCGGGGCCCAAGCCGAATGGGCTGCAGGCCACCGAAGAAGGCCTGTGGATCTTGGACCAGGGGGATAACCGCGCCTACTTGGTCGACTACAGCGACGGCAAGGTTCTCCGGCAGCTTGAGACCGAGACCAAGGCGGGCAGCGGGATCACATTCGATGGCGGAGCGCTGTGGACAGCTTCCACCTACAGCCGCGAAATCTTGAAGATCGACCCGCACACCGGCCGGACCTTGGCGCGTTTCGACTCCCCGGGCTCGGGCGTAGTGGCGTGGACCACATCCCGCCGCAGCCCGCTAGCACCGCCGCCTAGGACGACGGCGGCAGCCGCTCGCCCGCCGGCGCAGAGGAACGCGACAGGAGCACACGGTTTGGAATGGCGCGCGGGCAAGCTGTGGGTGTCCGTCCCGCCCGCCCAGATGATTTACAGGATTGATCCGGAGCGCTTCGAAATAGAAAAGCAATTCCCCACCGCTGGCGACCGCCCTCACGGGCTTGGCTGGGAGGGCAAGTGGCTTTGGTGCGTCGAATCGAACGACAACGCCGTCTACCGCTTCGACCCCGAAACGGGCGAGACCAGCGCCAAGATCCAGCTTCAGGACAGCGACCCCCTGCCGCACGGGATGACGATTCGCGATGGCTGGATGTGGTATTGCGACGATGTAGGAGTCGTCTGCCGCCTCAGCCTGAAAGCCTGAGCGACCTACAAGCTCTCCCGGTTGAGGCCAATCAGCGAACCTCCTCAGGCCTGATCGCCGCATGAACCAACTGCTCATCCAGAAGCTGCTTGACTCCGGATTGTCGGAGGGAGCAGCGCACGTCACGGCCGACTCGTTGGAAATCCTGCTGATCGGGTGCATCGCCTGGCTCGGGCGCTTCATCTGCCTCAAGGTGATCGTGCGGGCTGTGCGCAAGGCCGCATCGAGGACCGAGTCCACCTGGGACGACCGGCTGGTCCAGCGCCGGGTCTTCTCACAGCTCTCACACTTGGTCCCTGCGCTGATCATCTACGTCCTCGGGCCGCAGGTGCTGATCTCGCCCTCGCTCTCGCTCTGGGTCATGCGCGGCGCAGAGCTGTACGCGTTGGCGGCGCTGCTAACAGCCGCGAACCGTGTCTTGACGGTGGGGCGAGAAATCTACGAGGAGGAGTACGAGATCGCGCGCCGCTTCCCGATCCGGGTGTACGTGCAAGTGCTCAAGATCGTGCTCTCCGTCGGCGCGATCATCCTCGGCATCTCGATCGTGACCGGCAACTCCCCGCTGCTGCTGCTGAGCGGCCTTGGCGCCATGATGGCGGTCATACTGCTCGTCTCGAAGGACAGCCTGCAGGGGCTGGTCGCCGGCATCCAGCTGGTGAGCAACGACATGGTTCGCCCCGGCGACTGGGTGGAGATCCCGCAGCACGGAGCTGACGGCGATGTCGTCGAGATCACGCTGCACACCGTCAAGGTGCAGAACTGGGACAAGACCATCTCCATGGTGCCGACCTATGCCTTGATCTCGGAGGGCTTCAAGAATTGGCGCGGCATGGCGGAGTCCGACGGGCGGCGGGTCAAGCGCTCGATCTTCCTGGACGTGTCGAGCGTGCGCTTCTGCCAGCCGGAGATGATCGAGCACTTCAAGAGCATCGAGATCCTGCGCGACTACGTGGAACGCAAGGAGGCGGAGCTCGCCGAGCACAATCGAGTGCACGGGATCAACGAAGCCGTCGAGGTGAACGGGCGCAAGATGACGAACGTCGGCGTGTTTCGGAACTATCTGGCGGCCTATCTATCAGCCCACCCGATGGTGAACTCGAACATGACGCTGATCGTGCGCCAGCTGCAGCCCACGCCGCAGGGGCTGCCCTTGGAAGTCTACGCGTTTATCTTGGACAAGCGCTGGGCGGAGTACGAGGCGATCCAGTCCGACATCTTCGACCACATCTTCGCGGCGCTGCCACAATTCGGGCTGCGTGCCTTCCAGGCGCCCAGCGGCGAGGACGTCGCCAAGGCCGTCGAGGCCGTGGCGGAAGCCTGAGTTCCGATTCCTCCCAGCTAGCGGAAGTCGGCCGGCACTACGGCCCGCTGCTGCCAATACTCGGGAGGATGGTTGTTGAACCGTGTGGGGCTGTACTCGCCGACGAGCTCAGACGCGACGCCGCCCTCCGGAATCGCGGACTCTTCGCCCAGCGCCCAGAACACCGCATTGAGCAGCATCTTGCGGACGCCGGCCTCGAGTAGATCGGTCGACGTTCCCAGCGTGGTAGAGAACGCACGGCCCTGCGGTCCGCCCGGAAGCTGGTAGCTCTTGGTCCAAGCGACCGGCATCATGGGGTCGTTCTTGGCCTCGACCGGCTGGCTATCGCTGGGCCGCATGCCGTAGAGCGCGTCCTCCTCGTCATACTCCCCGGCCCGGGCCATCACGCTGCCGTATACCAGCGGCATCGAATCGCCGGGCAGCGGCAGGCGGACGGTGTACACGTCAGCCGCGCTCCAGATCGAGTCCGGGTCGACACCCCTCAGGATCGGGTGGTCGGCCGCATCGGCGGCGATGACGCCCTTGGCGGATTCGTGCTTGTGCCTGCCATGGTGGGCCACCCAGCGCTCGCCGACCACCAGCCTTCCGAAGCCGTCGCGCCATTCCTGCATCGGGCCGGTGTAGCCGTCCCCGTAGTGGTCGAACGCGCCCCATTCCTCGGCCGGGATGTCGGGTAGGGCAACAGAGTCGGGGTCTTCCGCTCGGCGGGCAGCGCGCAGATAGCCCAAGATCTGCTTGTGCAGCTCCGGCTGAGGCGCAAAGGCGTGCGTGGCCGTGCGCAGCGCGACCACCGGCTTGCCGGCCTTCAGGAAACGGTCGATCGGCTCCATCTGCTCTGCGGGCAGGACGCGCCAGCGGGTCTGTATGAACATCAGGTCCGCGTCGTCCAGGCGCCCAGTGCCGGGGATGTTGGTGTTGACGTGAGGATTGACGATGCCCGTTTCGGGATCGACCGCGAAGAGCACTGTGCAACGGAAGCCGTGGTGCTGCGACAGCATGCGGGCCAGTTGCGGAAGGCCTTCCTCTGAGCGATACTCCTCGTCGCCGCCAACCAGCACGATGTGCCGGCCCTGACCGGCCCCTTCCCCGCCCTCGTACTCCACGAGGTACGGAGGAGTCTCTTGTGGAGCGGACTCACTTGACGCGGAGTCTCCGCCGCCGCAAGCCCAGAGGACGGCAAAGCAAAGCGACGCGTGGATGTACTTGTGACTCGACATGATCTAGCTTGTAAGTTTATCCCAAGAGCCAGCGGTCACCGCGGCGCCCGCTGGCAATCCCGCGACTTTCACGCGCTAGCGCGTGAGCGGAAAGTACGGCCGGTAGCGTTCCGGCAACCGGATCATCTTGCCTCCTGAGTCGGTGACAATGTGGAGCGTTTCGCCACAGGCGAGCATTTCACCGTCCCGCAGCATCTCGTAGGCGAAGCGCACGCTGCGCGACCTGCTCTCGGTCACCCAGCAGACCAGGTCGACTTCGTCGTCGAACCGAGCGGGGGCGCGGTACTGGCAGCGCGCCTCGGTCACCGATAGAAACGCGCCGTCCTTCCGCTCCATGTCGCGGTACTCGAACCCGGCGTGTCGGCAGTAGGCGACGCGCGCAACTTCCATCCAGACCAAGTAGTTGGCGTAATACGCCACGCCCATCTGGTCGGTCTCGGCGTAACGCACTCGGATCTTGGTGCGGGACTTGCCGCCCGTCATGAAGTCAGCCCTTCATCGACGCCAAGAACTCAGCGTTGCTGCGAGTCTTGGAAATGCGGTCCAACAGCAGTTCCATGCACTCGACAGTGCCGAGGTTGCTTGTGACCTTGCGCAAGACCCACACCCGCCTCAGCGTCTCTTCGTCCAGCAGGAGCTCTTCCTTGCGAGTCCCGCTGGCGTGTATGTCGATGGCGGGGAAGGTCCGCTTGTCCACCAGCTTCCGATCCAAGTGCAGCTCCATGTTGCCCGTGCCCTTGAATTCCTCGAAGATGACCTCGTCCATGCGGCTGCCGGTATCCACCAGCGCCGTCGCGACGATCGTGAGCGAGCCACCCTCTTCAATGTTGCGAGCCGCGCCGAAGAAGCGCTTCGGCCTCTGCAGGGCATTCGCGTCGACGCCGCCGGTTAGAACCTTGCCGGACGAGGGCACGACTGTGTTGTATGCCCGTGCCAGACGGGTGATGGAATCCAGCAGCACGACCACGTCGCGCTTGTGCTCGACCAGCCGCTTGGCCTTCTCGATCGCCATCTCGGCCACTTGCACGTGACGGGTCTGGGGCTCGTCGAAGGTGGAACTGATGACCTCTCCCTTGACCGAGCGCTGCATGTCGGTGACTTCTTCCGGCCGCTCGTCGATCAAGAGCACGATCAGGGTGACGTCCGGATGGTTCGCGGTGATGGAGTTGGCGATGGACTGCAGCAGCATGGTCTTGCCCGTGCGCGGCGGGGCCACGATCAACCCGCGCTGGCCCTTGCCCAAGGGAGTGATCAGGTCCATCACGCGCCCGCTGTGGTTCTCCTTGACGGTCTCGAGGCGCAGCTGCTCCTGCGGGTAGAACGGCGTGAGGCTGTCGAAGTCGATCCGCTCCCTCGCCTCGTCGGGATCGGCGTGGTTGAGCGCAGCGACATTCGTGAGCGAGAAGTAGTTCTCGCGCTCGCGCGGCATGCGCGCTTCGCCCTCGACCGTGTCCCCGTTCCGAATCGCGTAGTCGTATACCAGTTGCGGGGACACGAAGACGTCGTCGCGCCCCGGCAGGTAGTTGTAGATCCTGGAGCGCAGGAAGCCGAAGCCCTCGGGCAGGATCTCCAGCACGCCCTCGACCCCGAGCATGCCGTCCTCGTCGACCTGTGACTTCAGGATCCTGAAGATCAGATCCTGCTTGCGAAGTCCGCTGACATCCTCGATATCGAGGTCGAGAGCCATCTGAGTGAGAGACTCGATGTCCTTCTGATGCAGTTCGCCTATGGTCATGGGCGGAGAGTGCAGCCTTGCTCCGGGCGCACTTTGGGACTGCTCCGCGAGACGGGAAGTCCTTGGCAGGCGAGAGCCTGCCGGGCTCTCTCAGCATACCGTAGCGCGGATTGCCCCGGCAAGACACTGGCTGACCGACTGCTTGAGCTCGCGATTTCCGTCCTCCGAGCCTGAGATCGTCCGCGACGAGGTTGCCTTCCTTCGCTCAAGGGCCGCCCCCCTGCGAGAGCTGCGTCGGCGCGGTCGTCGTGATATGATCCGCTCGATGACGAGTGGCCGGACTCCGTCGAGTCAGTCGCCCGAGTTCAGCCGGCGCGACCTGATGCGTTGCGCGGTCACCGCCACACCCTTCAGTGCGCCCTCGTTGTGGGGTGGCGGCCGAGGCAGCGATTCGGAGATCTTGCCCTTCGGAGACGGGGGCGGGATCAAGATGCTCTACGACGTCAGGCAGAGACCGCAAGCGGTCTGCTTGCGCGACAGGGTCTTCATCGGATTCAAGGCCGGGGCCCGGCCGAGCCAGCCGGGCAAAGCGAAGACGAGCCCGATGTTGATCGGCTACGACCGGTCGAGTCGGCGCTTCTCCGAACCGTTGACGCTAGGCAGGGCGACCAGCGACCATCATCACGGCCCGGTCATATGGGCGGACCACGAGGAGTACCTCCACGTTCTCTTCGGTTGCCACAAGACTCCGGGCACGCATCTCGTCGCCAACCGTCCGGCGGACATGGGCAGGGAGATCTCCGATTGGACCCGGGCACCGGAAATAGCCCCAAAGCTCTCCTACCCGACCGTCTTCCGAATCCGCGGCGGCAGGGAGCTGGTCTATTACCGCACCGACGGCCACGCGAGTTCTTGGACCTACCGAACCAGCGATGACAACGGCAGGACATGGACTGGACCGGAAAATGACGTGACCGACATGGACAGCCGCGGCAAGGCCGAATGGTCGTCCTACCAAACCAAGCTTCCGAGCGCGGACGGCAGGCACTTGCACGTAGTATTCACCGACTATGACGACGTCAAGTCCAACGACCCGAAGCGACTGTTTAACGAACGCTACAAGCAGCCGGTGAGCAACGCGTGGAAATACAATCTCTCCTACATCACGGTCGATTTGGAGACGCATGCCGTCCGCAGTGCGGACGGAGACGTCCTGAATGCGCCCGTCGATATAGACCAAGCGAAGGAGAAGGCCCGGATCTGGGACACGGAAGGGCGCGGAGCCGGGGTGCCGCCTGCCATCGCTTTGGACGAAACAGGCACACCCGCGTTCCTGCATGTCCTGTCAGAGGACGATCTGAAGACTCATAACTACTACTACGTCAGACGCGAGGACGGGCGGTGGAAGCAAACTGCAATCTGCGGGTCGAACCATCAGTGGAACAGCGGCCACCTTGCCAGGGACAGGGATGGCGTCCTGCATGCCTATGTCATCGTCGGCGAGGGCTATCTTGACTCGTCGGGAATCATGGACAAGCATGGCGGCGGGCGCCTCGAAGAGTGGGTCTCGGCGGACGGCGGGAACGGTTGGAGAAAGCACCGGGACTTGATGCCGGACGGGAAGCAGTACACTGGCTGGCGCTTCAACAATGTCCAGCCCGTGACGCGTCCCGACGGCGCGGCGGTCGAGGGCATGCTGCTCTTCTACGGGTGGAACGCCGACGACTCCCCGGAGGCGAGAGCCTTTCTCGTGCACGAGACCAACCTACAGCCGAACCGTGCCGCGCCGCGTTGAAGGCCCCGGGCTGGTTGGTTCTCGGCCAGCGCCAAGGTTGAGCTTGCCCTACCGAGACCGTCGGGGCCGGCGAGTCACTTCACGGTGGGGTGTGCTGGGCCTTTGCCTAGCCAGCCCGGCACGCCCTCGGCGAGGAGCCCCTCCACCTTTTTTCCGAAAGAGTCCGAACCTCCGCCCTCGATCGATTCCGGCACGGCGTTCTTCTTCGGCAAATACGCCGCTAGCCTCGCCCTGACCTCCTCGTACCCGGAGTCCGCCGCCAAGTTGCGGTGTTCGCCCGGATCGGATCGGTGATCGTAGAGTTCCTCCGTACCGTCGCGATAACGGATGTATCGAAAGTTCAGGCCGCGGACCGAATGGTTGTTGTAGTACCAAGTCGTCACGGCCGGCTCGACGCGACGGGCGGAGGGATTTTCCAGCAGCGGCAACAGGCTCGTTCCCTCAAGCCCCTTGACAGCGGGAAGGTCGACAAGGTCGAGCAAGGTCGGATAGATGTCCAGCAGGCTCACCGCTTGGCTTGAGCTTTGGCCGCCGTTCACGGACTTCGGCAAGCGAATCGCCAATGGAACGCGGGTCGATTCCTCCCATAGGGCCTGCTTGCGCCAGTGCCGTTTCTCGCCCAAATGCTGGCCATGATCCGACCAGAACACGACGATGGTGTTGTCCGCGTAGGGGCTCTCCGCGAGTGCGCGCAGCACCTTGCCGGCCTGCGCATCGACGAAGGTCACACAGGCCAGGTAGGCCCTGACCATCTCCCGCCAGTAGTTCGGCCCGATGTCGAGCACGTTGCGGTGGTCTCCGCCCGGGAGTGTCCCGAGAGCCATGGCCTTGCCAAGGAGCGGAATGTCGTCCATCTCGTCCGCCGGCACGGTAGGCATGACGATGCTTTCGAGCGGGTACAGATCGAAGAACTCTTTCGGTGCCGTGTACGGAACATGCGGTCGGACGAAGCCTACGGCTAGGAAGAACGGCTTGTAGTGCTCCTGCTTCAGTTGCTCGACCGCCCAATCGGCTACCTGTTCGTCCGGCATGCCCTCCGGGGGCATGTCGCCGTCCTCAAGCGCCCCCCAGCACAGCGATTGCCCGCTGACACCTTCCTGATACTTCTGGTAGATCGCTCCGCCGTCCGGCGGGAACGGATGGAAATGTCCTCCGCTCTTGCCCTGGTAGCCGTGGCCCCGCTCGGCTAGCCACTCGGGCCACTCGTACTTGGGACGCGTTTCGTCCCAATAGTCGTAGCCAGCGACGTCGCTGGTTCCCCTGTGGAAGATCTTTCCAGCGGCCATCGTCTTATAGCCGCTGCGCTTGAAATGGGTCGGCAGCGGCACCGTGTCGCCCAGGATTCTGTCGTATTCAACCCTCTCTTTCGAGGAGTTCGTGTACCAGCCCGTAGTCGAGGGACGTAGGCCGCTGAGCAAGGCATGCCGCGATGCGCTACAGACGGGCGCGGCGGTGTGAGCGTTTCGAAAGAAGACGCTCTGGGAAATCAAGCGATCCAGGTTGGGCGTCTTCGCTTGCGAATGCCCCCCAGCCACGCCGATCCAATCGTTCAAGTCGTCAATCGCGAGAAATAGGACGTTGGGACGGGAGCCGGCTTCAGCCTTGAGGCTGAGCGGCTGGCCGGCCAGTTGCGAGGGCAAACTGCCCGCAATCGTGCCGACGGAGCAGAGCAGAAACAACCAGCGGGACTTCATGGCAACTTCAAGTGGGTCGGATACATGCGCAGTTCACGCGGCCTGCGCATTCGCGGACAATGCGATTGTAGCTGTGCCGAAGACGGCCTCCGAACACTGGCTGGAGAGGTAAGGAACTTTTCTAGGGCGGGCGGTTCGGAGAGCGGCAGGTTCGGCGGAAACCTATGCACACGGACATCGTGCTACACTGTTTCCGTGATATGAGAAATGTAACGATCACACTTGCCGACGACCTCGCCCGATGGTTGCGGGTGCGAGCGGCTGAAGAGGATCGCAGTGTCTCGAGCTGGCTAGCTCAAGTGATTGCACGGATGAAGGCCCAACAGGACGGGTACCAGATCGCAATGGAACGCGCGCTGGCGATCCAGCCTCGCCAAGCGGAATGGATTGACGGACGCAAGCCTACAAGGGACGAGCTACATGATCGAGCCGGTCTTCGTTGATACCAACGTCTTAGTCTACCGGCATTCCGCATTGGAGCCCCGGAAGCAGGTTCGTGCCGACAGCTGGTACAAGCTGCTCTGGGAACTCCGTGTCGGCCGATTGAGCTTCCAAGTCTTGCAGGAGACGTACAGCACGCTGACGAGAAAGCTAATACCGGCCGTGCCCGATTCCGATGCACAGGCGATCATCCGAAAATTGGCCGCATGGAATCCGGTACCGGTCGACTTCTCCACTCTTGAGCGTGCGTGGCTGCTACAGGCACGCTACTCAGTCTCTTGGTGGGATGCCTTGATTGTTGCGGCCGCCCAGCAAGCAGGATGTGCCATTCTCCTGACCGAGGACCTTCAGCACGGACAGCTCTTCGACAATGTCCGCGTGGTCAATCCGTTCGAGTCGCCAGACCGTACGCCCGCACAGATTCTCGAGCTAGCGGGGCAATGAGCGCTGCTCCGCCGACGCCTTCGTCCGGTCCAACCTGTCGATGGACCGATTCTTCGGCCGGTGCCCGGATACGGAGATCGGCTGCTGCGCGCCGATGCGCTTCGATCCTTGGGGTTGTAGCCGGAACCGATGAGCAGTGGGACGAGCTGTGCGCGCACGAGCTTGCAGGACGCCACTTTGTGTTCGACCTCGCCCGTCGCCGAATTCCTGCTGATCTGTTCGGTCGTATTTTCTGAATAGTGAGCGTTCCAGTAGATTAAGCATGTGGAGTTTGCCAAGATCACCTCACGTGGCCGAACAACGATCCCCAAGCGCATCCGTGAGGCGGCCGACTTGAACGAGGGCGATGTGATCGCATACGAAGTCGAGGGCGATCATGTAGTGGTACACAAGGCAACGCCGGGGCAGGACGACTGCGTGTTGGGCCTCTCCAAGCTATCGAGCGAGTGGGCTTCTCCCGAGGACGAGGAGGCGTGGCGTGACCATTAAGTCCAATACTGTTTACTTAAGAACATGGGACTGCGATTTCTGGCTCCCACAGATGGACTTCTCGCGACAGCGGTCCGCGGTGCCGGATCTTGAACTTGCTCATCTTCCGTTTCACGCCACGCGGCTTGGCTTGGCCGCGACTG
>JAJEHF010000168.1 GCA_022823865.1 Bryobacterales bacterium
GGCATGCTCAGGGGCCTCTTGGGCCTCAGACCGGGAGAAAGCCCAGAATTTGCCGAAAAACTCGCATAGGCCGTCGAAGGACCACCCAGCAAGGCCACCGACCGACGTGGTCGGCAAAGCCAATAAAACCACAGGCTGCTAGACTCGTACGATCCGGACGACACGCCGGCGCGCTAGAACGGATCTAAGTCCTTTGGACTCCGTACCGAACCAGAGCGGCGTCGAAAGTGACCTATGCTGAGCGTCTGCCTTCGAGCGCGTCGCCGGGGCGGATGGACCCTCGGCTGGCCGAATGCAGACAAGCCAAGAACACGACACGAACCCTAGCGAGCGGAAGGAGCTGCGGTTGTGGCCAGGCGTGGCCGCCATCTCCGTGCAATGGCTGTGCTGGGTCGCTCTCCCGCTGGCCGTACCGGGCCCCATGACTGGAGTCATTGCCCTAATCGGCGGGCTGGCCGGAGGCTTGGCCGTCGCGGTGTGGTGGGCGTTCCTGAGCCGCGCGCCGCGTCCGGAGCGGTTGGGCTTCATCGCCTTGGCAGCTGTCGCGCTCTTTGTGGCGTCGCGCCTCGTTGACGAGTCGATCGCGAGCGGAATGATGGGCATGCTGATGTTGCTCTATGCCGTCCCGGTCGCAAGCCTCGCGATGGTTGTAGCGGCCGTGGGCACACGACGACTGGCAGCCAGGTCCAGGCGAGCGGCGATGGCCGCGGCGATCCTGCTTTCCTGCGGAGTGTGGACGCTGCTTCGGAGCGACGGAATCACAGGTGCGGGCGCGGCGGAGTTGAGATGGCGGTGGGCCAAGACCGCCGAACAGCGGTTCTTGGAAGCGAAAGGCGACGAGCCGGACTCAAGCCTTGCCGCTCAGCTAGCGACGTCGTCCAGGGGCGATTGGCCCGGATTCCGCGGACACGATCGCGACGGCGCTGTTCGGGGAGTCCGCATCAATACAGACTGGGACGCGTCGCCGCCTGAATTACTGTGGCGCCGGCCGCTCGGTCCGGGCACTTCGTCGTTCGCGGTCGGCAACGGCCTCCTCTATACGCAAGAGCAGGTCGGCGACGACGAAGCCGTTACCTGCTATGCCCTTGACACCGGCGAGCTGGTGTGGATGCACCGCGACAAGGCGAGGTTCTGGGACTCGCATGTCGGTCCCGGTCCGCGCGCGACGCCCACCCTGAGCGAGGGCCGGGTTTACGCTCTTGGGGCTACTGGCATCTTGAACGCCCTCGACGCGGCCGACGGCACCGTGCTCTGGTCGCGCAACGCTGCAACCGACACCGGCGCGGCCGTTCCCGACTGGGGTTTCGCGGGCTCGCCACTTGCAATCGGCGACCTCGTCGTCGCCGCCGTTTCGGGCACACTGGCTGCCTACGACCGTGCCACTGGCGAGCCGCGCTGGTTAGGCCCGGCGGGATCTGGCGGTTACAGCTCGCCACACCCGCTGACGATTGACGGGGACGCCCAAGTCCTGCTCTTGAGCAGTTCGGGCCTGACGAGCGTCGCTCCGCGCGGCGGCAAGGTGCTATGGGAGCACTCGTGGCCGGGTGGCGACCGGATCGTCCAGCCGGCTGCGGTGCGGGACGGGGGCCTGCTGGTCCCGGAGGGAAACGGCTTCAGTCTGCGCCACATTGCAGTCACGCGAGGCGCCGGCAGATGGGGCGTCGCCGAGCGCTGGGAATCGACGCGGCTGAAACCCTACTTCAACGATTTCGTCGTGCATGAACGCCATGCTTTCGGGTTCGACGGCAGCATCCTCGCCTGCATCGACATCGAGGACGGCAGCAGGAAGTGGAAGGGCGGCCGGTACGGCCATGGCCAACTGCTGCTGCTGGCCGACCAGGACCTGCTGCTCGTCCTGTCGGAGCGCGGAGAGCTGGTGACCGTCGCTGCGACCCCCGACCGGTTCGAGGAGGTCGCCCGGCACCCGGGGATTGAGGGCAAGACATGGAACCACCCAGCGCTGGCAGGGGACATCCTGCTGGCCCGCAATAGCGAGGAAGCGGCGGCATTCCGGCTCGCGCTCGAGGCGGAATGACTGGCTACTCCCCGCGCAATACTCTTCAAGCGCGCTAATCGGCTGCACGCTCCCGAGGCCTTACCGTAAATCGCGTCCTCACCCGGATGAGCACATTCGAGCGGGAGTTCTCGTCGTCTCCCGTTCATTCCGTCGGGTCGTTCACGCACCCGACGAACTCGCGCATCTTGCCCTGCAGGGCGTCCATCCCTTTTCCCACGGGTCGGGAAGGCTGCAGGCGGCTTTCACTCTTGGCCACATCCTCAAGCCCCGTCAGCTAGGGCTTGTCACCGGTACCTCGGTAGCACGCCTCGCATCGACGTGGAGCGTGACCCGCAGACTGCCGTCAAGGGCGGCGAGCATCTTCATCAACCGATCGATCGTAAACCGCTGCAGATCGGCATTGCGAATGCGCGAGAAGTCTGCAGCGGCGAACCGGGTCAATACGGCGGCCTTTCTCACCGACAGCCCGCGATCATCCAGTATGGCGATGATCCGGGCCGCGAGAATTGCCTTGGCCTGTTTCAGGTCTGCATGCGGGTCATTGAGGTCGCGAAACACATTGCCGCTTCCGTCGATCAGTTCAATGTCACTCTCGCTCATTTCAACGATTCCCCTTTGAGACGACTCAGACGACCTCTGACCAAGTCGATCTCGGCCTTCGGGGTCTTGATACCCGACTTCGATTTCTTTCGGAAGGCGTGGATCACCCTTAGCCCTCCGTTCGTCTCCAGCGCGTAAACGACGCGCCAAGCATCGGTCCTGTATCGCACTGCGATCTCCATGACACCGGGGCCGAACCCTTTCAGCGGCTTTGCAATGTCGGCCTTGCCTCCCTCGGCA
Source organism: Bryobacterales bacterium (assembly GCA_022823865.1). GTDB lineage: Bacteria > Acidobacteriota > Terriglobia > Bryobacterales > UBA6623 > VXMF01. The sequence continues at coordinate 2,858 of JAJEHF010000168.1, forward strand.
GCTATCGTCAGCGCCGTGTTTATCCGGTCCCGCACGATCACAGGAAACGTCTCGAAGGCCTTTCGCGCCGCACGGATCCAGCCGACCGGCCTTGTGTCGTCGCTCAGGCCATATGTTGTCATATTCGACTACAGCTGTCAAGCGGGCAGTCCGTCGGAAACTTTTTGGCGCCCGGGCACAGATCCGAAATCGCTCTTTCACATCGAACTTGACCGCGCCAGCTTCTGAGTTGCAGTGATTGGCCCGGTGCGAAGGCAAATGCCCGCGACATTTCTCATGCATGGGCAGCCCAAGGAGCCTGCGGCGGCGGTCAGCCGGCAGAGCGGACGCGCTGCTCACTGTAAAGGCCCACCCGGACAGCGGCGCCAACATGAACGTCCATCGCATCAGGCATCGTTGCTGTTGATCGAGCCCCCGACTCGTCACAGCAGATCGGGGGCCTCGTTCAAGGGTGGTTTCGAAGCGATCGTCACCGGGCGAGCGGAACCACATCGACGACAGTCGCAGTACGGCGCGGCTCCGGCACCGGCTCATGGTGTTCGCGCAAGCTCTCGATGTGAAACCGGATGGCCTCGCGGATCTCGCGGACCGCCTCTGCCTCGGAAGCGCCGGTGGCGACGCACCCTGGCAGGTCGGGAACGTAGGCGGCGTAGTTCCTCGGCGATTTTTCGATGATGATCGTGTAGCGCATCGGTCTGGTCACTCCGCTTTCAGCCCGGCCTACTTCATGATGCTGGCCCAAGTGCCCCGCGTCAGGTCGTCGCCCAGCTTGCCGGCGATTCACTTGATCACCACAGTCGAATTCGACTCTTCGTTCACTTCCAGACGGAACACGTCGGGTCGTGCGTAGTGTCCGACGACATCAAAATCGTACTTGCCACGTGTGATCTCAGCGATGTCGATCTCCGCAGTGAGGATCCCTTTCTGGTTGTACAGGGGACCGGCCAGAACGTCCCCTAGCGGGCTGATGATCGCGCTGCCACCCCGCATAAGCACTGTCGACGGATCGTCACCTTGGACAGCGGGATAGTCGTTCGGGCAGTCTCCCCGCGTCAGGTACTGGCAGCAGGAAAGCACGAAGCACCGGCCTTCGAGCGCTACGTGGGTCATCGAGGAATGCCAGGTGTCCCGATCGTCCGCCGTCGGAGCGCAGTACAGCTGGATCCCCTTGCCGTACATGGCCGTGCGGAGCAGCGGCATGTAGTTCTCCCAGCAGATCACTGCTCCCAGTCTTCCCAGGGGGGTGTCGTAGACCGGCAGTGTCGAGCCGTCGCCGAACCCCCAGATGACGCGCTCCATTCCGGTCGGCATCAGCTTCCGGTGCTTACCTAGGTACTGTCCATCCGGGCTCAGGAAGACGGCGCTGCAGTAGAGCGTGCCGCGTTCGCGCTCGATGACACCCACGACCAAGTAGGTTTCGTTGTCACCGGAAATCTCGGCAAGCCGGTCGATCCCAGGTCCCGGTATGTCGACCGCGCTGTCGTGGTAGCGCTGGAAATACTGGCGGCCCTGCGTAGTCCGCCCGCCCACCCGCGCGCCAAAGTCGAGGCCCTTCGGGTAGGACGACACGAAGGCCTCGGGGAAGACCACTAGTCGAGCGCCTGTCTCCGCAGCCTGCTTCGTCAGAGCGCCAATCTTGTCGAGCGTCCTGTCCCGGTCAAAGACGACGGGGCAGTCTTGTACGACGGCGGCGACAAAGGGCATCGTGAAGCGTGTGCGGGCGACTCGATTGGAGATCGCCATTCTACAGCAGTGAACCCGAACTGCTGGTTCAGCTTCCCGCCCGACTCTACAATTTTCCACTCGAGTCTGTACAGGATGTGGCTAGGTGGGGTTAAGCCTCTACTCTGCAAAGGGTTAAGACAGATATCGGCCTAGCAGTACCCCACACGTCCCTCGCGCGAAGAGAATCAGCCCATCTTGCACGTTTCCGGGAGTAGCGGGGCCTCCCTGGGTGTTCTTGTGGATCGGTTCCCGACGATTCAAGGGCGAAATAGGCAACGACGAGCAAGGGCTCTTCGCTCAGGAGCACATCAAGTAGGGCCACGGTCCCGTGTGGACATGATCTGTTCTTAGCCGGGTGGATTTTATTCGCGCATCCGACTTAAAATCCGAGTGCAAGCGCAGGGCAATCGCGTGACCCTTTTCCGATTCTTCATCGCCGTCAGCCTGCTCGGAGTCCCCGGGGCACTCGCTCAAGACGATATCGACTTCTTCGAGAAGAAGATCCGCCCGGTGCTGGCGGAGCGCTGCTATCAGTGTCATTCCTCCGAAGCCGCCCGCGCGGGAACGCTGATGGGGAAGCTGCAGCTCGACACCCGGGCCGGTGTCGAGCAGGGCGGGTCCCGGGGCCCCGCCGTCGTGCCGGGACAACCCGACCAGTCGATGCTGATCGAGGCGCTGGAGTACACCAACCGCAACTTGCAAATGCCGCCCGGCGGCAAGCTGCCCGACTCGGTCATCGCTGATTTCGTCCAGTGGGTGACCCTCGGCGCACCCGATCCGAGGGATGCGCAGGCTGTCGATACGGCGGCCATGGATCTCGAAGCAGGACGGCGCCACTGGGCCTTCCGGCCCTTGCGCCCGGTCGATCCGCCGGAGGTGTCGGCGGCAGACCCGGATGAGGCCGCGTGGACTGACTCGCCGATTGATCGTTTCGTTCTCGCCAAGCTGCGCGAGATGCAGTTTCGCCCTTCGCAGGAGGCTGATCGCACCACGCTGATTCGCCGCGCCTACTTCGACCTGATCGGTCTGCCGCCGGCGCCTGACGAAGTGGAGGAATTCGTTCAAGACTCCTCCGCGGCACCGTTTCGCGAGCTCGTTGACCGGCTGCTCACCAGCCCGCACTACGGCGAACGGTGGGGCCGGCACTGGTTGGACGCGGCTCGCTTTGGCGAGAGCCTCGGAGCGCACGAGGGGGACAACGCGATTCGCGAGGAGGCGTATCGATACCGCGACGCCGTGATTCGCGCTTTCAACGACGACCTGCCTTACGACGAATTTGTCCGCTACCAAGTTGCCGGCGCTCCGGAGAGTCTTCCCGCCGGGCGGCAGGACCTGGGCATGTTCGTGCAGCTTGGAACCAGCCTGAGCAAGACCGACAACCCGAACGATCGCAAGTTTCACCGCCTCGACGATATGGTATCGGCGACCGGCCAAGCGTTCCTTGCCCTCACGGTCGGGTGTGCGCGCTGCCACGACCACAAGATCGACCCGATCACGGCCGAGGAGTATTACCAGCTGACGGCTGTGTTCTTCGACGAAGCCGAAGTCAAGCCAGACGCAGGCGGCAAGTACGTGCCATTGGAGTTGACTTCGCCCCATCTTCTGGCCGCCGGCAGCTGGCGGCGCCCCGTCAAGCCGGTCGAGCCGGGGTTCCTGCGCGTCTTGATGCGGGACGGTCGCAGCCCGACGAATTGGCGGCCCCGTCCCGAAGCCACCGATGGCGTCGAGGCGCAGTTTGAGCCGTCAAAGCTCGGGATGCTTGCGAACTGGCTCACCGATGTCGAGCATGGCGCCGGTGCATTGTTGGCCCGGGTGATCGTCAATCGTCTCTGGCAGCATCACTTCGGGCGCGGCATCGTCAGCACCCCGAACGATTTCGGCAAGCTCGGCACCGAGCCCACGCACCCCGCTCTGCTGGATTGGCTAGCGTCCCAGCTCATCCGGGAGGGCTGGCAATTGAAGCCGATCCACCGGCTGATCATGAATTCCGCCGTCTACAAGCAGGCGGCCGGCACCAATTTGGCCCAAGCCCGGCACGACGCATACAACGAGTACCTGTGGCACCGCAGGCCCGTGCGCATGGAAGCGGAAGTCATCCGCGATCACATCTTGAGCGTCTCCGGCTCTCTGCGCACGAACTTTTCCGGGCCGAGCACACCCATTGGCGATCGCAAGACCCCCTTCAACGACACGCCCGACACCTGGCACCGGTCCATCTACCTGATGTCGCCGCGCTTCCACCTCCATCCGGTTCTCAAGATCTTCGACCCGCCTGACAACACGCAAAGCATCGGCCTTCGTGACGTCAGCACGACACCGAGCAGCACCGCGTTCATGCTGAACGCGCCGTTCGTGTGGGAGCAGGCGAGACGCTTCGCACAACGGGTGCAGGACAGAGCCGGAGGCGATCCCGGCCTTCAGATCGAGTCGGTATACCGGATCGCTCTTTCTCGGCCGCCGACCGCGGAAGAGCGCGAAATCGGCCTGTCGTTTCTCGGTCAACCGAGCACTGGCGGGCTGGAGGCAGGCACGGAGCCTGAGTCCATGGACGGCCCGAGCCCGCTGGCGCAATACTGCCATGCGGTCATGGGCCTGAACGAGTTCATCTACGTTCACTGACGGAGCCTGCGGAGCTCGACTGGCCGGCCGGGACCACTGCGGGCTCGCCGGAGAACCCGGCTTGGGCAAGATCTGTACTAGGGGCGCGTCCGGCATGTACGGCGTCAGGGTCTCCATTACGCCTCAGGCTGAACGCACCGGCCTCCCTTTCCCGGGAAGCAGTGAGGGACACCCCTCGTGGGTGCCCGCTTCGGTCCGAACCGGAGCAGATCCATCAAGACCAGGAGACAGTTACCCCGTATCTCCGGTACAATGCGGCCACGCCCTCACCGGCTTGGGCGAGTTCACGCATGTCTACTGACGCAGGCTATAAGACTCGACCGGTGGGCGGGGACCGCCGTGGGTTCCTCAAGGAACTCGGGCTGGGCGGCATCGCTCTGGCCAGCCTGCTCGCAGACCAGACGGCGAGCGCTACGGCGGCTGACGGCAGCGAGCCCCTTGCGCCCACGAAGCCACACTTCGCTCCCAGGGCCAAGAACGTCATCTTCCTCTTCATGGTCGGTGGCGCAAGCCAGCTTGAGACGTTCGATCACAAGCCGCTCCTGAAAAAGTACGCCGGAAAACTGGCGCGAGAGATTTTCTCCAAAGAAGATCTGGAAGGCCTGAACCCGGAGAAGACGTATACCCATACGCGCATCGTTCCGCCAGCGTTCTCATTCCAGCGCTACGGCCAGAGCGGCGCGTGGGTCAGCGAGATCTTCCCGCACCTGACGCAAGTGGTCGACGACATCGCGTTCATCAACTCGATGCACACCGACTCGGCAATCCACTCCACCGCCCAGATCCTCATGCACACCGGCTATTCCAGACAGGGCCACCCCAGTATTGGCTCGTGGGTGACCTACGGACTGGGCACGGAGAACCGGAACATGCCGGGATTCGTGGTGATGACAGACGGCCGACCGTCCGGCGGGCGCGCGCTCCACGATGCCGGTTTCCTGCCGGGCATCCACCAGGCCACGCTGGCGGACGTCAAGCCCGGCAACCCACCGGTCCCGCACATCACGGCTCCCGCATTTCTCAGCCGAGACCAGCAGGGCAAGCAGCTGGACCTGGTGCGGAAGTTGAATCAGCTCCATCGCGACACGCACCGCACGCAGCCCGAGCTCGACGCGCGCATCGCCGCGTTTGAAACGGCGTTTCGCATGCAGATGGAAGCGCCGGAGCTGTTCGATATCCGTGCCGAGCCGGACTCGGTGAAGGCGCTCTACGGCGATACCGAGTTCGGGAGGAAGTGCCTCACAGCGCGACGGATGGTGGAGGGCGGAGTCCGCTTCGTGGAGATTCTCGACGGCGCCCAAGGGAGGCGATGGGACGCGCACGGCAACCGCGGCGGGCTCATCAACAACCACCGCACGAACGCGGCCCGCACCGATCAGGGCATCACGGCCCTCATCATGGATCTGAAGTCACGGGGCCTGCTGGACGAGACTCTCGTCGTCTGGGCCACAGAGTTCGGTCGCACGCCAATGGAGGAGTCGCGCAAGGAGGAATCCCTCGGCCGCGGCCATCACCACTTCGGCTTCTCCATGTGGATGGCGGGCGGCGGCGTCAAGCCGGGGATTACCCATGGCGCCACAGACGAGCTCGGCATGCACGCCGTGAAGGGCCGCGTCTCGCATCACGACCTCCATGCCACTATCCTCCACCTGCTGGGCCTGGACCACGAGCGGCTCACCTTCCGCCACAATAGCCGCGACTTCCGCCTGACCGACGTCTACGGCAATGTCGTGCACGAGCTCATTGCCTGATAGCGCCCTGTGAAGGTGATCCTGGCCTGACGATACGGGGCTGGCTCCCGATGCGGCTCATTCTCACCTGAAAGTTCGCTTGCCGATCCCCTGGCTGAAACGGCGAAACGCAAGGCCGAACTCGGCCTGGATGTCCGCCAGCGCCAGGAGCCGAACGCAGGTCTTCAGGCCGGTTCGTGTCCGGGAGGGCCAAGAAACAGCGTGGCCGCCGCGCCGAATGTCTGAATCCGTGCACTGGGCGGCAGAGCGCCGACCTCGACGGCAGCTAGGTCAGTGCCAACGACGCTGGGCAGTTCGCCGACCAGCCGCCAAGGCAGCGATCACAGTTTCTTGAGCAGATCCCGCAGCTCGGATCTCGGGTCCGGGTTAGGCGCTCGGTCCGGCGTCTCAAGATATCGTTCAGCCAGCTTGCGCGCTTCCGGATAGCGGGATTCCCGTTCCGCGAGGATCCAAGCAGTCGCAGCTGCCCGCCAGACCTTGGGCTCGTCCGGATGGCGCGTGAACGCCAACTCGAAGAGCTCGTCGCTTTCCTCATGCTCGCCGCGCCGGGCGAGGAAACCGGCCTGCTTCAACAAGGGCCTCATGCCTTCCGGGTTCAGTCTCCTTGCCTCCTCGAAGTGCTCGGCGGCGGTCTCGAACTCACCGATGGCCTCGTAATAGGTTCCCAGGGCCTCCGTGCCTCGCGCCGCATCGACGGCGCGAAGCCGGATCGCAAGTGCCTTGGCCTCGGGCTTGCTGCCTCCGACTAGCCCGGGGGCTTCCAGATGGAAGCCCTGGAGAGCGTCGTAGGCGTCAAGGTTGGTTTCATCCAACTCGATGGAGCGCTCCATTTCGCGGCGCATCCGGCGAACAAGAGGCGCCGCCGCAAGCTTCCGCAATCCGGTCATCCTCTCGGCGCGCCGTCCCATGGCCAAGGCCAACCAAAGCGAGAACTTCGAGCTTTCGGGATCCTGCTCGACGGCTCGCTCGAATACTTCCTGCGCTTGGCGGAAGTCCTCCGCCGAAAAGTGTCGGACGCCTTCCTTCCAGTCGTCCTCGCCGGGACCGCTGGCCGCGAGCGCGAGGGCGCCAGCCATAAAGAGCAGAGCGATTCTTCGAGTCATGGGTCCACAGCGACCGTCGGCTTGATTCCAATCCGCCGTGATTCGAGCAGCACGCTTCCTACTAGTAAACCAGTTTCGGAGAGGCCCGGACGAGAGCGTACAGAGCTGCACGAGTGGTGCAGGGATGAAACTCTTTCCAGCCTACGGTGCGATGGGGTCTGAAGCCCGATCCGGGTCTCAGACCAACCGGGAGGAATCGCGATGGCAGACGTGACGGTAGCCGATACACGGTCGAGGCTCGCGTGTAATCGCGGTGATGCACTCCGACCGCTAGACGTCCCGGAATCACTGCGTTCTTAGATCGTGCATTTGCCCGGGCTCCGAAAGCCAGGAGGTGTTGTTCGGCACTACAAGATGGCAAGGAGGCGTCTGACGCCATCGCGGCAAGTTCTCACCGTGGACTGGCCGCCCAAAGTAGTCGTCGCCGCCCACTGCCAGACGTCACCAGGGCCAAGGATCGCGCTGAACGAGATCTGCTCCAATCGGAAAGCCAATAGACACCCACTGTCGCACTGCTCTTGCGAGGCGTATCCACCGACCGCCAGCATGAAGGCAAGCTGGTCTGCACCGTGCGCAGAATGAGTCGGAGGACTCCATCGACATCTGCTCCATTTCGAGTGAGTTCGTGCATCCGGACAAGCCCGGTCAGGTCACCGTGACGCACCCCAGCAAGGAGATTCCCATCGGTGCTCTGCGTAACATCTATAGACAAGCCAACTGGAAACGGGAGGGAGGATCGCTGACATGCGGTACGCGGTTGTGATTCACAAAGATGTCGAGAGCGTTTACGGAGTCACCGTACCGGACCTGCCGGGCTGTTGTTCGTCCGGCGATACGCTTGAGGAAGCCATCGAATCTGCTCACGAAGCCATCTCCTGCCATCTGGAGGGATTGTTGATGGACGGGGAACCCATACCTGCAAGGGGATCGCTCGAAACGCACCAAGCGAGCGAGCATTACAAGGGCGGCGTCTGGGCGTTCGTGAATGTCGGTGTCTCCAGGCTGGATTAAGACAAAGCGGATCAACATCACGGTACCAGCGCGCGTTCTGGCAATCGTAGATGAGGCGGCGGCGCGAGAAGGCGAAACCCGGTCCAGTCTGCTTGCTCGCGCAGCGCTCAGCTACGTAGAACGTCAGTCCGCAGAACAATAGGGCACACAACGAAAATGGTGTTCGCAAATACGACGTGACGGAGATGACTGACTGGGAGGCCTGCGCTGCCGTCGAACGCATACCAGGGAGAGTTCGCGGCGCCTGGGTGTTTGCCGGCACACGGATTCCACTGTTGGCGCTCTATGAGAATCTGGCCCGTGGCGCCACGATCAACGAGTTCGTCGAGTGGTTCCCCGGCGTGGATGAGCAACAGGTCCGCGCCGTCCTCGAGCACGAGGCAAACGCCCTGAGGGGCCCGGCGCCACCCAGAAGCTCTTGTTCGACCTAAGGACTCCGGCGCCTTTGCTGGGATTCCTTCAGCAGCACACTGCGGAAACGCTTGCAGAGAAGGGCTGGTGGGACAGTTGGCAGGAGTAGCGGACGCTGGAGCGGCGACTACGGCGAAGGATGCTGGGGTGATGCAGTACAAGGGGTACCGAGGAGCAGTTACGTTCGATGACGAGGCGGGTGTCTTTCACGGGGAAGTGACGGGAATGCGCGACGTGATCATTTTCGAAGGGACCTCTGTCGTTGAACTTCGGAAGGAGTTTGAATTCTCGATCAACGACTACTTGCGGGCCCGCGAGGCACGGGGTCGGACTCCTGACAAGGCGTACTCGGGGAAGATTCCGCTTCGGATCCCCGCGGAGATCCACCGTGCAGCTGATGCGGCCGCAAAGGCTCGGGGGAAAAGCCTCAACACTTGGATTGCCGAGGCGATGAAGCGGGAGATCGGAGACCAAATCGGGCGGTAGAACGCCCTTGAGAGGGTTCTCGACAGTCGGGTTCCGAAACGCGCAGTCCTTGCGGGCCGGAAGATTGCGTACGGGCGAAAGCGCCTTCCCCTACTAGTCTCCGGTCGGCCTGCCGACCGAGCTCGGGTACTCGTCATCACCTCGGCCGCTCTCGATCCGGCCCCAGACCGCCAAGACGGCAGTGGCACATCGCGGCCAGCTTCAGCTCTCGGGCACAGCCTCCATGAGTTGCGTCAAGGCATTCTTCAGGCCCTCGTCGCCGGGGCTCGAGCCTTTGTAGTGCCCCAAGCGCACGACGACCAGGTCGTGGGAGGGGATGATGAAGGTCTTTTGGTTTCCGGCACCCGCCATGTAGTAGGCATCTCTTGGAATCGGGTAGGCTCCTGTGCTGTTGATCCAGAAGAAGCCGCCATAGATGGGACGGCCGTCGGCCTCCCACGCAGGTGCCACCGTGCTGGCGAACTCCACGAAGCCCTCAGGCAGGATGCGCTCTCCTTGCCAAACACCGTCTTCTAGGTACAGGTTGCCTAGGCGCGCCCAGTCCCGACCTGTTCCGAATTCATAGCCCTGGATCAGGAAGTTCCCGTACGGATCGGTCTCCATCACCATGTCGCGGATGCCGATCTTGTCGAAGAGCTGGCTCTGGGGGAACGAGTGGTACTGTTCCCCGCGCCCTTCGACGCCTAGCCTGACCAAGTAGTTTGTCAGGACGGGATCGCAGTTTCGGTAGCGCCCGACCGTGTTGGGCGGCCACTGCTGAGGCCTCGTCGCCGCCCATTGGAACGCGTTCATCCCGCCTGTGTAGAGGTAGAGGTGGTCAGGGTATCCCATGGCGGATTCGTATTCCGGGTCGCCACGGTTCACGCAGCGGATACCGCTCGACATCCGCAAGATATCGGCGATTCGGATCTCCGCACGCGGATCCCCTTCCCGCTGCCATTCCGGGACAGGCGCTGGCTGCCAGAGCTCGTAGACTCCGTGCTGGATCAGAATGCCCATCAGCGTCGCGGTCAAGCTCTTGCCCATCGACCAGCTCTCGAGGGGCGTATGAAGGTCTAGCCCGTCGCGGTAGCGCTCAGCGATTAGGCGTCCCTTCCAGGTGACGACGAAGGCGGCCGTCATGCCGTCGACCGGCTCGAAGGCGGCGTCGACGGCGGCACGGACCTTCTCTTCATCAAGCTCGGCCGGGAACGGCTCGTCAGGCAGCACATCGCCCATCGGCCATGGCTGCGTGTCGGGGTCTGGAAGCGTGCTCTTCACCTCGACTGGCTCAAAAAGGAGCCCATCTTCCCCGAGAGGGAGCGTGACGCAACCTTGATCGCCGAGGTACTTCGCGGTACGCACCACGCCGTCCGGGAGCGTCAGGTGCACCGCCTTGTTCTCCATGTCGATTTCGCGCTTCGTCACTTTCGAGCGCTGGTCGTAGTCGCTCGAGAAGTAGCCGATGTTCTCGGCGGCGAAATCGGCGTCGAGTCCCGTGATGAAGACGGCGGAGCACAGGATCTTTGCGAAGCCTGCGGTGTGATGGTGGAGAGGGTCACCTGGAGGGCGGAGCCACTCCGTCGGCAGTTCGAAGGACTTGGCACGGGCCACAAGTGCATCAGCTTCCGAGCCGCTGTTGTCGGACGCGGCAGACGACCCCTCGTTTCCGCCGTCGTTCAAGCAGGAGAGCAGGAGGAGCACAGAGGATAAGAGTGTCGTTAGGATCGATCGAGTCATGGGCAATACTCCTTGTCTCGATGGAAGCACGAATACTCCCATCGACCAGCGTTCTGCTGCGCGATTCGCAAGTTAGACCTTAACTGTAGGGTGTGCTGACGTAGATTCCGAGACAAGCAAGGAAAAGAAACGGCGATATTTCGACGGATCCCCGCCGGGTGCGCGGCTCCATCGCAGCGGAGGAAGCTTCGTGTTCAACCAATTCAACTGCCGGCAGCAATGCCCTTCGCAAGTTCCGGCCGTAGACGGACTTCACCGGGCACCCACGACAGGGGCCAAGTAGATGTTCTTGTACTTGACCGCCGTGTGGTCTCCCTGCAGGTAGATTGGCCCCGGGGCGGAGGGATCGGTATAGATGGCGCCGGCTGTCGGCCCGACGATCGGTTGGTTGTCGATGACCTTGACTCCGTTCAAGGCGACCGTCACGTGCCGGTCGACCAGAGTCAGATCGTATGTTTGCCATTGCCCGCCGGGCTTTCCGGCGTTTGCAGAAGGTGCGATCCTTCCGAAGATCGCGCCAGGCCCCTGGATCCCCTGCATCCGGCTGTCGCGATCTACCACCTGTGCCTCGTACATTCCGCGCAGGTAGATTCCGCTGTTGCGGTTCTCTTCGATTAGAAACTCGGCGTGGAGCCAGAAGTCTTCAAACTCGGCTTCCGTTCGCAGATTGGCATGGTCCCCGGTCGCGCTGAAATCGGTCTTGGGCGTGGTGTTGACCAGCATCCCGTCTTGCGCGCTCCAGCCGTTGATCTTGTCGGATTCGTGCGGCCGCCAACCGGCCAGGTCCTTGCCGTTGAAGAGCAAGATAGGGAGCCCGAATCGCACCTTGGACAGGTCCGGGGGCGACTGCGGCATTGGCGGAATCCGCTTCCCGGTAAAGCGGGTCCGTTCGTTCACGCTGCCGTCCGTGGCAGTGCGGGTGATCACGCCGTCCAGCTTCCCGTTCGCGATGCCAACGTCTACCGCCGATTCGATAAAGACATCACTTCCCTGGGCCGCGCGGCGCCGTCGCAGCGAGAACTTGAGACGACCGTCGGCCGATTCCGTGGCGCTGTAAGGTCCGTCGGGGCCGATGTAGACTCGCATGCGTACCAGAGGCCGCCCGTCCTGCTCGCCAACGCTCATCCACGCCGGCCCTCCCGACTCAAGATGTAGTGACCAGTCGCCCAATAGCTCTTTCGGTGCCGATGCCGCCGTCGGGGTCCAAGCGAATGCGCACAGGATGACAAGGGACGACAGGAGCTTGATGTTCATGACGGCGGTCGCCGAGCGGGCGTCGCGACGATTCTAGCTCGCTCGAAGAGGCTGGGCCCTGAGCGCTTCGGCAAGCCAGCTTACAATCTGCCTGTGATGTTGCTGCTGCGGTCGAGTCTGCTGTGCGCGCTCTGCGCCAGCGTTGCGAGCCCCGCTCCCAACTTCCTGGTTGTGTTTGTCGACGACCTTGGTTGGAAGCACGTCGGCTACCAAGGCGGAGCCTACGAGACGCCGCGCATCGACCGTCTCGCAGCCGAGTCGACGATCTTCTCTCGCGCCTACATACCGACCCCGACCTGCAGTCCCTCTCGAGCGGCATTGCTGACGGGCCAGCATCCGGCGCGTCTCGGTATCGTCCGGCACATTCCGACCAGCCCGAGATTTGGATTCGACGCACTGGGGCGCACCGACCAAGAGTTTCACGACTGGGAGGGCGACCCGTCGCGCTGGCCCTCGCGGAACTGGCTGCCCCTCGACGCCGTGACCATCCCGGAAGCGCTCGGACCGCTCGGCTATCGCAGCGCGTTCTTCGGCAAGTGGCACCTGGGCTCGGAGGACTACCACCCCGTCCGGCAAGGCTTCGACGAACAGTACGGAGTATCGAACTTCGGGCATCCGGGCTCCTACTACCCGCCCTACTGGCGCGTCGGAAACCCCTACCCCGACGAAGAGCCCGGCAAGTACCTGACGGATCGCCTGGCCGACGACGTGGTCGACTACCTTGCCAAGGCCGGCGAAGGCCGGCCCTTTCTCGCAACGGTGTTCCTGTACAACGTGCACGCCCCGCACATCGGACGAAAAGATCTCGTGAGCAAGTATCTGGCCAGCGGCTTCAGCGACGACCGGGCCCAACTCGCCGCGATGGTCGAAGCTACCGACTCCAGCGTGGGCCGCATCCTCGACGCGCTCGAGGAGTCAGGGCGCGCCGGGGACACCGTCGTGATCTTTCTCGGGGACCAAGGCGGATTGCGCTACAACGAGCCCTTGCGAGGTGGAAAGCCGGGCGGCACGGCGCTGTACGAGGGAGGCGCTCGGGTACCGATGCTGATCCGCTGGCCGGAAAACACTCCGAAAGGCGCCAATCGATCCACGCCGGTGGTCTCGACGGACATCTTCCCGACGATCATTGACCTTGCTGGAGGCGACCTAGCCGAGTTTGCTCCTCTCGACGGGCTCAGCCTGAAGCCGCTCCTCGCCGGAGAAGGCCGGATCGAGCGCGAGGCGCTGTTCTTGGAGCGCCACTACGAGGATCAATATGCAGCGGTCGTTTCGGGCGACTGGAAGCTGGTCGCGTATTGGAGCGGCACGCGAGAGCTATACGATCTCGCGGACGACCCCGGTGAGAATCGAGACATCTCGTCGAAGCATCCCGAACGCGTCCGCGAGCTGTCGGCACTGCTGGCGGGCTGGCGCGCCGAGGTCGGCCTGCGGCCGGAACCCGGGACTAGGTAGCTCCAGGGCGGCACGGCTCCGACGGTCAGCAGTCGCTAGGAACCGTCCGATTCGCGGCGGTCCATTCCCCGACGTTCGCGATCCACTCCTTGTGCCCTGAAGCGACATCGTTCGCCTCCGAGAGATCCGGCTCTAAGCCGAATCTCCGGCACTGACCCGGTCCATCTGCCATGACGGACGGCCCGCTGGAGCCCGCCTCGACCCCGTTCCCAGCAGAGATGCTCGTGGCGTTTCCGCTCCGCTGCATTTCCGAGAAGGGCCGGCACAATCGATCCCCGGTTCGAGCAGGCCGAGCAGCCTCTACAATCGAGGCCTGGTGCGAGCGTTGAAGACAACCCGCTGAAGCCATGCTGAACCGCCGCCAGTTCCTAACGTCGAGCCTCGCCGGCGGCCTCGCGTGCTCCCGGACTCCGGCGCAACGCCCGAACGTCCTGTTCCTAGTCGTCGACGACATGAACGACTATGGGTTCTACAACACGCTCGGCGGCGTCAAGACCCCTCATCTCGACCGGTTCAAGAGGACCGCCCTGACGTTCGAGCAGGCCTACTGCGCCTCCCCTGCGTGCGTACCCTCGCGCGCCGCCGTTTTCAGCGGCCTTTATCCGCACACGACCGGCGCCTATCGCAACGGCTCCGACCCGTGGACCCAAGCCCCGCTCGACAGCACGGAGTCCCTGCCGGAATTGTTCAAGCGGAGCGGATACACGTCTTACGGACAAGGCAAGCTCACGCACGCCCCAGTCGCGGACGAGAAGCTCCGAGCCATGTGGGACAACAAGCCGCACGGCGGCGGCTTTGGCCCCTTCCCGCCCGAGGAAGACCAAGTCGCGGGTCGCTTCTGGGGCTGGACGCCGTGGGAGGCTCCCGACTCCGACTTTCCCGACGTGGTCAACGGCGACTCGGTCGTTGACTTCCTCTCGCAGGAGCACCAACGGCCGTTCTTCCTGGCCTACGGCTTGTGGCGCCCGCACACGCCGTTCACGGCTCCCAAGCGGTTCTTCGACATGTACGAGTTAGCCGACGTCGAGTTGCCTCCCTACAAGGAGGACGATCTCGCGGACGTCCCCCCGTTGGGACGCGACCTGGCGGCAGTCTGGGGAGAGCGCTTCGTCGTCAGCGGCAAGAACACCGAGCAGTCCTGGCGAGAGTTCGTCTGGGCCTACCTGGCCTGCACTTCCTTCGCAGACTGGAGTTGCGGCCGGGTGCTCGATGCCCTCGACAACAGCCCATATGCGGACAACACCATCGTCGTTTTCTGGTCCGACAACGGCTATCACTGCGGAGAGAAGGACCACTGGGAGAAAACGACTCTGTGGGAGCAGGCTTCGCTGACTCCGATGGCAATCCGTCTTCCGGGGTCGGCGCACGCGGGCAACACCTGCGCGCGCCCGGTCGGGTTGATCGATCTATACCCGACGCTGGCGGATTTCTGCCGGCTCGAGCCGACCTCCCACGAGCTCGAAGGCCAGTCGTTGCGGCCCTTGCTCGACGACCCCGAGGCTGGCTGGGCGCGCCCGGCACTAACCACCTTCGGGGAGGGCTACGCATCCGTGCGGAATGAGCGCTTCCGCTACATCCGCTATCCGGACGGGACCGAAGAGCTCTACGACCACGATTCCGATCCGCACGAGTGGACGAATGCGGCGGCGGACCCGGAACACGCGACCGTCAAGCAGCGGCTCGCCACGGCGATCCCTAGGCAGTTCGCGAAATCGCTCGGAGGGCGGATGGGATAGCCCGCGCGCGAGGCGACAGGCCTGCCACACCCTCCCTAACACACCCTAGAGGGCTTATTTCTATGTTGGTCAAGGTGCGCTTTGGCCCCCTTCCTGACTACTCTGGATTGGGCGGCCGATCCCGGCATCCAGCCCTGTTGGATGAGCGGGGAGACACCTGCCCCCCGCGGTTTAGCGGGGGGGGCGTGGGCCGACCCTGGGGCCTGCAGGCCCCAGGGTCGGGCGGCGGGTCGGACCGTCTTGGGCTAGGTTCGAGGAATCGAAAATGAGCTTGGTCGGCCCACCGCAACCATCCCCCCGAGGCCTGGACGAAAGGTTGGGCGCGAGGCCCGGATTGACAAGAAGCCAAGGCTGGGGGATGACTCGCATTCACTGTACTGCATTCCGGAGGGACTCCAATCATGCATGGCACGGGACTCGCTGCGACGGACCTCGTCGCTGGCGTGGATGTCAGCAAAGCCCGGCTCGACACGCAGGTTGAGCCGGGCGCTGCCACCCGCAGCTTTCCCAACGATGCTGCCGGCCTGCGCGCGGCACGGGACTGGTTGCGCAGGCTCGGCGTGCGCCGCGTCGTGCTGGAACCGACAGGACGCTACCATCGCGCCCTGCACGGCTGCCTCGACAAGGCCGGCCTTGAGGTCGTCCTGGCCGACCCGCTGCAGGCCCGGCAGTTTGCGCGCAGCATGGGCCGGCTAGCCAAGACCGATCGCATCGATGCCGCCACGCTGGCCCTCTTCGGGCGCCTGCCGGACCGGCGCCGGGCGCTGCCCTTGGAGCATAACCTCCAGCAGCTGAAGGACTTGGTGGCCGCCCGGGCAGCCTGTGTCGAGGACTGCGTCAAACGCCGCAAGCGCATCGCCGAATTCGGGACCGGGCCCGCAGCGGCCGCGCTCGGCCGTCTCAACGACGCTACCGAGCGCGAGATCGGTGGGCTTGACCAAGCCATTGCCAAGGCCCTCCAAGCCGATGCAGGTCTGGCTCGCCGCGCAGAGATCCTGCGCTCCATCGCGGGTATCGGCCCGGTCGCCACAGCGGTGCTTTGCGCCGACTTGCCCGAGCTCGGCAACATCGGCCCGAAGCAGGCCGCGGCCTTGGTCGGCACGGCGCCGTTCGCCCGCGACAGCGGCGCATCCCGCGGCGCTCGCCATATCCGCGGCGGGCGGCCCCGCCCGCGCAAGGTACTCTACATGGCTGGCACTGCCGCCCGCCGTTGCAACCCCGACCTGCGCATCTTCTACCAGCGACTGGTCGACGGCGGCAAACCGCACCAGGTCGCGATCACCGCCGTCATCCGCAAGCTCGTCGTGCTCGCCAACGCCTTGCTGCGCGAAAACCGCCTCTGGCAACCGCTGGTCCCCGCCAAGACCTGAATCCTGGATGACTCCCGACGCGCCCTCTCCTCCCAGCCGCCCACGGCACAACCTAGACCGAACCTCTGAGCTGTAGGCAAACGCCCAGATCCCAGATTCCTTCTGACAATCCCCGAAAACCCCTTGACATCGGACACGAAAGCTTCTAAACGACGGGAGATGGGCTTACTTCTAAACGACTACGACAGGCACGCAATCGTGCTTCCTCCCATAGCTCCAATCCTGTTAAACTTGCGCACGGCCCTCAACTCTGTCGCGACGCGGGACATGGCCGACGACCGGCCTTGCGTCCAGTGGCCATGACGCGGACTCACCCACGCTTGATCGCCGCCAAGGGAGCGCTCCTGCTGGTCCTTGGGTGCGGGACGAGCACGCCACCGCCAGGCACAGAGTCGGAGGCGGCAGGCTCCGGCGGCCCTATCGCCGCTTCTATCCAGCAGTTTGCGGGGGCTTGGTCTCTTGCCCGGATCGAGCGGCGTGACGCCAGCGGCGAACTGCTGTCTCCACCGATCGAGGACCGGCTCGGCTACATCATGTACGACACTTCCGGGCACATGGGAGTGACGATCATGAGGCCCGGCCGCCAGCCGTACTCGGAGGGCGGGCCGACACCCGACGAGGCGCTGGCCCTGCTCGGCAGCTACACCTCGTACTTCGGTCCCTTCAGCGTCAACGAAGACGAAGGATACGTGACCCACCATCTCGTGGGAAGTCTCGACCCGCGCGGAGCCGGCTCGGACTACAAGCGCTTCTACACGTTCGGCGAGAACACTCTGACGCTCCAGCCTCCGCCGCGGGAAGACGGTTCGAAGACGTTTCTGACCTGGGAGAGGCTTCCGGGCCTGCCAGCGTCGGAGCTGACCCAGACCCACGAAAAGCTGCTGGGGGCCTATCGAATCGAATCGGTCACGCGCCAGACAACCGGCGGCGAGTCCGTACCGATCGACCAGTACGAAAAGGCCTATATCCTCTACTCGCCCTCCGGCCACATGTCCGTGCACCTGATGCGCCCGGGCAGGCGTCCCTATGCGGGAGACCGGCCCACGGCCGAGGAGGCCTTGGAGGCGACCCGCACCTACGCCAGCTATTTCGGTCCGTTCTCGGTCCACGAGGACCAAGGATTCGTCGTCCATCACCGCATCGGCAGCGAAAACCCGGCCGGCACGGGGACAGACGCGAAGCGCTTCTACGAGCTCAGCGACACGCACCTCACGCTGAAGCCCCCAGTACAGTCCGACA
Organism: Bryobacterales bacterium; assembly: GCA_022823865.1. GTDB lineage: Bacteria > Acidobacteriota > Terriglobia > Bryobacterales > UBA6623 > VXMF01. Next base: position 20,734 of record JAJEHF010000168.1, read on the forward strand.
GCGACGGCCGGCAGTTGCAGACCGCGCTTCGGTGGGCCCGGATGACCGAATAGCCGTGCTGCTGGAGCGGGTGCGGACCCTGGGCGGGGGTTCGCTGCAGGAGGCGGCCTCGGCATCGCATGCGGCCGCCCGCCCGCGTCGCTTCTCAAGTTCTGCCAGGGTGAGCGGACTGAGATCGGGCATCCTGCCTGCGGCAAGCCGAAGCCTTTTGGCAAGCTCCTTGGCGCCCGCACTGGCGGTCCTGCTCACGGCCGCCGCCTGCAGCAGGCAGGAGGGAGTCGAGCTGTCCGGCTCCGTTCACGACCCCAGCGGATCCCGCATTCCGCACGCGCTGGTACTCGTTACTGATGCGGAGCGGGAAGTTGCCGAAGCGACGACGGCTGGCGCCGACGGAGCCTTCCGGATCGAGGGCCTTTCCCGGTCGCCGTCGTACAAGGTCGAGGTCCAAGGGCCATCCGGCTTCGAGCCGAGTATCCAAGATCTCGATCTCACCACCGACCGGAATCTGGAAATCGTGCTGGAAATCGAGCCGATCGTCGAGGCAATCGTAATTTCTGGCCCACCGCCGCAACAGGGATCCGTTCCGTCCGGCGAGCCGCGCCGGAGAGTCCGAGTCGGCGGAAACGTTCGCAGGGCGAGGCTCGTTCACTACGTGGCGCCGACTTTCGCAGCTGAAGCTGAGCGCGGAGGCGTTGGAGGCACTGTGCTACTGAAAGGTGTCATCGGGAAAGACGGCCGCCTTTCTGGCCTGTCCACGCTCAACTCGATCATTGACGAACGACTCGTTGGCGCAGCCTCCGACGCCATCCTGCAATGGCGATACGATCCGACGCTCCTGAACGGCCGGCCTGTCGAGACCGTGGTGACAATAAGCGTGGCATTCGAGATACCGTGAGCCTCACCATGCCGCCTTGACACGAGGCTCCGGGAGGCTCGATCCCGTCTTCAGTCGGCCCAGCGCTGCAACTGCCTGAGCCGTGCCCGTTCCAATCGTTGCTTGGTCGGCGCTTGCCGGCTTGATCGGTGCGGCGGCACGAGCTGCTCGCCGCGAAGGCATGCCTAGGCCAATTCCAAGCGGGACCGGTCCTTCCACCTGCCACGGGTGAAGTCGGGAAACTGCACGGGCTGGGAGCCGCTCGCGACAGACTGCTCGCTGAGAGCCGAAATCGCGCTGCTGGTCACCGAATCATAGACGTCCCAGTCCGGAAGTCGCCCCTCGTTCAAAGCTAAGACCAGACGATGCCACTCCAGAGGCGTGCGGGTGGACCGCCCGCCATGCCCCCGGAGCGAAGCCCGGGGCGGAGGATCGTAGTCTCTCTCCATCGGATGCTGGAATTTCTCCAGCCACGGCCCGGCCGGCTCCCAACTGTGCTCCTGGGGGCTGACGCCGTCCAGATAGAGAAGAGCATTGCGCGTCGGCGTGTAACGGTCACCGAAATACACGCCCTTGGTGCCCTGCAAGCGGTAGAAGGACCGCGGGTGCGGGGTATTGGTGTCGAAGTTCAGCGTCACCAGCTTGCCGCTGGCCGTGCGGATCAGCGTCGCGTTGAAATCTCCCTGCTTCATTTCCATCGAGGAAAGCGGGTGCTCGTCCCCGTAGTAGTGGGCCGCGAATCGATTCAAGCAGACGGCCCTGGAGCTCATCGACACCAGAAAATCGAAGCGGTCGCCGTGATTGATGTCCAGCGCCGGCATGATGGCGCTCATCGGGTGGTCCGGATAGAGATTGCCGTTCCTGTTGATCGAATGCGCCAGGCGCCACGGCTCGCGCTCCGGATCGAACTTCACCAGCCTCAGGTCGTGCACGTATCCCGCCTCGGCGTGCACCACATCGCCGAGCAGGCCCTCCCAGACCATGTTGGCCACAGCCAGGCTGCGAAATCCCTCCAGGCCCAGCGTGCCCCAGCGACCGGTCTCCTCCCAGGTCTCGACGATCTCCCAGGCCTCGTCCAGCGTCAGAGCGATCGGCACCTCGCTGACCGCGTGCTTGCCGTGGCGCATGGCGGCGAGCAGGACGGGTGCGTGCCACCGCCACGAGGTCGAGCAGATCACGCAGTCGAGATCCTCTTCGGCGCACAGGCGCTCGAAGTCAGTCTTGGTCTTGCCGTACAGTCTCGGCACCGGCTTGCCTGACGCCTCGATCCAGCGCTTCGCGCGGTGCAGGTATGCGTCATCGATGTCGCAAATGGCAGGCACCTCGATACCGTCGATCCCGAGCGCCGCATCGAGATGATAGGAGCCGCGATCCCCGACCCCGACGAATCCGATCCGGACCGGGCGGCCGTCGATCGACCCCTGCGTGACGGTCTGCGAGGCAGCGACATCGGCCGCAGTCGCAGCCAAGCCAGCCGCGGCCGTTCCGAGAAATCCCCGTCGGCCCACGTGCTCCTTCATCGCTGCTCCTCCTTCGCGGGCGTGATCGTTCCAGCGCCCCGGTCCGCCTCGGCCGGCGTCGGCTCGCGGTCAGGCGAACTGGATCGGCGGACGCGTCCTCCACTGGCCGCGGGTGAAATCCGGGAACTCCACGGGCCGGCTGCCGTCGGCCACCGATTGCTCGCTAAGGGGCGAAATCACGCTCGAGGTCACCGAGTCGTAGACATCGAAGTAAGGAGCCGTCCCGACCCGCAACGCCTCGATCAGCAGGTGCCAGGTGAGGGGTGTCTTCATACTGCGGCCGCCGTGCCCGCGCAGCGCCGGCCGTTCCGGCGGGTCATAGCTGTCCAGCAGCGGGTGGCGGTACTCCTGCATGTAGTGGGCGGCGTCCTCCCACCGGTGGCTCTCGGGGCTGATCCCGTCGAGATAGATCCTGGGTCCGCCCATGCCGCGGCCGTCAAAGAACACGCCAGCGGTTCCCTGAACCCGCGTGAATCCCCGCGGATGGGGCGTGTTGGTGTCGAAGTTCAGCGTCACCAGCTTCCCGTCCTCGGTCCGGATCAGCGTGGCGTTGTAATCACCTTGCGCCATCTGCCTGGCGGCCAGGGGATGCTCGCTGCCATAGCGGGAGGCCGCGTATTCGTTCAGCGTCACGGCCCGGGAACTGACCGAGACCAGCTGTGCGAAGCGGTCGCCGTGGTTGATGTCCATCGCCGGCATGATGCGGTTCATCGGATGATCCGGGTACAGGTTGCCGTTGCGGTCGACGGCGTGCTGCAGCCGCCAGGGCTCGCTGCCCCCCGGGAACTTCACCCGCCGCAAGTCGTGCACGTAACCGCTCTCGGCGTGCAGCACATCCCCCAGCAAGCCTTGCCGGATCATGTTGAGCAGCGTCAGGTACATGCCGTCACCGACCTCCAGCAGCACCTGCTCCAGCGCTAGCGTCGACCACTTGCCGGTCTGCTCGAAAGCCTCGACCAAGCTCCAGGCCTCGTCCACCGTGAGCACGATCGGCACTTCGCTGACGGCGTGCTTTTCGTGGCGGTTGGCGGCGATGCACACCGGGGCATGCCAGCTCCACGAAGTCGCGCAAATCACGCAGTCCAGGTCTTCCTCCGCGCAGAGACGTTCGAAATCGCGTTCGCCGCGGCCGTAAAGCCTCGGTGCCGGCCGGCCGGATTGCTCGACCCAGCCCCCGGCCCGTTCCAGGCGGTCCGGCTGGATCTCGCACAAGGCCGGGACCTCGACCCCTTCGATGCCCAAGGCAGCGTCGAGGTGGTAGGAGCCCCGCCCCCCGATGCCTACGAAGCCCAGCCGGACGGGCGTTGCGCCGCTGGACTGCGACTGCGCCGCTGCGGTCGTAGCGATGGCGGCACTCGCAGCACCGGCCAGCCGGGGCACGCGGCCGCGGACGGATCGATTTTCGTCTCGGCTCATCGATTCCTCTTCTGAAGCGCTCGCGAACAAGGACCTCGCGGCGACCGCACCTTCCGCGCCAGCGCCCCTGGCACCCACCGCCGCTGGCTAGCCGCTCGCACGGTCGTAGGCCTCCTCGACCGGCAGCCTTTCCTTCCACTGCCCCTTCGTGAAATCCGGAAACTCCACCGGCTCGCTGCGGTTGGCCACGGACGCCTCGCTGAGCGGAGAAATCACGCTCGAAGTGACCGAATCGTACACGTCGAAATCCGTCACCCGCTGCTCGACAAGCGCCTCGAACAGCCGGTGCCAGCTCAGCGGCGTCGTCTGCTGCCCCCCGCCGTGCCCGCGGATCGCCGCCCGCGGGCGCGGCGTGTACTCCTTCTCGACCGGGTGCCGGTACTCCTCCATGTAGTCCTCCGCCGCCTCCCACTGGTGGTCCGGGCTCACCCCGTCCACGTAGATGAATTGGCCGATGCCGCGGCTGTAGAACAGCACGCCCTTCGTCCCCTGAATCCGCGTGAACTCGCGCGGATGCGGCGTGTTCGTGTCGAAGTTCAACGTGTAGAGCTTGCCCCCGACCGTTCGCAGCAGCGTGCAGTTGTAGTCCCCCTGCTTCATCTCCTTCGTCGCGTACGGATGGTCCGGGCCGTAAAACAGGTCCGCGTAGCGGTTCAGCATCACGGCCTTCGAACTCATCGAAACCAAGGACTCGAAACGGTCGCTGCGATTGATGTCCATCACCGGCATCAAGCGACAGGTCGGATGGTCCGGATACAGGTTGCCGTTGCGGTCCACCGAGTGCTGGAGCCGCCAAGGCTCGCGCTCCGGATCGAACTTCACCAGCCGCAGATCATGCACGTAGCCGCTCTCGGCGTGGATGACGTCTCCCAGCAGGCCCTGATGCACCATGTTGGTCAGCGTCGAATGAACGCCCTTGAACCCCAGCGTTGCCCACTTGCCGGTCTTCTCGTGCGTCTCGACAATCTCCCAAGCCTCGTCCAAGGTCTGGATCAAGGGCACTTCCGAGACCGCGTTCTTGCCGTTGCGCATGGCCGCCAGCAGGATCGGCGCGTGCCACTTCCACGAGGTCGAGCAGATGATGCAGTCCAAGTCCTCCTGCTCGCACATGCGCTCGAAGTCGGTCCGGGTCTTGCCGTACAGACGCGGCGCGGGCTTGCCGGCCTCCTCGATCCAGATCTTGGCGCGGTGCAGCACGGCGGGGTTGATGTCGCACACGGCCGGAACCTCGATGCCGTCCATGCCGAGGGCTATGTCGAGGTGATACGACCCCCGGTCCCCGACCCCGACAAACCCGAGCCGCACGGGCCGCGTGAGCCGCTGTGCCGCTGCGGATTGCGTTGTCGCGGGCACAGCCGCCAAGGCGGTGCCCGACATTCCGAGAAAGTCACGTCGGTGAAGGTGATCGGCCATCCTGAGCCTCCTTGGAAGCTGCCGTTGCGGAAGCGACTACATTCTATCCCCAGCCCATTCCGGCACTGATCGCGCCAACGCAGGATTCGCCGCAAGATCGGAGCGAACAGCCGCATGCCCGGGCGAAGCGTCGAACCGGTCTCATCCGGCCGCTGCCTCGAGGCGGACGAGGTGTTCGCGCAGGTCGGTCGCATCCGGCTGCGCTTCGCACCCGCCCAAGCCACGCGTCGAGAGACTCCCGCACACGACTCCGCAGCGCAGTGCCTTGGCGAGGCCCAGGCCGCGCAGCCAAGCATGCAGGAACCCCGCATTGAAGGAGTCCCCGGCCCCGGTCGTGTCAAGCACGCCGACCTCCATCGCGGGAGTTCGCTCGATCACACCGCTTGCATCCGTTGCGGCGGCTCCGCGGGCGCCGAGCTTGACGACCGCCACCGTGGAATCGGTTGCCAGCCGGCCCAAGCCTTGCTCAATGCCCGCGCTGGCGGTGGTGAGCTCCAGTTCGAGCTCGTTCAGCAGCAGCACGCTTGTGTCGCGAAACACATCGTGAATCTCGTCGCCCCACTCGTTGTATGGATCGTGCCCGGGATCGAGCGAGGTGGTCAGTCCGAGCGTCCGGGCCCGGCGGAAAAGGCTGGGCAGTCCGGGCTTGAGTTCCCGCTGCAGGAAGTAGGCGGAAACATGCAGATGACGGAATCGGGCCAGCAGACTGTCGGTGGCCTCGTCGGCTCGCAGTCCCTCCATGGCACCCGGATAGGTGACCAGAGCGCGGTCGCGGTCACTGATCGAAACGGTCACGCCCGTCGGCAGCGACGGATCCGTGCGCACCAAGCTGACGTCGACGCCGGCACCGGTCAGCTGTTCCGTGCAGAACCGCCCGAACACGTCGTCGCCGACCGTGCCGAGAAACGCGACATCGTTGCCCAGCTTGGCCAGGCCCGAGGCGCAGATCGCCGAGGAACTTCCCAGTCTCAAGGCGAAATCGCGTGCCACGACCTCCCGGCCCGGCTGCGGCGAGGAAGTCAGGGAGGCGAGGACCAGGTCGGGATTGAGTTCACCTGCTACGAGGATCCTCATGCGTCACGCTTGGTAGAGAGGGAATTCGGGAACGACCCGGCTGATCGCACCGCTGCCCGCGGGCTGGTCCGGCTGCAGGCCCTCCTCCAGGCACCGGAAGAACCCCAGAAGCTGGCCCACCACTGTTCCCGCGATCGCGGCCCACTCGTCGGGCAGCTCGGCCAAGCCCGTCGGGTCCACCAGCAAGTCGCCGCGCGCCAGCAGGTCGCGGGGAACCTCCCGTCCGACGGTTACGACAGTCCCCCCAAGGCCCTTGTCGCGGATCTCCCGCAGCACGTCGAGCTGGTACGCGCGCTTGGCCCGCTCGCCGGAGAAGAACAGCAGTAGAAGACAGTCTTCTCGAAACGCGCACATCGGCCCGTGCCGGAAGCCCAGCCAGGACTCCGCCTGCGTGGCTACGCGCCCGTCGGTCATCTCCAGCATCTTCAAGGCGGATTCCCGAGCCGTCCCGAACTGCCCTCCGCTTCCCAGCGCAATCATGCGAAGAAACGGCTGCCGGGCGATCGATTCGAGGCGCTCCAGCCAGCCTTCGATCAGATCCAGCCCGACACCGACCAATGTCTCGGCATGCCGGAGGTAGGTCGTCGGGGATTCCGCGTAGCCCAAGACCAGTCCAGCCAGCGCCAAGTTGGTGAAGCTGCTCGTCATCACCAGGCTCTTGTCGCAGGTTCTCGGATCGAGGACTTCAACGGTGACGCGCTGCTCGTTGCCCGGCCCCCACCGCCGGGCCATCTTGCCGCTTGGATTGCACGTCACCGCGAGATGTTCCACGGAAGGCTCCTGCTCGAGGCACGAAGAGATCAGGGCGCTGCTTTCGGGGCTATTCCCGGACCGAGCGAACGAAACGAGCATGAGCGGCCGCTGAGGGGGCAGCAAGTCGCGCCTGGCGAGCACCAACTCGCCGCTGCCGACGGCCAAAGCGGGTTTCCCGGTTGCGCGCTGGATCGCAGGGGCAATGCACTCGCCGACATAGTGCGAGCTTCCCGACCCGGTCAACACGATGCACTCGTTCCGCCGGATCTGCTCGAGACGCCGTCCAGCGGCTGAAGCGGAGAGCTCGGCAGTCTGCCGCCAAAGCTCGGGCTGCTGGAAGATCTCCGTGAGCGTATGCTGCCAGCCCTCCCGCCTCGCATCATGAGCCAAGACGTCGAAGAGGCGTTTGCTCGCGGCCGAAGTCACACCCGTGCTGTCGTTACCCGAACTCACCATGGACACGAGAGGCTCCAAGCCCGGATCGAGTTCGAAGGCCGAAGTGTAGCAAAGGGCAGCGGCGCTCCGGTCCGTGCCGCGGATGCGACAGCCAGGCCCTTCAGGATGCAGTTCCGATTCGTCGATGCGGCCAACGCATCCGTCCCCCCGGCGGAGCCGAGCGGCGGGGCGTGCCAAGCGCGTCCCGCGCGGCAGGCGGGGTGGGGCCCGATCTTGGCGTGCTCGCCCAGAAGCGAGCTGGCACGGCCGTGCTACCTTGCGAGACTCGAAAGGAGCCCGAGACCCGCGGGGCGAAGCGAATGCCGGCGGCCGGTCGTGGTCCCGGAATCCCGTCGCTGTGGGGTGCGCTGTCCACACATGTCAGGCGAATCGCGAGCGCTGGTCGTTCACGGCGGAGGCCCAACCGCGGTCCTGAACGCCAGCCTTGCCGGAATCATCGAAGCGTGGATCGACGCCCCAGGAAGAGGCGCCCTGTTCGGAGCGCGCTTCGGGGTCGATGGCCTGGTTGCGGGCGACTGGGTCGCGTTGTCGGGTGCGGATGCAGCGGCGGTCCGGGCACTGCGCACCGCTCCTGGCTCCGCGATCGGGTCGAGCCGCGTCAAGCTCGGCGACGCCGCAGCCGCCAGGCTGCTTGCCGAACTTCGCCTCAAGCGCGTCGATTGCCTTTTCTACACCGGCGGCAACGGCTCGATGGGCACGGCTTCGATGCTCGCCCAGCTCGCCGAGCGCGAGCATCCCGAGCTACGCGTCATCGGCGTACCCAAGACCGTCGACAACGACTTGATGGTCACCGACCACTCACCCGGGTTCGGGTCGGCAGCGCGGTTCTACGCGCTGGCCACGCGCGACATAGGGGAGGACAACCGAGCCTTGCGCTCCCCGGTTACGGTCGTCGAGGCGATCGGACGTAACGCGGGATGGGTGGCCGGAGCGACGGCGCTGGCCCGCCAGGGCCCCGATGACGCCCCCCACCTCATCTATCTTCCCGAGCGCCCGCCGACGATCGAGACGATCTGCCAGGATGTGGCGGGCCGGGTCGAACGGCTGGGTCGCGCCGTCGTCGTCGCCTGCGAGGGCCTGCGCGACCCGGACGGCAATCCCTTCGGCGCAGCGCTCGACAGGGCTGGTATCGCCCAGCACGAGCTGGCACGGAACCTCGGCCACGTGCTCGCGGAGGGAATCTCCACCATGACCGGCCTACGAGCGCGATCGGAAAAGCCGGGCCTGCTCGGTCGTTCGTGCTCGTTCGCGGTTTCGGCCGTCGACGCCGAGGAGTCCTACCGCTGCGGCAGGGCTGCCGTGGAGGCCGCGGTCGCCGGATCCGGCGGTGTGATGGTCGCGCTCCGACGCGTCTCGTCGGCCCCTTACGCCTGCGAGACTTTCCTGGCGCCGCTGGCGGCGGTTGCGAACGCGGAGCGGCTCGTGCCGGATGGCTGGATCGCCGCCTGCGGGTCGGACGTGACGCCGGAATTCATCGAGTACGTCCGTCCCTTGGCGAGTCCGATCGAAGATCGTCGGCGCTTCGGGGCTATCTGATTCACCTCAGATCGGGCCGGCCTTGCCGCGTCCAAGGCCAGCGCAATCATCGGGCCGGAGTCGGATCGCCCCGAGCCCGGGTGTACAATCTTCCCCCGAGCGGACCTCTGGACAGCGATGAGGGCGCAATCGTCCGACGGGACTTCTCAGGCCTCGCGTCCCGCCCACCGCGAGGCATGGCAGCGCGGGCTGCGCTACCGCCGATCGACTGAGCCCCGCGACCCGCGTTCCCCCGCCGCCCAAGAGGCAACCGAAAGAATCAGGAGGCAACCCAAATGTCCCAATCTCGCCGTTCCTTCCTTCGCGCGGGAGCTGCCGCCGGCGCGCTCTCATCCGCCTGCTCGCAGCCGCAACCGGAGGCCAGCGACGCAACAGTACCGACTGCCCAGATGGCCCTTGCCGACTACCAGCCGAAGAGCATGCTCGTGGTCGACGAGCACCTGGTCCCGTCGGCGCGATTCCCGGCGATTGACATGCATACTCACGTTTCGTCGGTGTTCCGTCGAACGCCCGGGCCTAACGACGCGCTGCAAGGGGCCGCGGCCGAACGCCTGCAGCAGATCAGCCGGTGGATGGACGAGCTCAATCTCCAGACACTGGTCAACCTGACCGGCGGGGCCGGAGACGAGCTCCGGCGCACTGTTGCCGAGATGGTGCGGCAGCACGCCGGGCAGCTGATCACCTGCACGGTCCCGAGCTATGACCGGCTCAACGAGCCGGACTACCCCACATGGCAGGCGGAGGAGCTCGCCCGCGCCAAGGCGCAGGGCGCGATCGGGCTCAAGATTTCGAAGACGCTCGGGCTCTACCTGCGCGAGGGGGGCTATCGGGACTCCGAACGGGAAGCGGGGCAGCAGGGCCCGCTGGTGAAGATCGACGATCCGCGTTTCGACCCGATGTGGGACGCCGCGGGCCAGCTCGGGTTCCCGGTCTTCATCCACGTCGCTGACCCCGATGCCTTCTTCATCCCCACCGATCGCTTCAACGAGCGCTGGGAGGAGCTGGGCAATCACCCCGACTGGTCGTTCTACGGGGAGGACTTCCCCGCAAAGGCGGAATTGCTCGCAGCCCGCAACCGTGTCATCGAGCGGCATCCGGACACCACATTCGTCGGCCTCCACGTGGCGAACCGACCGGAGAATCTCGACGAAGTCTCGTCATGGCTCGACACGCACCCCAACCTGCACGTGGAGATCGGGGCCCGCCTCGGCGAGCTCGGCCGGCAGCCGCGACGGGCGCGGAAGTTCTTCGAGGAGTACTCGGACCGGGTGATGTTCGGCACCGACGCATCTCCGAACGGAACGTCCGTGCCGCAGCAAGACCTGGAGCCGGAGATGTTCCGTTGCTACTTCCGGTTCCTGGAGACACTTGACGAGTACTTCGACTACTCGCCCGCACCGACCCCGCCGCAAGGTCGATGGAAGATCTACGGCATCGGCCTGCCCGACGAGATTCTCAAGAAGGTGTATCACGACAATGCTGCCCGTATTCTCGGACTGCCGCTGGCGTAGGCGCTGATCCAGTAGCAGTCCGCGGCTGCTCTCGGCCTACTCGGCGCCGACAGGCGGCCAATCGATCATGCGGTTCCTCGGCAGCTATCAGGGCCGCTGTCGCGATGACTCGTTGCGCGGAGGGAAACCCTATCGGGAACTCGACGCGAGTTACGCAGTGCGTCCCTGCTGGGACGTTACCGGCTCGGCCTTGAATTGGCCAGCCAGCAAGTATCGATACAGTTGCAGCGCGAGCCGCTGCTCGTGTTCCTCTAGCCAGCTTCGGGCGTCCGGCGTCAGCACGACTGTCTCGCAGGGCTCGTCGGCGCTAACCGCGGGCGCTCTCTCGTCCGCCGGGTCGACCGGCCAGATCGCATCGCCGGGACCATACTGGCGAACCCGCGTGCCCGCGGCTTCACGGGCGGACGCGCGGCCCGCTATCAGCATTTGCAGGCCCTCGTTCGCCGCGCCCGGCCCGGCAAGGGCCGCTCCGGCAGCGTAACGGCGCGGAGTCAACCAGCTTCGAAGCTCGTCCATCAGTTCCTCGAAACGGATCTGTCGCTCCAGATGCTGCTCGAGGCCGTCAGCGGAGCGCTCCAACAGCGAGCTGCGCCGCCCCTCCGCTGTGCCCGCGTCCGCCCTCCACGCCGCGATGACGATCTCCTCGCAGCGCTCCAAGGCGCCGTCCTCGTTCGGCTCGAGCAACAACTGCGCAAACTCCGAGCGCGGGAGGGTGCGCTGCAACCCGGTTCTCAGCTGCTCCGATGCCGCGCTTAGCACCACTTGCACCCCAGCCGCGTTCGCCGATTGCAGAAACCTTGCGAGGACGTTCACCGCGGAGATGTCGAAGCCGGAGACGGAAGCGAAGTCCAGCATCAGGCAGGCTGGCGGCGAAGCCCCCCTTAGGGATTTCCGGAGACGATCAGCCAGGGGACCGACGCTACCGAAGAAGATGTAGCCGCGCAGGCGGTAGGCCTGCACGCGCTCGCCTTCCTCCAGCAAGATGGCGACTTCCGGGACAGGACGCGCCTTGGAGCTCCGGCGCTCGCGCGCCGTGAATCGCGATCTGATCGGGTCCAAGCGGCTCAAGCGCATGGCGAAGAACACAACGGTGATCAGCATTCCAGCAGCCACGCCCTCGAAGAGCCCGAAGGCCATGATGACGGCGGCGATCAGCGCGATGATGCCGTACTCCAACCGAGGGAGCCGCTGGCGGCTCCTTACGAGCCCTTGGTCCAACATGCCGGCCCCGGCGAAGAAGAGCATTCCCCCTACCAGCGGTAGCGGGACCAGCTCCAGCATCCTGTCGCCCCAGAACAGCGGGGCTGCGATGACCAGGGCGGCTACGACTCCGGTCAGACGGCTCGTGGCACCGAACAGCTTGCTGCGCAGCGAGGCAGGCACGATGATGCTCGCCACCGTGCCGCCGGCCAGCCCGGCCGCCACGCTGGCAACCCCTGTCGCCCGAAACTCGCGGTTCCAGTCCAGATCCCGGTTCACCGCCACTTCGAGGCCGGCGACGTTCATGATCACGACGATCAGCGCGATCGGGATCAGCGTCAGCATGGTCGGGATCTGCATCGAGATCGCGCTCAAGTCCAAATTCGCGAGGTCGGCGAGCCGCAACAGCGGCCAGAGGTTGCCGTCCGACGTGCTCTTCAGCAACAGGCCCGCCTCCCTCGCTTCGTCGCCGGAGATGCCAAGCGCGGCGAGCACGAGGTGGTACCCGGCAATAGCAAGCGCGACACTTACGGGCAGGATCAGCGGATGGCCCCACCGCTTCATTGCGAGATATAGGGCTATCCCGAACACGGCGCCTGGAATCCACTTCACGAGTTCCGAGAATTCCACAAGCTTCGGAATCGCACGCCAGTCTGTGTCCGCTCCCATCAGAGACATGGCAGACAGACACACGACGGCCCCGATTCCCGCCACGAAACCTCCCGCGACCGGATACGGGATGAAGCGGACCAGATCGGCGAGGCGGTAACGCCCCATCAGGTAGAAGCACACGCCGGTAGCCACCGCGCTGACCATGAGCGTCGCCACTGTAGTTGCGAACAGCGCATCGGATTCGGCGTCCGCGCCAGAGGCGATTCGTGCCAGCACGACGACCAGCGCGGGAGATATCCCCGCAATCGCCCCGCGAAAGCCGCTTGCCAAGGCAATCACCAGACAGGCGACGAAGTTTCCGAACAGGACTAAGCCAACCCCCTGGGAGGCATACGCGCCGAGCGGCCCGGAAAAGATCAGGCTCCCGTAGGCGATGAAGGCGACGAGCAGGCCGAGGCCCGTGGTGAAGCCCACCGAAAGCGCCGGGATGGCCTGCGCCGACAACGCGTCTGAGCGAACCTCCGACGCCAGATCGCGGAGCGAGGACATCGCAGTCACCGTCCTGCAGGAGAGCGATTCTCGGCGCCGTTGGACATCACTCAAGACCCCGGCCGCAAGCAGCAGGCATCGGCTTGCGCGAAAGCAAGAGGCAATCGACCGTCATGGTGTTCAACCTGACGGCACAGAGCGATCTCACCGTGGCCTTCGCGCCTACCACTCAAAGTCCCAGCTGCCAAGGCTCGCCGCGCACGCGCTGGCGGTCGGGCGTTCCAGTGTACTCCGCTCGACGCGGTTTCCGCCGGATCTCGCAGCGGCGCGCGCAGGCCTCCTCCTTGCAGGTGCTCCACGAACTTTAGTTTACATTATTTTTCATTTATCTGGCAAGAAACCCCTGCATTTCAGGCGGTCGGAAGCGCATTGGCTGTTGGCGGCGATGTATCTGCCGGCCGGAAGATCTTGCTCTCAAGTATGTCTTGCGGCGCGGGCAACTCAGATTTCCCCGCGCTTGATTTGGTCAGCCATGTAATCGCTCGCCCGCCAAGCCAGCGCCAGAATCGTCAGCGTGGGGTTCTTCTCGGTAGCAGTTGGGAACGCACTGCCATCGACGACAAAGACGTTCTTCACTTCGTGCATCTGGTTGTACCTGTTCAGCGCCGAGCGCTTCGGATCCTCGCCCATGCGGCAGGTCCCGTGCTCGTGGATCGAGGTGCCCAGCGTTTCGATCTTCCCGCGCTGGTAGGGCAATAGCTCGCCTTTCATCTCGTGCAGGATTTCCTCGCACACGTCGTACATGCGCGAGATCATTTTGCGCTCGTTCTCGCCGATGTCGTACTCGATCCTCAGCAGCGGGTAGCCGAAGCGATCGTTCGGCATGCCCTCCACCGAGATGCGGTTGTGCCGGTAGGGCAGGACTTCCCCGTAGGGGAGCAGTTTGATCAGGGCCGGGTAATGCTTCTTTATGGCTCGCTTGTAGGAGAGTCCAAACCCGCTTAGGCTCTTGGCAAACCTCGCGTTCGAAGCGCAGCCGACACCCGTGATCGGCACCCCGAAGCCGCGCAGGTAGCCGCGCTTTTCATCGGCCGGCTCGAATCTCGGAATGTAGATGTGTCCGCCCGAGATACCGTCGTCGTTTGACGCCGGCGAACCGATCAGCTCCGGCACGAACGCCTCCAATTGCAGCCGGAACTGCTCGACTAGGTAGCGCCCGATGACGTCGGAGCCGTTGCCGAGGCCGTTGGGGTAGCGGCGTGACCTCGAGTTAAGCAACAAGCGCGTCGAGTCGACCGCCGAAGCCGCGACGACCACACGCTTGGCCGGGACCGTCCGCTCTTCGCCGGTGAGCCGATCGAAGTACCGGACACCGGACGCCAGCCCTTCGTCGCTGACCAGAATCTCCTCGACGATCGCGTTCTGGACCAGCTCGAGCCTCCCTGTCGCGAGTGCGTCTTTCAACAGGTAGTCGAAAGAATTGAAGAACGCGCCGATGTCGCAGCCGCGCTGGCATGCGCCGCAATAGTGGCACGGGCTGCGTCCGTTGTGCGGTTGGGTGAGAACCGCCCGGCGGATGCGCACCACCGGGTAGTTGAGCCTCGTCGCGGCCTTGCGCAACAGCACCTCGCCGCAACGCAGGTTGGGCGGCGGCAGGTGGTTCGAAGAGCCCGGCAGCCAGGGCGTGTCGTCGTCGCCCCCGCAGATGCCGATCTTCTTCTCGACATTGTCGTAGTAGGGGGCGATTTCCTTGTAGGTGATCGGCCACGGGATCTCCCACCCGTCCTTGGCCGGCTCTTGGAAGTTCAGATCGGAATAGCGCAGCGAGACGCGGCCCCAGATGTTGGTCTTGCCGCCTACGCCCCACACCCGGGCCAGCCAAAACTGCTTGCCGGGCAGCGTCTCGTAAGGGCTCTCGCGCAGCGACGTGCCCATCCAGTCCGGCGGGGATTCCCCGCGCCGTCGGCGCTCGCGCGCCTCCCAAGGCTTGACGTGCGACCAGAACTGGCTGCGCTCGAATTTCTGCCCGGCTTCGAGCAGCAATACCCTGGCACCCTTGCGGGTGAGGTTCCAAGCGGCCATTCCGCCGGACGCACCGCTGCCAATGACGACGGCGTCAACGTCCTCATAGGCCATCAGGCGTGCCTTTCGCGAATCAAGGCATCTACGTCGTGAGTTAGCCGTCGGGAGTCGCAGCCGAGTGCAATCACAGTGCCTCGGAAGATATAGACAAGAGCCCTTGTCTTGCGCCGAGCGAGTTCCTCGGACAACCGCCGAAGGGCGTCACACGACTCACTCGCCGATAAGGGCGCCATAGTCTCGCTCTCCTTCACGCGGGCCGAATTCCTTGTTGCCGATGATGATTCCGTGTCGCAGAAACGCACCCGGGGTGTCCCGATAAAGGGAGCCAGGGAAACCGTCGAGGTAGTGTTCCAGCGGGCACCAGTAGATCTTCAGCGACCGTTGCGGATCGTCGCACCAGTCGGGGACTGGATGGTCGTGGGTGATCGCGATGTGTTCAGCGACCGCTGCGAGCAGGCAATCCCATTTCGTGCCCGTCAGGGGCGGAGGATGCTGGAGCGCACGTTGCTGGACCTCAAACGGGGATTCGTGGAAACGACGGCCGAGGTCGGAGATCAGCATTCGGAAGCATTCCGCCGGATTCCGCGCTGTGCGGATAGCGTCGACGTAGTCGGCGACTTGCCATCGGGGTGTCGCGTCCCGAGACCCGCTCGGCAGCTTGTCCGCTAGCCGGCTCCGCGGGAGCGTGGGCTCGTCTGCAGCAGACACACGCTCATGGTACTGGAATCTCTGCGGGTGTCTTGCATTTTCTCGGGCCTTGGATCGAGCGGAACTCGCCAGTGGCAGCCTCGACGGCCGCGTTGCGGCGCTATCATTTCGAGGAAATGCTCTCCCGACGCGACTTGCTCAAGAGTGCCGGTCTAGGAGCGCTAGCCGCCGGCAGCGCCAGCGGCCTACAAGCGCGCGCCAAGGGTCCCAATATCCTCATGATTTCGATCGACGACATGAACGACTGGATCGGGGTCCTCGGCGGGCATCCCCAGTCGCTCACACCCAACATCGACGCGCTCGCCAAGCGCGGTGTCACCTTCCGGCGAGCGTACTGCCAGGCACCGGCCTGCAACCCGTCGCGGGCGAGCTTGATGACCGGCATGCGGCCGACGACCTCGGGCTGTTACACCAACGGCGACGTCTGGCGCGACGCGATGCCCGATGCCGTTACGCTGCCGCAGCACTTCATGCTGCACGGCTATGAAGTGATCGGCGGGGGCAAGACCTTCCACAACACCCAGAACGAGGCCGAGTCGTGGGAGTACTACAACAGTTTCCGCGGCTTTCTGCAGGCCCCCAACCCGCCCGTCAACAAGCTCAACAGCGGTCGCTTTGACTGGAGCGGACTCGATGTCGAAGACGAGGACACCGCCGACACCCAGCTCGCGAATTGGGCCGCTGACTACCTCTCGAAGAACCACTCGAAGCCCTTCTTCATGGCATGCGGCTTCTATCGCCCGCACCTGCCGTTTTACGCGCCCCAGAAGTACTTCGACAAGTTCCCCGAGGCCGAGACCATGCTGCCGAGCTATCTGGAGAACGACCTCGACGACGTTCCCGCAGCGGCGATCAACACCGCGACCGGGAAGCGCAGCTTGCGGGACCACGACAACGTGACCTCTTCGGGCCAGTGGAAGCGCGCCGTGGCTGCCTATCTGGCCTGTATTAACTTTGCCGATGCCAACGTGGGGCGCGTGCTGAAGGCGCTGGACTCAGGGCCCCACGCCGACAACACCGTCGTCGTCCTGTGGACCGACCACGGCTGGCAGTTCGGCGAGAAGAAGCACTGGCGCAAGTTCACCTTGTGGGAACGTGCCTGCCGGGTCCCGATCATCTTCGCCGGCCCGGGTATCGAGGCCAAGGGCGAACTCTGCGACCGTACCGCGGAGCTGCTCGACATCTATCCGACCTTGAGCGACTTGGCCGGATTGCCCGAGCGCGAGGAACTCGACGGCGAGAGCCTGCGGCCCCTGCTGGAAAACCCGCAGGCTCCGTGGGACCACCCCGCGATCACTTCCATGGGGCCCGAGAGGAACTCGATCCGCACCGAGCGCTGGCGTTACACGAGCTACCCGGACGGTGAAGAGCTCTACGACCACGACAGCGACCCGGACGAGTGGCACAACTTGGCGGACGCCCCCGAGCACGCCGAGACAAAGCGGCGCCTTGCAGCGATGCTGCCTCGAAATCCTTCGCGCAAGAAGGTGATGCAGTTCCAAGACCTGCCCGCGGAGCGCCGCCGGCTCACCGAACTCCTGCCGGATCACTATCGCGCCTCCGACGCCGCGAACTATGTCCCGCTCCTCCCGGGACCAGACTGATACGCGGGAACGGTGCCGTCCACGCTGCTAGCCAACACCGATCTCCTCGAGTCTTGACTCCGCCAGGCTGCACGGCACGGGCTGTGCCCATGGAGCAGACCCGTGTGGAGGAGTCGCTGCGGCACCGCGCACCGCGGCTCATATTCGTGGAACGCGCTTGCGCTGAAGAGGTCTAGAGTCCGTTCGACCCGCTCTTGCGGACGGTGATGGATCGAACTCACAGCTTGTCAAAGCCGCGCCAGCCTGGCAGGGCGGCCGCCTGCCGGACCCACCTCGCCATCTGCTCCTCGTCGAGTTCGCCCTCGAAGATGTCGAACCAGCGCGCGCCCTTGTCCTTTCCTGAACCGGGCGGCACGGGGCGCAGTGACCGTCCGAGAAAGAAAGTCACCCTCACGAAGCGAGTGAACACGTGGGTGCTCAAGAACCACCCTTCGCCCTCGATGCCATAGAACGGCGAGTTCCACCTGACGGCCTTGCGCACGTTCGGAACGTTGCGCACGATCAGCGTGTCAAGGCGGCGTCCGACATCGCTCTTCCAGCCCGGCATGGCTGCGATGTAGGCCTGCACGGGGGCGTCGCCATCGGCCTTGGCGATTTGAGGGTTGCCTCCACTGAGGAGTCTCGGCTTTGCGCCGGATTGTTCGATTGCGGGCCCGTCTGAGAGTTTCATTGACCTCTTGGGCATCTTCGCGGCCTGGAGAATCTACTCCCCATCCTAGTAGCGATCGGGTTGCCGGCGAGGACGATTGGACAGGGAGTTGCGGATGTACTTGTAGCGCTCTGTTCGTACCGCCCCGATGTGGTCCACTGTTTCATCGCAGCGGTCGCGATTCGACTCATTCGCATGGTGCTGCGGCCTCTACACTCTCGGCCATTCCGGCACGACCGGCTCAGCACGCCCGCAGAGCAGCGCCAGACCACCGTCTTGCTCTTGCGCCAGCGCACGCCCCGGCCAGCAATTGCCGCTCGGCTTGGGTACAGCTATGATAGTTGTGGGTGAGGGCTCGCCCGGACGACGGGCCTTCGCCCCGGTAACTGGGATCTTGCGGCCGCATCCCGTAGCCGCGGGTTCTGAGTGTCTTTGGAGAACTGGTCATGAGTGCACGCCCTAAATATCCAGGTGAACGCATCACGGCAAACGGCAACCAGTTGGTTTCGTACCACACGGAAGCTCGGATTGCCGACGCGGGGATCTTCTATCCGATCACCCCGTCGACGGAGGGTGGCGAGCTGTACCAGCAATCGTTCGCAGAGGGCCGGCTGAACGTGTTCGGCCGGAACACGCTGGCAGTTGAAGCCGAGGGAGAGCACGCCGCCCAAGGCGGCGCCATCGCCTACTCGGTGTGCGGGCGACGCGTGGTCAACTTCACTTCCGGGCAAGGCATCGTTTACGGGATCGAGCAGTACTACCACGCTCCGGGCAAGGCATCGACCATGGTGGTCGAGGTGGTGGCGCGCGCGCTCACCAAGCATGCGCTGAACGTGCACTGCGGCCACGACGACGTCTACGGGGCGCTCGACGTCGGCTGGACCATCCTGTTCGCCAAGGACGCCCAGCAGGCGGCCGACCAAGCGCTCATCCTGCGCAAGGTGAACGAGCTCAGCCTGACCCCGGGGATGAACGTCCAAGACGGGTTCCTGACGTCGCACCTTGAGCGGACCTTCTACCGCCACGAGTCCGACCTTCTCCGGGAGTTCCTCGGCGCGCCGGAGGACATCATCGAGACTCCGACCGAGTCGCAGCGCACGCTGTTCGGCCCGACGCGCCGCCGCGTGCCGAAGATGATCGACCTGACGAACCCAGTGCTCCTCGGGCCGGTGCAGAACCAAGAGCACTACATGCAGGGCGTCGTGGCCCGGCGCAACAACTTCGTCGAGCCGATTCTCTCGTTCCTCGAGGACGCCTACCAAGAATTCGGTCGCCTGACGGGCCGCTACTACGGCCTGGTCACGCAGTACAAGACCGACGATGCGGACACAGTGTTCGTGTCGCTCGGATCCGCCGCCGAGAACTGCGAAGCGGCCGTCGACTACCTGCGGCAGACCCGCGGCGCCAAGGTGGGGTCGGTCCACCTCAACGTGTTCCGCCCGTTCCCCGAACGGGCCGTCGTCGAGGCGCTGGTCGGCAAGCGCAACGCGATCATTATCGAGCGGACCGACGAGCCCATGGCGGGCGACAACCCCATGGGGCGCGACACGCGCACCGCCCTGAACAAGGCGCTCAAGCTGGACGGGCACCCGGTCGTGAACGGCTTCCCGGAGCTGACCCCGGACCGCATGCCGAGGCTGTTCAACGGCATCTACGGGCTCGGGTCCCGCGACTTCCGCCCCGAGCAGATCATCGGCGCCTACGAGTACGCCACCGGGCAGCGCGCGCGGACCGACGGAAAGACCGCGGCGGACGGCGAGTCCTTCATGGTGCTCGGCGTGCCGCACCCCTACGAGGTGAAGGCCGACGAGACGCCGTCGCTGCTGCCGGACGGCGCGATCGCCGTGCGATTCCACTCCATCGGCGGCTGGGGCGCCATCACGACCGGCAAGAACCTCGGCGCCATCATCGGCGACTTCAACGACTTCCTCTCCGAGCGCAGCGCCGAGGTCGACGAGTACGGGAGGCCGAAAGAGGTCATCCACGTCAGCGCCAACCCCAAGTACGGCTCCGAGAAGAAGGGGGCGCCGACGTCTTACTTCCTCGTCGTCGCGCCGGAGCGCATTCGCGTCAATTGCGACCTGCGCCACGTCGATGTCGTTCTGTGCTGCGATCCGAAGGCGTTCACCCACTGCAACCCGCTCGAGGGCATGTCGGAGGGCGGGGCCTTCATCTGGGAGTCCGAGGAAGAGCCGCACGACGCGTGGGAGCGGCTCCCACTCTGGGCGCGCTCGCAGATCATCAAGAGCAAGATCCGCATGTTCACGCTTCCGGGCTTTGAAATCGCCCGCAACGCGACCAACCGCGCCGACCTGCAGCTTCGCATGCAGGGCAACGCCTTTCTGGGTGCATTCTTCTCTGTCTCTCCGCTGCTCCAGGACTTCGAGATCAGCAGCGAGCAGTTCGAGGACGTGGTCCACGCGCAGTACAAGAAGAAGTTCGGCCGGCTCGGCGACGCCGTCGTCCAGTCGAACATGCAGGTCATGACCCAGGGCTTCGGCCGCGTGCGCGAGATTCCCGTCGGCGAGCTCGACGCTGCCGACCGGTCGAGCCTTCGCGGACTGCCGGTCCTGCCCGTGCTGGCGCAGTCCAACGGCGGCGGCGAGGGATGCGCGACATGCCGCTCGCACGCGATTCCCGAGGGACAGGACGAACGGACGCCGGTGACCCAGGTCTCCAGCTTCGACGACGAGTTCCGGTCAGACTACGGATACGACCAGCCGGCGTCGCCATTCGCCGCGATGAGCGTGATGGCCGCCGGCAGCGGCGACACGGCTTCGAAGTACGTCGCGCGACGCGAAACACCGCTGTTCATCCCGGAGAACTGCACGCAGTGCATGGAGTGCATCTCGGTCTGCCCGGACACGGCGCTTCCCAACTGCTCGCAGGACATCGAAACGATTCTAAGCACTGCGATCTCCAACTACGTGACCGACGAGGGGGAACGGGGCCGGATGCTCGCCTCCGTGCCGGAGATGGAGCGCCGGACCCGCGTGGCCATGAAGGAAGCGGTGGCAGCCAAGGCGAAGACTCCGCTGCCAGACATCATCAAGGACGTCACGAACAATCTGAACGGCTTTTCGGAGAACGCGAAGGACGAGTTCTTCAAAGTCATCGACAAGCAGCCGCTCGCCTATTCGATGACCAACGCGATCTTCAAGTCGGCCGAGCGAAAGAATCCGGGCAGCGGCGGGATTTTCTCGATCTTCGTCTCGGACCTCTGCAAGGGATGCGCAGCCTGCGTGACGGCGTGCGGGGACCACGAGGCGCTGAAGATGGTCCAGGAGACCGAGGAAGTCAATGCCGACCACGAGACCGGCACGGCATTCCTCGACTTGCTGCCGGACACATCGCAGAAGTACCTCGGCCTCTACAACAACGCGAACCCGACCGATTCGAAGACAGCCACCCTGCGCAACCTGATGATGGTGCGCCGGAATTACGACGCGCTCGTGTCGGGCGACGGCGCGTGTGCCGGCTGTGGCGAGAAGAGCGTCCTCAGGGCGATCGCGGGAGTGACCGAGGCGTACCTCAGGCCGATCTTCCACGCCAAGGCGGATCGGCTGCGCCGCAAGGCGACCGCTCTGGAAACCGAGGGCCCGGCACGCCTCGAATGGCTTGCGGCACACGATCCAAAGCAGCACGCGCTGCTAGTCCGCACCGTGGCGCATACGCTCATGGGACTCGGCGGAGACACCGATGCGGACACGACCGCGCGGCTGGAATCCCACGGGGCGATCACTGACGAAGAGATGATCGACGCTATCACCGCAGTCATGCGGCAGGAGGCGTTCAACCACCAGCAGCTGCAGGCGCTGGACGGCCGGCTCCCGAACGGGCAGTCCGTCATGGCGATGGCGGCGCACACGGGCTGCAACACGGTCTACGGATCGACGCCGCCCAACAACCCCCACCCCTACCCCTGGATGAACTCCCTCTTCCAGGACGGCGCCACGATCGGCTGGCTGATCGGCGAGAGCTTCATCAACGACCACGCACGGCGCTCGGTGATTCCAGAACGGCTCGCGACTTGGATCCTCGAGCGGGACGACGTGATCGACGAGCAGCGCTACTACGATTTCACCCACTTCTCCGACAACCTGATGACGGCCGAGGAGATCAACGAGATGCCCAAGGTCTGGATCGTGGGCGGAGACGGCGGCATGGGCGACATCGGCTATCAGAACGTATCGAAGATGGTCCTGCAGAACCGCCCGAACGTGAAGGCGCTGATGCTCGACACCCAGGTGTACTCGAACACCGGCGGGCAGAATTCGGACTCGACCCCGATGCTCGGCGGAGGCGACATGAATTCCTTCGGCGCGGCAAGCCAGGGCAAGTGCGTGGAGAAGAAGACCGTGGCGGAGACGTTTCTCGCTGGTCACGGGTCCCCGTTCGTCGCGCAGGTGTCGATCGCGAACGCCCCCAAGCTGTTCCGGTCCATCCTCGACTCGCTCGAGTATCGCGGAACGGCGTTCCTGCAGTGCTTCACCACTTGCCAGCCCGAGCACGGGGTGGGCGACGACATGGCGCTCGATCAGGCGCAGCGCGTGCGGGATTCGCGAGGCGCGCCGGAGTTCGTCTTCAATCCCCAGCTGGGCGAGAGCTACAAGGAGGCTCTCGATCTGAAGGGCAACCCCAACATGCAGGGGGACTGGTACAAAACGAAGTTCCGGGCGACCGGCGAGACGTACCGCTACACCGTGGCGCACTGGTGCGCGACCGAGGCGCGGTTCCGCAACCACCTGAAGAAGATCCGGGAGGAAGACGCCGAGCTGCTGATTCCGCTAGAGAACATTCTCGTGCGCCTCACCCAGGACGATGTCGTGCAACGGCATCACCTGAACCCGGACCACCGCGCCTTCGTGCCTGACTTCGGGGTCTATATCAAGACCCTGCCAGCCAAGGGGGACAAGCCGGTGCTGATGAAGGTCTCGCGGCAGCTGGTGCTCTTCTGCATCGAGCGCCGCAAGGCGTGGCGGCTGCTGCAAAGCAAGATCGGCATCGAGAACCCCGAATACGCGGCACAGCGTGAGATTTTGGCGGACGTCGACGCCGGGACGATCTCGAAGGAAGACTTCCTCGCCCGGGCCGACCAGATCCTCGAAGAGCGGCTCCTCGCGGCGGCTCCCGTGGCAGCAGCGAGACGGCCCCGGGTTCCGACCCGCCCGATGTGACCAGCTGACGCCGGACCGAATCTTGGCGGGCTCCCGACGCGTCGGGGCCGCCGGCGATCCCGGGCCCGGCCAGCGCGACTGTCCAGCTCCCGCACGGCCGCATGGCCGCGCGATCTGCCCGGTGGGCGCCGTTTCTAGCAGAGATCGACGCGCCGAATTCCGGCACCAGGAGACCAGGCGTCGTTTCGGCACGGCCAGCGTGGGAAGCTGGCGGCGCCCGGCTTTGCGCGCGCGTGACCTCGCGCAACCCGAAGGGACTCGCGTGCAAGAGGGGCACTCCCCGTGAACTGCCACTACAATGTGTTCTCTCCCGACCGAGGTGAGCGTATGCGCGGCCTTCTTCAGAGAGCGACCGACGTGAGTGTCTTGCTTGCTGCGCTCGCCGCGGTGCTGCTGGCGCCCGCTGTTGTCGCCGCGGAGCAACCGAACATCGTGTTCATCATTTCCGATGACCACGACAACGAGCACCTGGGCTTCATGGGCAACGAGTTCGTCCATACGCCGAATCTCGACCTGCTAGCTCGGTCCGGGACGCTGTTCACCCGCGCGCACCTGCCGATGTCGCGCTGCCATCCGACGCTGGCCAGCTTTCTCAGCGGCCGCTGGCCCCATCAAACGGGCGTCTACCACAACTTCGGCACCAAACTGCTTGACCCCGCGGGCTCATTGCCCAACCTCTTGAAGGACGTCGGCTATGCGACCTACGTCGAAGGCAAGTACTGGGAAGGCACTCCGAGAGCAATGGGCTTCACTCATGGACCCGGCAATTCGGCAAATACCTTCGTCCGCGACGGCCAGGCCGCACTGTTCGCGTTCATCGACGAGGTTGGCGGGCAACAGCCCTTTTTTGTCTGGTGGGCGCCCAAGATCCCGCACCTTCCCCACGATCCTCCGGAAGAGTACCTTGCCTTGTTCGATCAGGAAGAGATCCCTGTGCCGCCGTGGGTTGCCGACGACCACCGGGAAACGTTCTTGCAGAAAGAACACCTGAGCCTGGCGATGGAGGCGTGGCTGGACGACGGAGTCGGAAAGCTCTTGGACAAGCTGCGCGAGAAGGGAATCTACGACAACACCCTGTTCGTGTTCGTCATCGACAACGGCTGGTCCAACGGCTTGGTCTCGAAAGGTTCGCCGTTCGAGAAAGGCGTCCGCACGCCGGTGTTCTTCAGCTGGCCGGCGAAGATCAAGGGCGGGCAGCGTTTCGACTGCCTGACCAGCACTCTGGACATCTATCCGACAATCCTGGACTATGCCGGCGCGCAGACGCCGGCTTCCGCCGCCGGAAACAACTTGCGGCCGATCATCGACGGCAAGACGACGGACAATCGCGAGCGCCTGTTCGGCGCGATCTACCCGGCGTTCGTGACCGAGACCGACGAGCGGCCGGAGCGCGACATTTTTGCTCTCTACGTCCGTGACGAGCGGTGGAAGTACATCTTCTTCTTGCAGGACATCGTTGCCTCGCGCAACCGAGAGTACTTTCGCATCCAATGGATCGCGACTGACTATCCCGCGCGACGAAAGGGCGCCGAAGACCTGTACGACCTCCAGACCGATCCCAAGGAACGAACCAACCTAGCCGCGAAGCCCGAACACGCCGAACGCCTCGCCGAAATGCGCGCGTCCGTCCTCACGTGGTGGAAGCAGACGGGCGGGAAACCGATCGACGCTCTGGCGGAATAGGGCTGACAGACGGGACGATTGTCCGCCCGCTTGGCATCGGTCTTGTTAGCAGTCCCGTCGCCGTCCCCCGTCCTCTCGCGCCCCCAATGGCATTAACTTTGGGACACAGGCGCATTAACTTACAGATCGGAGGCCAAATCGACTGAGCAAGGCCGAAAGGGGCGGGTTTCAGGCTTGGCTTGCGGTCGGATCGGTGGTGCGCTTCCTCCATTTGTTGGCAGG
>JAJEHF010000012.1 GCA_022823865.1 Bryobacterales bacterium
GTGCTGCCGGAGGACGCGCAAGGTGGGGAGACCGGCTTCTCCAACATGCTGGCGGCATACGCGGCGCTCCCCGAGGACATGAAGCGCAGGCTCGAGCCGCTGCACCAGGTGCACTCGTACGGCGAGATCCGCCGGCTCGAGCCGAGCCTTCCGCCGATGTCGGCCCACGAGCGCGACGCGCTGCCGCCGGTCACCCACCCCGTGATCCGCGTCCACCCCGACCGCGGCTACCGTCGCTCCCTCTATTTCACTTCGAACACCAGCCTCGAGATCGGGGGCGGGACCCACGAGGAGGGCGTCGCGCTTCACCGCCGGCTCGTCGACTTCGTGGGCCGTGACGACTTCTGCTACCACCACCGCTGGCGCCCGCGCGATCTCGTGATGTGGGACAACCGGGTGCTGCTGCACCGCGCCATCGAGTACGACTACGCCCGGTACCGCCGCGTGCTCCGCCGCACCACCGTCGCCGGCAGCACGCCGATCATGGGCCCGTTCTGGCCCGAGGCGCGCGCCGCGGTGGGCGGAGACTGATGCGCCGAGAGGCTCGCTCCTGATGTTCGGCTCTGAAGCCCAACGACGCCGCCTCAGAGGCTGGATCTCCGGTCGCGCGTTCCCGGCCATTACGGGGCCGGCACGCCGCACAACTGGACATATGTCAAGCTTGCCGGCAACGGTATCGCAACGTGGGGTGACACTGCCGATGCCGACGAGCCGTTCTATCCTGTCGGATCAGGCATCTACGGGCCAGCCTGACCTTCGCATGACTGACGACAATCGGACGATATGGCCCTTTCGCTGAACGACCTTCGGGCGATGCTGGGCGGCTTCGAAGATGCCGGCTATGTCTGCACACGCGTGCAAAAGCCCCACAAGAACCCGATAGGGGTTCGATGGTTTGTTGACGGCCGGAGGCGACGATACCAGCTTTGGACCTTCGAGATCACGCATGGCGGCGGCGGACCGGGCGTACGGGCTGCGGATGAGTTCCGCATTCAAATCACCAAAGAACCGTCATCGCTGAAGGCTCTCGACAAGAAGGGCGGAATCGATCTCCTGCTTGGATATTCGCGCGATGCCGATGTAATCGTCGCCTATGATCGCCGTTGGCTGGAGGCTGCGATTTCGAGCCGACAAGAATCCGGCTCTCGTCGGTCACCGTCGGTTCAGGTGAAAACCAAGCACATTGAGGCGGCTAACGAGGGTGGAATCTTTCACTTCACAAAACGGGCCAAGTTTGGCACGGCCCACATTCTCACGATGCGACCTGCTTACTTGCCCGCCTATCTCCTCAACCACGAATCGGTCTTGCGAGGTGAGATGTCAGCAGACCAAGCTCAGGCGATGACTCCGCAAACGCATCCCACCGACATCGTCGAATACTGTCGTAGTCAGGGCTTTCCGTTTGATCCGGATCTGATCGCCCGATACATGGCGGCACTGCTGGCCAAGCCGTTCGTCATTCTGGCCGGTGTAAGTGGCACTGGAAAGTCCAAACTCGCCGAGCTGGTCGCGGAGTTCTACTCCGCGACCGCGGCTGGCGGAGTCGTTCCGGGCGATCAACCTTCTTCGGGCGAGAATTTCGTGTTCAGGTCATCTGCCAGCCCGCCTGACCCGACGCGCTTCGCACTCGTTGCCGTGCGCCCAGATTGGACAGACCACCAGTCGATCCTGGGCTTCGTCAACCCCATCACGGAGCGCTATGAGTCGACGCAGGCTCTGGACTTGGTCCTCAGAGCGAATGTCGCGCTGGAAGCAGCCGAGCCAGCCAGTGCCGCGCCGCGTTATTTCATGTTGCTGGACGAGATGAATCTCGCACGAGTCGAACACTACTTCTCGGATTGGCTAGCCTGCTCGGAAAGCCGTCGGCTGAGACCCGACGGTTCGATCAGTCAACAGGAGGTGCCGCTGCATCGATCAGCGGCACCCATGGAGACAACGCTTGCGAATCCCGATGGATCACCGAAGAAACTTCCGGTTCCGGCATCCCTTGCATTGCCGACAAACCTCGTGGTTACTGGCACCGTCAACGTCGATGAGACAACCTATGGCTTTAGTCCCAAGATCCTCGACCGAGCGATGGTGATCGAATTCGACGAGGTCGATCTGGGCCAGCTGCGCGGTTCCACTACCGAAGTGTTAACTGGCAGTGGCTCGGATGCTGAATCCGGTGCCTACCGATTTCCGAACCCTTTGCTGCCCTTCCAACTGGCGACAGGGAAGGCTTACGCGGCTCTGCCGGAAGCCACACATCGACATCTGGCGTCACTTAATGACCTCCTCAAGGAGACCCATTTACATCTTGGCTACCGCGCTGCGAGCGAGATCGCTCTGTTCATGAAGCTCTACAACGACATTCTTCCCGAGGATCCGGACGATTCGGAGGGGTGTAGATCTCGAACTGATATTAAGTTTCATCCATAAGAGATCGATTTGATTCAACTTATCCATTTCGAACGATACGGGCTCTTGCCCGTATATGACATTTTGTCAGGAGATGGTTGGGCAATGACGCAAGACGGGGCAGTGAACCTCTGTAACAATGTGCGGTGCCAAAACCAAACACCGTTACGGAGGGCTGCCCCAATGCCAGTATTTCATGCCCCATCTCCCCACGCCACCGAACGAGGCGCTGTTGCCCTTGAACACCTGTGCAGGCAGGTCGAGGGATTTCGAACCCGTCCATTGGTCGGCGAAGACTTCGAAGCCGTGGAGCGCGAGCTCCATGCGCAGTTCATCGCCGCCGAACGCGAGGTGTTGGGCGAACTGCTCGAACGTCTCGACATCGACGCGCCGGCGGTCGAGGTCGACCAGCGTCGGTGCCATCGGGTGCTGCGCAGCCCCGAGAGCTACACCACGGCGGTGGGGCCGGTGAGGGTGAGTCGCACGCTGTATCGGCACGGGCGCGAGCGCGCGGTGGTGCCGATGGAGCTGCGTGCGGGCATCGTCGAGGGACACTGGACACCTCTGGCGGCGCGCCAAGCCAGCCACATGGTGGCCGAGATGACGCCAGCGCATGCGCACACGATGCTGCGCGAGCTGGGCAACATGACGCCGTCGAAGAGTTCGCTGGACCGATTGCCCAAGGCGGTGAGCGCCCATTGGGAGGCCGGGCGCGAACGCTTCGAGGCGTCGTTGCGCGAGGTCTCGGTGGTGCCCGATGAGGCGGTCACGGTCGCGGTGTCGCTCGATGGGGTGATGGTCCCGATGAAGGATGCCTCCCGGGGGCGCACCGGTGAGGGGCGCGCGCGAGGGCCGGGCGCGTATCGCGAGGCGGGCTGTGCGACGCTGTCGTTTTTCGATGCCGAGGGCGGGCGTCTCGACACCGTGGCGATGGGACGCATGCCCGAGGCGAAGAAGGCGACGTTGAAGACGACCGTTGCCGCAGAGCTCGACGCTGCGTTGGGCAAGCGGCCCGACCTTGAGGTGGTCACTGTCGCCGACGGGGCGCGTGACAACTGGCGCTTCCTCGATGCGCTGGCTCCTCAAGCCACCGCGGTGGTGGACTTCTTCCATGCGGCCGAGCAGTTGAAGTCCGGGCTCGATGCCTGCTACGGGGACAACGACCCCAAGGGGCGCGCCCAGTTCGAGAAGCTGCGCCATGTGCTGCGCGACGCCCCCGAGGGGGTCGAGAAGGTCATTCGGGCGCTGAGCTATCAACGCACGAAATATCCCAGGCGAAAGCGCATCGGCGAGGTGCTTCGCTACTTCCGGCACAACCGCCACCGCATGCGCTACGCCCAGGCCAAGGCCGGGCATCTGCCCATCGGCTCGGGTGTGGTCGAGGCGGCATGCAAGACGTTGGTCTCCCAGCGCTTGAAGTGTTCCGGGATGCGCTGGCGCCATGACGGCGGACAGGCCATCTTGACGTTGCGCGCCTTGGTGCGCAGTGAGCGCTTCGACCCTGCGTGGACCATGCTCGCGCAGACCTATCGTCAAGAGGTCACCGTCGCGGACAACATCGTGCCATTCCCTCACAAGCACGCCGCGTGACGACTCAATGTCAGAGTTACACCCATTCGGAGTGGCTGCGTGCCCTTGATGCGGCGGTGCTACAGAAAATTCTGCCGCGGCTATCGGGTACCCGAGCAAAGCTGGAGGCCCCGTTGGCAGGACTCTGCGCATACTTGCGCGACCTTGAGAACCGCTCCACGGATGTCAGTCAGGAGGATTTCGATCCGGGCGCGAAGGCGAAATTGCCGAAAGCCTATCGACGAACGGTCGAAATGCTGGACTCTCTGAGGGATTTCGGGTTCGTTTCATTTTTCAAGTGACAAGGATCGCGTGCTTGTGCCGGCTCCAGCGTTCACGTACTCGGCTCGCCGCGATAGTCAACCGCCGTCCGTCGCGACTCCTGGAGCCACCATCACGCTCAACGAGCGGATCGAATACGTGCTGCACTTTCAGTCGGTACCGTCTCGCGCCGATCGGCAGCGCGTAACTGACTTCGGCGGCGAGTTTCTCCGAGCGGATCTGGCAGTCCTTTCGTTCGGCAACTTCGTCGGCGAGACCTCTCTGGCCGGGGTTGGCATCGAAGTCGTATCGAGCAAGATCGGCTCCGAAGGAGTGTCGCGTATCCTTGATGAAGTCTCGAGGCTGTCTGCCGGTCTGGTATTCGGTTGGCGGTCCTCGACTGGTTTCCGGAGCGCCGCTGATCCCGCACATGCCTCCACGGTGCCTTACCATCAGCTCCAGCTCTTGCGCCGCACGATTCTCTGCGAACGAACTGGACAGCGCCTCCAGGACTGGCTTCGCGTCATCGAAGTGACTCCCACACAACGCTTCGAGCCTGAACGTACCCTGGTTCCGGTATCTCATGTTCGGCGCCTCGATCGGCGAGCGATTCAATCGGTCGTTTCGCGTACCGAGCGGCTGGTCCCGTTGCCTCAGGGCGTTGAGGTCGCGACGAGTCCTCTGGCCCACAAGCTCACGTTTGGCGTTCCGCGGCAGCCTCACTTTCCTGTGCGTGTGGACGCGCCGCACGGACGGCTATCTTTCGACACCATTGAGAACAGGTTCGTTCGACATGCCCTTGAGCAATGCTTGGGCATCATCTTTCGCTTCATTGATCATCCCAAGCTCCACGCCGGGCTCAGGGATGACTGCCGCACAATGTTGACGGTGCTTGGGCCCGTGGCTTCTGCCCCCTTTATTGCTGAAGCCAGTCCGCTTCTTCGATTCCAGGCCCCGAGCCAGGCGCTCGCCAAGGCGGATGGGTATCGAGAGTTGTTCCAATTCTGGAACCGTCTGACCCGTCATGTCTCGCTTCCGCGGGGAAATGCCGAGACCGCTCGGTTGCTTGAGGGCCGGGACATGGCGACGCTCTACGAG